>JAZDHO010000193.1:0-22019 GCA_043805815.1 Chloroflexota bacterium
TTGAGCGCCGCGCCGAACAAGTACCACGCGAAGAACACCCAGCGGTTCCACGCCAGGGCAAGATAAGCCTCGGCGAAGCTGCCGGCGCCGAAGAAGGCAAGGCCGATGCCCCAGAAGAGGAAGTGGGGCGCGCGCCGCACGGTGTAGCGCTGCAACACGTATAGGGTGAAGCCGAGCATGAGGGCGGTGGAGAGGAAGGGCAGGATGTGGTTGAGGGACACGGGGCTCCTTGATCAGGAAAGAAGAAAGAGGAAAGAACAGAGATCGAAGAGGACGGATGACGGCCCTCAGAAGCTAACGAGGCCCAGCAGCACGCCCAGGGCGAACAGGATCAGTGCCACGGTCAGGATGCCAAGGGCGATCAGTGAGGCGGGGACGACGCGCTCAAATAGAAATGATCTCTCGGGGAGGCGGGACTTGGAGGCGGGCCGTGATGGATTTGACATGTCTACCCTTATGTGCCTGCGTTGCAGTACGCCGCCGATTGTCTGCCGCGCAGGGCATGTGGTCAATGGAGGTTTATGTAAGATCACATTAACGTTAGAGAAGAACCGTGGCGGTCTCAGAACGTGGTACACTTTCTCTAACAGTCTGGAATTGGATAACTGGTTCTGTGTGGTGCCTCTGCCGCCGGCCCTGTTATGGGCGGGCGGTTTTCTTTTTCCCGGATGAGCCGGAGAAAGCAGTATTCGCAAATGGACGTAAGACTGTACGTAGGTAACCTGGCTAAGTCGACCACCGAGGGCGAGCTGAGGACCTTGTTCACGCAGGCCGGAGCCGTCGCCTCGGTCGAGGTGATCAAGGAGCGCAGCAGCGGCGAATCAAAGGGCTTCGCCTTTGTGAACATGGCCGACCAGATCGAGGCCGAAAAGGCCATCAGCATGTTCAATGCCTATTCGCTGGCGGAGCACGAGCTGAAGGTCAATGTCGCCAAGCCGAAGACGGAGCGCATGTAGTCGGCTTTCGCCCGAGGGATCGAGAGGCGGCAAACGCGCCATGAGGAGCCCGACGCCGAAAAAGCGGTCTTGGGCGCTGAATCTGCCGCCAGCCCTGCTATGGGGTTGGCGGCCGGACTTTTCTCCGAGGCTCGAAGTGAGGACCGAAAACTTGGACGTAAGGCTGCAAATCCGAAATCTGTCCAAAGCCACCACTGAGGACGACCTGATAACCGTGTTCGCGCAGGTAGGAGAAGTGCTGGACGTGAGCATCATCCGGGACCGCCGCAGCGGCGAATCCAGGGGCTTTGGGTTCGTCACCATGAGCGCCCAAAGCGAGGCCGACAAGGCCGTGAGCCGGCTCAACGAGTACAGCCTCAACGGGCTCAATCTGAATGTGCGCCTGGCGCAGCCCAGGGCGGGGACAGACAAGACTTGAGCGCTGATCGACGCCCCGAAATGCATGCCTGTTCCGAGCACCCGCTGGACGTGCCCGCCTTTCCCATCCAAAGGACAAAGCCATGATCAAGATCGAATCCAGCATTCTCATCTACCGGCCCCTGAACGAGGTCTTCGACTTCATCACCTCATCCGCCAGGGATTTCGAATGGCAAGCCGGGACATTGGCGTCCGGCAACGTCCCTGACGGAGCCAGCGGGGTGGGGACTTCCTTTCGGAGCGTTGGTCACCTGATGGGCCGCCGCCTCGAAGGGACGTTTGAGATCACGGAACATGAGGCCCACCGCCGATATGGATTCAAGTCGCTGTCCGGACCGCTGCACTTGCACACCATGTACAAGCTTGAGTTCTCAGACGGAGGCACCTGGGTGGATATCTCCACCCAGGCCACCGCCGCCAACATGATCCAGGCCGAGGAACACACGATCCAGAAGTACATGCAGAAGCAGCTGACGGAGGACCTCACCAAGCTGAAAGCGGTCCTCGAATCGCGCTGATTGCGCCTGCGCGACCGAGTGGCGAGGGGGACTCCCACCCCTTATCCCTTGAAGGGGGAGATTGGGAGGGATCTCAGGTAGAATTCGTCCCCGAGTTGATCCCAGAGAACGAAAAGCCGCCCTCAAGGGCGGCTTTTCTCGGTCTCGGGCGGATCAAAACAAGGGCGCGATGCGCCTGCTCCAGAAGAAGCGGAGGGCCATGGCAAGCACAACCGGGAACAGGAAGAACACCCACCCGCCGAAGAAGCCGGTGATGAAGCCTCCTACCCCGGGCACCAGGCCCAGGCCCTCCTTTGCGAAGTAGAGAACCAGGACCCGCAGGCCGAACTGTCCGACCTCGTCGGGGTCAAAGTAGAACAAGCCGACCAGGACCGCGGCTAGTAGCAACACCAAGTTTAGGATGTTGTTGCTGAAGCCGAGTCCGCCGGCGAGGCCAGCGACCACCATGCCCACGGCGTATACCCACATCCAGACCGTGTTCATGCCCGAAGCCGGGGCGCTCGCTGGTGCTGCTTTTGCTGCTTTCTTTGCTGGCATTCCTTTTTGCTCCTTTCAACAAAGTCGATGGATGACATGCTTGATGACACAATAGTTAACACCGCCGCGCCCCGCGGCGTTGCGGGCACCTTCCGGGTTGTAAGGGACCCGTGGCGGCATGAGATGCAGGCTGGTGGGCAGAAACGGTGAGTATTGGGCGGGCAACTGCCGGTCCTCGCGCATCAGCCTCGCGGCAGCGCCCGCCGGGATTGAGGTTCTCCCCCTCCGAATGCTGCAATCGTCCCCCCGCTGTTACCCTCAATCCTCTCGTCCACGGCATGGCCGGGGTCGACAACCCGCCCAAGGGCATAACCTTGCCGGCGGTCTGTAGAGGCAACTCGATTTTGGGAGAACGGCGCGATCACACGGCTTGGAGCATGATCGCCGCCGCGCGGCGGCCGATCTCGACGGCGAAGTTGGTTCCGCGATCCCACGGGTAGACCTGGCTCATGGAGGCGAAGTACAGCCCCTCGATGGGCGTCTGGATGGGTGGTATGTTCTTCGAATGATTCACAAGCGGAACAGGCTGGGCATAGTTGGTGCGGAAGACCCGGACCTTCTTCACCCAATCCCGCTCGAAGGCGGGATTGATTTTCTTGAAGGAGGGCGTGAAGCGCTCCACGAGCTGTTCATCGGTCAACGCGAAGTACTCGTGGCCCGCTTCCAGATAGTCGCCCGCGTACACGATGTGATCCCCGCCGAACTCCGCCGGCGGGATGAAGTTCGTATGCTCGACTAGGGCCAGGAACGGGTAGCCTGCCTCCTTCGGCAGGTTGAACCAGTAGTAGCCCTGCGTGGAGAGCTGATGTTTGAGCGACAACACCATAACGACTGCGCCCATGGATCTCAGTTCGAGCAGACCCCTCAAGTATGACTCGGGCAGCTCCGGGCACAGCTTCGCGAGCAGCGCCGGTGAGGTCGTGACCAGGACCTGATCGTAGACCGGAGTGCCGATTCGACCCGCCGTATCGACGAGCAGCTTGCCGTCCGCCTGCCGGCGAATCGATTGGACGCCGGCGCCCAGGCGCAGGTCCACGCCCATCTCGCGCAGGCGCCGCGCGAACAAATCGGCGAAGTTCTGAAAGCCGCCCTCGAACGTGCCCAGGCGCGTGCTGCGGGCCTTCAGCCGCGCCCACATCCATGCCATGTTGACGTCCTGATAGTAGGGGCCGAACTTGCCGATGAGCAGCGGTTTCCACATCTTCTCGTAGACGCGGCGGCCGGCCCAGCGGGTCATCCACTCATTGGCGGTGTGGCGCTCGAGCGCTTTCCAGTTGTTCGTCAGGCGCAGGAACAATCCAACGCAGCCGAAGCGCACCTTATCGGGGCCAAAACCGAGCCCTGGAAACAGCAGCGCTTTGAGGATCGAATCGAATGGATACCACCTGCCGTTGTGCAGCAGCACAGTATAGGGGCGCGGGAAGCGGACCTTGTCCGTCCAGCCAAGTTCGCGGATCAGGCCGAGCATCCACCGATCCGACTGGAACCAATGATGGTAGAACTTCTCCACCGACCAGTTCCAGTGCGGCTCCTTGAAGCCGCTGGCCAGTCCGCCCACGTAGTCCGCCGACTCGAGAATGGTGACGTCGTGACCCAGGCGGCGGAGATCATATGCCCCCGCCATGCCGCCGAAGCCTGCACCGATGATGGCGATCTTCAAGAACCCTCGATTCTCACCACGAAGGGCACCAGGCAGCGCAAAGCATAAGCCCGCAGGTGTTCCCTTGTGTCACTTTGTGCGCTTCGTGGTTAGATTTCTCTTGTCTGAGCGCGCAGGGAGTCGCTCCAATGGATGCCCTCGCCTGCCAGGAAGTACGCCCCAAGCAGTGTGATCGGCAGCCACAAAGCGACGTGCAGCACCAGCGTGTAGCCGGCGGCGGCAGCCTGCTCGACGCCGTAGGCGACCAGCACGGCGATGCCCGGCGCGTCGAAGGTGCCGATGTAGCCCGGGGCGGAGGGGATGGTGGTGGCAAGATTGACGATCCCATTCATCAGCATCAGGGCGAAGAACGAGACGCTGAAGTCAAAGGCGTGCATGACGAACCAGTACTTGCCTGTTTCGAGCAGCCAGATGACCACCGAGGTGACAAAGACCATGAAGATGCCGACGGGCGAGCGCAGGGCGGCCAGGCCGCCGAGGAACGTATGCAGCAGCTGGTTTGCCGCATCCCGCATGCTGGCGGGAAGCAGACGGTCGACGAGCCGGGCCCCGATCCTGAGGCTGGCGGCCGGGAACATGGCGGCCAGCAGGAAGAGCAGCAGTGCCAGGACGAAAACACCCGTGCCGATCAGCGCCAGCTGCTCGATGTTGCCCACGAAGCCCGAGCTGCTGGTCAGCCGCGCGAGTTCAGGCAGGTTGGCGAAGACGAAACCCAGCATGACCACGCCGTCAAAGATGCGCTCCACGATGATGGTGGCCAGCGAGGCCGAGACGGATACATTCTGCCGCCTCTTCAGGACGACCGCCCGCAGCACCTCGCCGGCGCGCGCCGGATAGATGTTGTTGCCCATGTAGCCGATGGCAGTGATGGGAAACATGGCGTTCGTCGGGATATCCTTGATTGGGTGCAGCAGGTAGTGCCAGCGCCATGCGCGTGCCCAGACCGCCACAAAGTACACCGCAACGCCCGGAAGGAGCCACCAGTAGTTCGCGCTGCGCACGGCATCCCAGAATTGATCCAGCCGCAGTCCGCGCACTGCGAGCCAAATGAAGAGCAGGCTGATGAATATTCCCAGCCAGAACTGCCATTTCTTCATGTTGCGGTCATTCTAACATGCGGAAAATGGAGCCAATTCGCGTGGGCAAGTGCAGGGGAGCTGCGCTGCTCGCTATGACCCTGCCGGCACGCAGATCGCGTGGAAGCGGTCCTTCCATCGCCCCCCGGAGTCAGCCTCCCTCACCTGTGCCTGCCCGTCATGGCGTTCGGCCACGGCGGTGCAGCGCAGGCGGGACGAGCTGACCCGGTCTGCAATGCGAGGAGGCGCAAATGCGCCACGATATAATCCGCCCGGTGAGAATCGACGAAATTGCACCCGATTTCGAACTTCCGGATCTCGATGGGCGGCTGCACAGACTCGGCGACTATCGCGAGCGGATCGTCGTCCTGAACTTCTGGTCCTGCGATTGTCCGCATGCCGTGCGGACGGATGACCTCATCACGGCGTGGCGTGAGCGTTGGGGCGAGGCCGTCGAGGTGCTTCTGATCGCATCGAACGCCAATGAGACCCCGGCCGCGATGGCGGCGGCCGCTCGCGCCCGGCGCCTGCCAATGATCCTGGTGGATCGGCAGCATGTCGTGGCAGACCTGTACGCCGCGCAGACTACCCCCGAGGTCTATGTGATCGACCGCCAGGGCCGGCTGCGCTACCGCGGCGCGGTGGATGACACTTCGTTTGCACAGCGCATGCCGAAGAGCCTCTTCCTCGAGCAGGCGGTGGCGGCGCTGCTGGCGGGCGAATCACCGCGCGTGAGCGAGACTCGGTCATATGGTTGCGCCATCGTTCGCGAAGCATTAGAATGATCACGTGGTCTCCTCGGAAGCGCGCGTTGCATTCCTTCGCCGAATCCACCTCTTCCAGGAACTGCGGGAGGAGGAACTGGAAGCCATAGCCTCCAACCTGCAGGAGCAGACCCGGGCTGAGGGGGAAACCATCTATCTAAAGGGCGAGCAGGCAGAGCACTTCTTCATCATCCAGCGGGGCGCGGTACGCATCACTCGCCGGCGTCGCGGCGAGGAGCAGGAGCTGGCGCCGCTGGTCGACGGCGACTACTTCGGGGAGGACTCGCTGCTTGCGGCGGGTACGCGCACAACCAATGCCGTCGCCTCGGAGCAGGTTTCCCTGTTCAGCATCCCGCGAACCGACCTGCTGGAACACGCCCGGCAGCTGCCCGGGCTGAAGAAGGCCTTTCAAGTCTCGATGAGCAGCCGGCAGCTCTTGCACCGCCTGCACTTCGACTGGCGCGGTCCCAACGAGGCCATCCACTTCATCGCCCGCAAGCATGAGGTGGTCTTATACCAGGCGCTCAGCCTGCCGATCGTTGCGCTGGCCGCGCCGATCCTGCTTTTGATGCACTTCATGCTCAGCCGCGCGTTCTTCGCCATTTTCGGTGCGGGGCTGTTGTTCCTTGCGATCATCGGCTGGGCCGTGTGGAATTGGCTCGACTGGGGAAATGATTTCTACATCGTCACGAGCCAGCGAGTCATCTGGCTGGAGAAGGTGATCGGCCTGTATGACAGTCGGCAGGAGGCGCCGTTGACCACGGTGCTCTCGGTGGGCGTCGAAACCGACATGCTGGGCCGGCTGCTGGACTACGGCGACGTCGTGGTGCGGACGTACGTGGGTAAGATCGTTTTCAAGAACGTCGCCCGTCCCTTCGAGGCTGCGCGCCTCGTCGAGGAACACTGGACCCGCACCAAGCGCTCAGCTTCGCGTACAGAGCGGGAGACCATGCGCAACGTCCTTCGGCGCAAGATGGGGCAGCCCGTGGTCTTGGACGTGGGGCAGACGCCGCCGACCGAAAGGATGGTCCCCCCGTCCCTGTACCGGCGCTCGATGCTGAGGGTGATCGGCGAAAAGTGGTTCAACCTGCGGGTGGAAGAAGGCGGGACGATCATCTATCGCAAGCACTGGTTCGTTCTACTGCAGCAGACCTGGCAGCCGACCGTGCTCATGCTGCTCATCGGCGCAGGCATGCTGGCGCGCTTGATCAGGCTCTCGCAGACGCCCGGCCAGCGGCTCTTCGATCCAACAGAGATGCCGGTGATCGACACCACCATGCTGGTCCTGCCGACGCTGCTGATCCCGACGATGTTGTGGTGGATCTATCAGTTCCTTGACTGGCACAACGACATCTTCGTTGTGACGTCGGACCAGATACTCGATATCGACAAGAAGCCATTCGGAAGCGAGACCCGCCGCGCGGCGCCGTTGGAGAACATCCTCAGCACCGAGGCCGAGCGTGTGGGACTGGCCGGATATCTCCTGAACTTCGGGACGGTCTACATCACCATTGGCGGCGCGAGCCTGGATTTCCAGGACGTGCGCGATCCCAGCGCGGTGCAGGCCGATATCGACCGGCGGCGCGAGACCCGGGCCGCCCAGAAGCGCGAAATGGAGACGGCCGCGGAGCGCGAGCGCATGTCCGACTGGCTCATGGCGTATCACGACAATCAGCGGGAGCTGGATGAGCCTGAGGGCCCGGACGAAGGGGGCGGAAAACGCGAGTAAAATCGGTGGACCCCTCCTCGGGAAATGCGATCATGGGACTTCGCACCATCGTCACCTTGCCGGATCCGGTGCTACGCCGCAAGGCGCGGCCGGTATCCGCGTTTGATAGGAACTTCCAGGCTCTGATCGACGACATGATCGAGACCATGCGCGCCGCGCCGGGCGTCGGATTGGCCGCGCCCCAGGTCGGCATCTCCGAACAGCTGATCGTGGTCGAGTATGCCGAGCCGCCGGAAGAAGACGAAGGACTGGTGGTCTCCCAGGCAGTGCCCGAGGCGCCCGTGCAGGAGGTCAGGCCAAAGCTGTACATCGTGGCCAACCCTGAGATCGTGAAGGCCTCCAGTGAGACTGTCGTGGGCGTGGAGGGCTGCCTGTCCATTCCCGGATTGGTGGGCGAAGTGGAGCGCTACTCCAGCGTGCGCATCAAGGGCCTCAACCGCCGCGGTCAGCCCATGAAGATCAGGGCCGAGGGTTGGTTGGCACGCATCTTCCAGCACGAGATCGATCACATCAACGGGGTAGTGTTCCCTGACCGCGCGACGAAGGTCTGGAAGCCGGAACCGGACGAGGTGCAGGACCTTGTCTGATGGCCGCGCTGCGCCGTATCACGCCGGACGACCTGCCGCGGCTTAGGGCGTTCTGGCAGGAGCATTGGTCGGGGGAGGAGATGCTCGTACACGGAGAGGTCTTCCGGCCCGAGCAGCTGGAGGGGTTTGTCAACGACGACTGGACCGGCCTCGTGACCTACAGCATCATAGGTGACGGCTGCGAGATCATCTCGCTGGATGCGCTCAAGGAGGGCAGCGGTACCGGCACCGCGCTGACCCAGGCGGTGGTGGACGAGGCCGGCAAGCGCGGCTGCCGCCGGGTGTTCCTGAGTGCAACCAACGACAATTTGCACGCGCTTGGCTTCTATCAGCGGCGCGGCTTTGAGCTGGTACGCGTCCGCCGCGGAGCGGTAACTGAGTCGCGCAAGCACAAGCCGGGCATTCCGCTCATGGGCGACAACGACATCCCCATGCGGGATGAGATCGAACTGGAATTGCGGCTGCCCGCGCAGCTCAATGCCGGGCGCGGCCCGTAGATGCATCTCAAGCACCTCTCCCTCACCAACTTCCGCAACTTCGCCAGGCTGGATATCGCCATCCCGCCAAGGATGGTCCTGCTGGTTGGCGGCAACGCGCAGGGCAAGACCAGCATCCTGGAGGCGGTGTACTTCCTGGCCGCCTTTGCCTCATTCCAGACCCACACCGACCGCCAGCTGGTCAACTTCGTGGAGGCCCGCAATGCGCTGGCCGTGACGAGGCTGGTGGGCGACTATGAGCGCAACAAGAACAAGCATCGCCTTGAGGTACGCCTGGTGCTCGAGCCCACGGGCGCCAACGGTCAGCGCTTGCGCAAAGAGATCCTCTTGGACGGCGCGAAGAAGCAGCCCAACGAGATCATCGGGCATTTCAACGCCGTCATCTTCATCCCACAGATGTCGCAGATCATCGAGGGTGGACCCGAAGAGCGCCGTCGCTATCTGAACATGGCGCTGTCGCAGGCCGTGCCAAGCTACGCCGGGGTGCTGACTGAGTACGGACAGGCGCTGGCGCAGCGCAACGCCCTGCTCAAGTTGCTGGGCGAGAATGGCGGCGATGCCCGTCAGCTTGAGGTGTGGGATGAGACGTTGGCCCGGCTGGGCGCCCAGATCATCGCCTGGCGCATTGCAGCAGTACAGCAGATCGAACGCCTGGCGGCGCGCATCCACCATGAGCTTACCCACGGTCGCGAGATCCTGCGGCTGCACTACCAGCCGGCATATGATCCATTGCCCGGGCCCAACGGCCAGATCGGTATGAAGCTGACCACGGAGGTCGATCGTTCGGCCATTACCACTGAGGACATCCAGAAAGGCTTCCTCTCCCGCCTGGCTGAGGTGCGCCCGGAGGAGATCGCCCGCGGCATGACCGTTGTAGGGCCGCATCGGGATGAGCTGCGATTCCTGGGGAACGGCATCGACCTGGGAGAATACGGCTCGCGCGGCCAGATGCGCACCACACTGCTGGCGTTGAAACTGGCCGAGGTGAGCTGGATGAAGGACCGCACCGGCGAGTGGCCCGTGACCCTGCTGGACGAAGTAATGGCGGAGCTGGATGTGCAGCGCCGCGCAGACTTGCTGCACTATGTGGAGGGCAGCGAGCAGGTCATGCTGACCGCCACCGACGCCGGCATGTTCGCCCCTGATTTCCTGCAGAGGGTCGAAATCTGGCGGGTCGCAGACGGAAGCATCCGGCGTTGAAGCGCCTCGCAGCGGCAGAGGGGCCGGTGCCCGCGAAAGGACATGCACATGTCAGTCAGACACGCGCAATCTGTGGAAGCCAGGCCGGTGGCGGCAGGTAGAGAGACGACCATCCAGGTGCTGATCTCTCCGCAGGAGGGGCCGAACTTCGCCCTGCGGCGCTTCAGCATGCAGAAAGGCGGCGGCATGCCGCCGCACACCAATACGGTCGAGCACGAGCAGTACGTGCTGCGCGGCCGGGCCAGGATCGGGATCGGCGAAGAGGCCTACGAGGTCACCTCCGGCGATGTGGTCTTCATCCCCGAGGGCGCGGTGCATTTCTATGAGAACATCGGGGAGGAGCCTTTCGAGTTCCTGTGTGTGGTCCCCAACAAGGACGACAAGGTTACAATTGTGGACCCCGCAGCCTGCTAGGGTGCGGCGCGAATTCTCAAGGAGGAACCCATGATCGGTAAGGCCATGCAAGACGCCATCAACGAACAGATCAACAAGGAACTGTACTCATCTTATCTGTACCTTTCGATGGCGGCGTACTTCGAGGACAAGAACCTGCCCGGCTTCGCTAAGTGGATGCACATGCAGGAGGGCGAAGAGCGCGAGCATGCGATGAAGCTCTACGGGTTTCTGGTGGATCGCGGCGGGCGTGTGGCGCTCAAGCCCATTGCAGCCCCGGAGAGCGATTGGAAGAGCCCGCTGGAGGTGTTCAAGCAGGTGGCAGCGCACGAGGCGGCGGTGACCGCTTCGATCCATGGCTTGTACGAGGCGGCCCTGAAGGAGAAGGATTACCCGGCGCAGGCCCTGCTGCAGTGGTTCATCACCGAGCAGGTGGAAGAGGAAAAGAACGCCGCGGAGGTCGTCTCGCAGCTGGAGATGGTCGAGGCGCGCGGTACTGCCGTGCTCATGCTCGACCACCGGCTCGGCAAACGCGGCGAGTAGGGTCGCCGTGCGTCAGTATCCCCCAGGCGAAACACACAACCCTGGCAATAAAAGAGGCCTGCGCACAACGTGCGCAGGCCTTTGCTTGCGTCAGGCAGTCAGCGGCTTGGGATACCCGGAGCCTAGGCGCCGTCTTGGCGCGCTGAACCCATACCGGAGAGGGCCGCCAACATGCCGTGGGGCTGCGTCCTGCCGGAACGCGGCAGGAACACCGAGAACGTGGTCCCTTCGCCCAGCTTGCTCATGACCTCCATGCGCCCGCCGTGCCCCTGGACGATTTCCTTGCAGATGGACAGTCCCAGGCCGGTGCCGGAGACACGGCCTTCCATCTCATGGACGCGGTAGAACTTTTCGAACAGATGAGGGATGTCCTCCTCGGGGATGCCGGCGCCGGTGTCCTGCACGCTGATGCAGCTGCTCGATTCCTGCGCAAGGGCGCTCAGCACGACCGAACCGCCCGGGCGATTGTACTTGATCGCATTGCTGAGCAGATTCAGGACGACCTGCTTCAGCTTGTCGCGGTCCACCTCCCAGGGCGGCAGGCCATCCGTACCCTCGATGCGGACCTCTACCTGCTCTTCCTGTGCCTTGGAGCTCATGATGTCCCTGCATTCGATCAGCAGGTCGGCCACGTTGAAGGCGGACCTGCGGAACTGCACCCGTCCGGATTCCAGGCGCGCCAGGTCAAGGAACGATGCGGTCATCGAATTGAGCCGCAGGGTCTCTGTGTGAATGTTGTTGATGATCTGTTCGCGCTGCTCGCGTGCCATTTCAGGCTGCAGCAGCAGGTAGGTGGCTGTGCTCAGCGAGGCCAGGGGTGTGCGCAGCTCGTGCACGAACTCCGAGATCAGGTCGGACTGCTGAAACAGGCGGGCGTTCTCGATCGCCACCGCCGCCTGCGCGCCGAGGACCGAAAATATGGATTCGTCGCCTTCCGTGAAATTGCCCTTCTGTTTGTTTAGCGCCTCAAGCACGCCGACGACCTTGTTCTTGGTGATGAGGGGCACGCCCAGCAGCGACTTTGTCGGCCGGCCTGTAACGCGGTCCACATTGTCGAAGAAGCGCGGATCTTCCCGCACGTCGGCGATGCGAACGGACTTGCGATTCAAGACGATCCAGCCCGCGAAGCTGCCATCCAGCGGCAGTACCTTGCCCCGCAGCGTCGGCTCGTCGAGGTCCGTGGCAACCTGAAAGTAGAGTTGTCGCGTAAGGTTGTCGTAGAGCAGGATCGAGGCAGCCTCGGAGTGGGTGACCTCGGCCGCGGCGCGCACGATGCGCTCAAGCAGCACATCCAGGTCGAGCGTGGATGCCAAGTCGCGCGCGATCTCGATCAGGCGGCGGTAGCCGTCCAAACGTTCGGTCTTGATTTCAGCCATGTGGCAGGGGTTTCACGCTGGTCATGATTCTATTCGGTTTCTGGTCTGCAGAATGGAGGCGCGCTGCGGGTCTCGAGCTCGGGCTCGAGCGCGGCAGACCCCTGGCTCAGCCGGCATTCGCGGGCACGCGGATACTGTCCGCAATCTTAATGATCTGCTGCGAGGTCACGTCTTCCGGCGCAGCCACAACCGCCGGCAAGTGCAGCCCCGCTGCGGCGGCGATCAGCTCAGGCGCGGGGCGGAGGTCTGCGGTGATGGGATGCCCGAGGCGCTGCTGCGCCATCGCCCAGGGCAATTGGGTCTTGTGCCGCTCGCGGGTGTTCAGCACTACAGTGATCATGGCCGGTTCGATTCCCAGATCCGTGAGCTGGTCGATCAGGTGCCGCGTGAGGGTGATCGTATCTGGCGATGCCTCGGTTACCACTATCCAATCCTTGCACAGTGGCAGGATTCTCTCTGCCCACGGGGAAAGTGCTGACCCAAGATCGAGCACGATGTAGTCCGCAAGCGAGGCCAGGCCTTCGAAGAGGGCCACGAATTGCTCGGTTGGCCAGGGCGGGGATTCGCGGCGCGGGTTATCTGACGCCAGCAGCAATCGCAGACCGCTGCCATGGCGAACAAGTGCCGCAGACACCCGCTCGATCGTGATCTGCTCCGCAGGCACCGTGAGGAGATCCCCAACTTGCCTCGGACGGGGCAGGCCGAGGTCACGGGCGAGAGTCCCCGGCCCGGATGCCAGTTCGGCTAGGATCACCTCGGCCTTGCTTCCGGCCTGCAACGAGGCGGCCAGGTTCGCGGCCAGCGTGGAGACTCCGAGTCCGCCGCGCGCAGCCATTATGGCGACCGCGTGCCCGCGACGTGCCGAAGCGGCAGCGGCGGCCTCTTTCTTGCGCGCGCGTTCCAGCAACTGGCGTACGTGCGCCTGCAGCTCCGCCGGGTTGGTGGGCTTTGTCAGGTAGTCATCGGCTCCGGCCTCGAAGGCCGTAATCTTGTCATCCAGCTGTGATCGGGCGGTGAACATAAGGATCGGTGTGGATTGGGTGCGGGGGTCCTTCCGCAGCCGGCGCGCCACCTCGAAACCGTCCATCTCGGGCATCATCACATCCAGCAGGATCACGTCAGGCTGCTCACTTTCTGCCTTGGCGATCCCCTGTTTCCCGCTGGAGGCGGCCGTGATCTGATAGCCCTGATGCTGCAGCATCAGGCCGACCAGCCTGAGCGTATCGATGTCGTCGTCGATGAGAAGGACCTTCGCTGCCATTCCAACCCGGCCTGACAAAGTCTAGCATAAAGGAATTGTTCAGGCAAGTTCAGGCACCTCAAACGGCGGCTATAACGTTCCTCTAACACAGGGATGCTATAATGCCGGTGCAATCGGGAGATGCCTCGCGCACCTTGGGGCACCTCCCTCCGGGGATGACAGGCTTCGACGGGAGAGGCTGGTCCCGGAATGCGAGCCGAGCGGCGCCGACCTCGTAAACTCAGCGCAAAAACTCAAGTGCCAACAGCACTTCCTATGCTGCCATGCCTCTCGCTGCATAAGCGACTGATTTGACAGCTCGGTCTCCTTGACGAGGCCGCGTCCGCCGGCACCGCTCTCCACCGGGTGACGGGTCGGGCGAGACAAAGGTGGAGTGCCGCACACGACTCTGCTAACTGTGCGAAAGACAAGCAGATGGCTGCAGGGTTACTTGCCCGCCGGGGTCCCTGTGGTGACTAGAATCGGCAGGCTACGCTCGTAGAGTTTCGTGATCGAATCTTTCGGACGCGGGTTCGATTCCCGCCATCTCCACCAGGCTGTTTGACCAGCAGATCTATTGCTGGTCAAACTCGATTAAGTGGACGGATCGCCGATCCGAGGCCTCAAGATGCACATGACGCACGCCCAGCGCTGCATTCTCCTGCTGCTAGTCGCCGGATCTGCCTGTCAGGCTCCGGCGTCGACGCTGCCGGGCACGGAAGCGCTGCAGCCATCCCCAGTACCGTCGTCGACGCCGACGCCCAGCCCCTCGCCTGTTCCGCCCAGTCCCACTGCGACGCTTGCACCCGCCGCGCGCTCATTCAGGGCGGAGTTCGATGGCGGAGCCCCATACTGGATCTTCCTGCAAGCGGCCGCAGGCCGGGAGGCTCTACATGCCGATGCCGCCAGCGGATCGCTGAGGCTGACGCTGAGCGCCCCCAATCAGTGGGCGTATGCGTTGTACGACGCCCACGCCTATGCCGATGTCCGCGTGGATGCTCGTGTGGAGCTCGGCGCGGGCGGGCAGGGCAGCGCCGGCCTGATCTGCCGGTACGACCCGCTGGCCGGTTGGTATGAATTCAACATCTATGCCGACCAGACATACACGCTGCTGTTCGGGCAGTGGCTGGCTGAGGGCGTGGCGCGCTACACGCCACTGGTCATCGCCAGTTCCGAGAAAATCGCTCCAGCGGTGAACGAGATCGGCCTCGGTTGCGAGGGCGACATCCTTACGCCCTACATCAACGGCGTCCAGATCCGCAGGCGCCAGGAGAAGTTGCACATTCTCCACGAGGGCAAGATCGGTATTTCGGCTGCTTCGTTCGAGAACGCGCCGCTCTCGATCTCGGTTGACTGGTTCGGCGTGATCGAACCGTAGTGGGGGAACGAATCCGGCGCAAAGCGCCGCAGTGTACAGGGTCTCACGAACCTTCTATGTTCTGTTAACGATATTCTTTCACAGCTCGGGTATCCTGTAAATTGCATTTGAAGGTCTGCGTGCGGAGATGGGTGGCGTCAGGGGCGGGGCGCGGCCCGCCGCGCGCATGCATAAGAGGAGCCTGAAACATGGGAAGAATCATCGGAATCGATCTGGGAACCACGAACAGTGTTGTCTCGGTAATGGAAGGCGGCACCGCGACCGTCATTTCCACGGCGGAAGGCGGTCGCCTGTGTCCGTCCGTTGTGGCGTTCAACAAGAACGGTGAACGCCTGGTCGGTCAGACCGCGAAACGCCAGGCCGTGGTCAATTCCGAGAACACGGTCTATTCCATCAAGCGCTTCATCGGCCGCCGTTTCGAGGAGACCGAGGTCGAACGCAAGATGGTTTCTTTCGAGGTGGTGCAGGGCCCGGCGGATGACGTACGCGTCAAGATCCCGATTACGGGGCGCGAGTACAGCCCGCAGGAGATCAGTGCGATGATCCTGGCGAAGCTCAAGGTGGACGCAGAGGCATATCTCGGCGGTCCGGTGACGCAGGCCGTGATCACCGTGCCGGCGTACTTCAATGACAGCCAGCGCCAGGCAACCAAGGATGCGGGCAAGATCGCTGGCCTCGAGGTGATGCGCATTATCAATGAACCGACGGCCTCTGCGCTGGCCTACGGCCTCGATAAGAAGAAGGATGAGACCATCCTCGTATTTGACCTGGGCGGCGGCACATTCGATGTGTCCATCCTGCAGGTCGGCGAGGGTGTGGTTGAGGTCAAATCCACCCATGGGGATACCCATCTGGGTGGCGATGACTGGGATCAGCGCATTGTCAACTGGGCTGCGGATGAGTTCAAGAAGGACCAGGGCATCGACCTGCGCTCGGACCGGCAGGCCCTGCAGCGTCTGCGCGAATCTGCAGAGAAGGCCAAGATCGAGCTTTCGTCCGTACTGGAAACGGAGATCAACCTGCCGTACGTCACGGCGGACGCCGGTGGCCCGAAGCATCTGCAGCTGAAGCTCAGCCGCGCCAAGTTCGAGCAGATGACCGAGGATCTGCTCAATCGCTGCCGCATGCCCTTTGAATCGGCTCTGAAAGACGCCAAGATGACGGCTGCCGATCTCAATGAGGTGGTCCTGGTCGGCGGCGCCACCCGCATGCCGATGGTCCAGGAATTGGTGCGCAGTCTGACGAACGGCAAGGAGCCGAACAAGGGCGTCAATCCCGATGAAGTGGTTTCCATTGGCGCAGCCATTCAAGGCGGCGTGCTCGGCGGCGAGGTCAAGGACATCCTCTTGCTCGACGTTACCCCGCTGTCGCTGGGTGTCGAGACGCTCGGCAGCGTGATGACCAAGATGATTGAGCGCAATACCACCATCCCGGTGCGCAAGACCGAGACCTACTCGACGGCGGCCGACAACCAGACTGCGGTGGACATCCATGTGCTGCAGGGTGAGCGGGAAATCGCCGGCGACAATATGTCATTGGGACGCTTCCGCCTCGACGGCATTCCGCCCGCGCCGCGCGGCATACCGCAGGTTGAGGTGACCTTTGATATTGACGCAAACGGCATCCTGAATGTGACCGCCAAGGACAAGGCCACAGGCAAGGAACAGAAGGTGACCATCACGGCCTCGACCAACCTGAATAAGGGCGATATCGATCGCATGGTGCAGGAGGGGCGCCAGCACGAGGCCGAGGACAAGAAGCACCGCGAGTTGATCGATGCGCGCAACACGGCCGATAACCTGGCCTACCAGCTGGAGAAAACGCTGCGTGAGCTGGGCGACAAGGTCCCGGCCAGCGAACGGCCGAACATCGAGGCCAAGATCAGCAGCCTGAAGCAGGTCGCGCAAAGCGATAACCTGAACGCGATCAAGACCGCCACCGATGATGCACAGAACGCATTTCACGCGTTGAGCCAGCAGCTCTATGCCCAGGAGCAGCCGCAAGCGCAGGCCGGAGGGCCTGCACCCGGCGGCTCGCCCGGTCAGAGTCAGCCGGGCGGCGACGATGGCGAAGTGGTGGAAGGCGAAGTGAAAGAGTAGTCGGATAGTCGCGCTGTCCGCGATCTAAGCATTCAAAGCAGGCGACCACCACTGGATGGTCGCCTGCTCTGCGTTCATGGCATCCGGGTCGGAGTGGCACTCCGACCTGCGTTGTGACGAGTAGAATGTAGGTCGGATTGTCAATCCGACCGAACCGCATGACCACTAGTCGCGAATTCTACCGTCGTCACCTGCCGCACTGGCAACCTCAAGATGCCATTTTCTTCATCACGTTCCGGCTCAAAGGCACACTGCCGCAGTCGGCTCGGCCGTCAGACGGAACGAAGACGAGGCCCGATCTACGGCGCGCTCAAATGCTTGGCGGACGCCAGCCAGAGACGGTCGATTACCTGGATGCCAAGGGCGACTTTGTTCAGTGGGACACACGCGTGCTTGGGGCGGCCGCGGGGCCGCGTTGGCTTTTGACTCCCGAAGTCGCCGAGATCGTCGTGGAGGCTCTGCACCATCGCGATGGACGCGAGCACCGCCTGTACGCTTTCTGCGTGATGCCGAATCATGTCCATGCTGTGTTCGGGGGGCTTCGCACGCAGAACGAGAATGCCGGGGCGCTGAGCCAGGTTCTCCAGTCACTGAAACGCCATACAGCTCGTCACGCCAATCTTGTCCTTGGTAGAGACGGACCGTTCTGGCAGGATGAGAGCTACGATCATGTCATCCGCGATTCCGATGAGCCGCAACGCACAGTGTCCTACGTACTTGAGAATCCAGTGAAGGCCGGACTGGTGTCGAAGTGGCAGCAGTGGCGGTGGTCGTACTCTCGGCCTGACCCCGTGAAGTAGGTTGGGTGCCACTCCGGCCCACTAGCGTAGAGCCTTCTTTAAGTCCGACTAAAGAACGCCTTCGGGCAGGGCTGTATAATCCCTTCGATGTTAAAGAGAATCCCAAGGCGTATCTGGATCCTGCCGGCGGCGATCCTGGCGGTCACAGGGATCTACTTCCTGCCGCCAGTGCATAATCGCCTGGCGTGGCGCGTGGATGACGTCCGGACACAGATCAAATACTTCTTCAATCCGCCGGATCAGGCGATCTTCCTGCCCACGCAGCAGGCAGCTATTGATGCCATTGTCAACGCCACGATGCAGGCCCACGCGACCGCGGAAGCGGCCACCCGCACGCCTCGGGCCACCTCCACGCGCGTCGGACCCGCCGCCAGGCCGACAGGAACGGCCACACCGCTTCCGGCGAAGGTGGATCTGCCGGGCGTGAAGTACGTGGACCAGCGCGACCGCTGGAACTACTGCGCCCCGGCGAACCTCACGATGGCACTCAATTTCTGGGGTTGGACGGGCAACCGCGACGACGTGGCAAAGGTGGTAAAGCCCGGCGAGAACGATCCATCCAAGGCATTCATCGATCGCGGCTTCACCGACAAGAACGTCATGCCGTATGAGATGGTAGATTTCGTCAACGACAAGACCGGGTATCGCGCCCTCTTTCGTTATGGCGGTGATGTTGACCTCATCAAGAAGCTGCTTGCCGGCGGGATCCCGCTGGTGGCCGAGAAGGGCTTCTACGAGGCAGACTACAAGGGGAAGGTGGCCTGGCTCGGACATTATCAGTTCGTCACGGGCTACGATGACGCGGCCCAGGAGCTGATCGTGCAGGACACGTGGAACGACGGACCCGATTTCCGCATCTCATACGAGAAGTTCATGGAAGGCTGGCGCTCGTTCAACTTCGCCTTCATTGTGGTCTATCCTCTGGACCGCGAGTCGCACACGTTGAGCCTTCTCGGACCCTACGCCGATTCCGCCTGGGCGGCCCGCAGGGCCCTGGAGCGGGCGGACCAGGAACTGCAAGAGCTCAAAGGCAACGACCTTCTTTTCGCATGGTTCGCCAAGGGGACGAGTCACGTGGCGCTTCAACAGTACGTGGACGCGGCCAGTGCCTACGACCAGGCGTTTTCCCTCTATGCCTCGCTTGGCGATGATGACAACGAGCGCCCGTTCCGGCTGATGTGGTATCAGACCGGCCCCTACTGGGCGTACTACTACAGCGGGCGCTACCAGGACGTGATCAACCTGGCGGACACCACCTTCAAGACCGTCAGCGCGCCCACGCTCGAGGAGAGCCTGTATTGGCGCGGGCTGGCGAAGTATGCACTGGGCAACACTGCCGGCGGTATCGAAGACGTCAGACGCAGCGTCTACTACAACATGAATTTCACGGCGGGGATAGCGAAGTTGCAGGAATGGGGAGTGAGGTAGTCGGGTGGTCAGGAAGTCAGGTGGTCCGATAGTTGATGCGTGGGCACTGGGCCTTGCGCCGCAGAACTGATTTCGGTGTGGAATACCAGGAGTAAGCGCGGTGGACAAGATCGAGCGGTTCGAAGATCTCCAGAGTTGGCAAAGGGCCCGGCAACGGGCGAACTCCCTCTACGACTTAACGGCGCAACCGGCATTCGCCAGGGATTTCAACTTACGCGGCCAGGTGCAGGATGCGGCCGGGTCCGTGATGCACAATATCTCCGAGGGATTTGATGAGGGCACAGATCCTGAGTTCATCCGCTTTCGAAAGGTGGCGCGACGGTCGGCCAGCGAAGTCCAGTCTGAGCTCTACCTTGCTCTCGACCGTGACTAGATCAGCAGCGAGCAACTCAGTGCCACGTATGACTTGGCGACCGAGACCAAACGCCTCATCAACGGCATGATAAGTCACTTGAGAAGCTCAAAACAGGGGCACGTCTGACACATCCTGCACCTGGTTTTATGGCCACTCCCGCGGCGAGATATATTGCCCGTGACGACTCTGGGTCGTGACTACCCAACTACAGGACTAGCGACCATGCGATTACTCCACTTTGCCGACGCTCACATCGACATGCAGAACTACGGCCGGCACGACCCCGAGACCGGGCTTCCGCTGCGCGTCCTCGACTTCCTGAGATCGCTCGACACCATCGTGGATACCGCCATCGCCGAGAAAGTGGACCTGGTCATCTTTGCCGGCGACGCCTACAAAGACCGCGCACCTGCTCCGACCTTTCAGCGCGAGTGGGGACGCAGGATCATCCGGCTGTCGCAAGCCAGGATCCCGACGCTGCTGCTGGTTGGCAATCACGACCTGGCGCCGGCCGCCGGAAAGGCACACGCCATCCAGGAATTCGACACTCTGAACGTTCCGTTTGTGCGCGTGCTGGCCAGGCCGGAGCTGTTGAAGTCCGGGCAGCTGTGGGGACTGCCGCTGCAAGTCATCGCCTGGCCGTGGATATCCCGCTCGGGCATCATGGCCTCCCGCAGCCTCAGTGGTGCGGACCCCGCCGAGGTCAACCGGCAGATCGCCGAGATCATCATCGAAGAAACCAATGCCTGGTTGGAAGATGCAGATCCCTCACTGCCCATCATTCTGACCGCCCACGCCTCGGTGGAGGGCGCGGTGTATGGATCCGAGCGCACGGTGATGCTCGGCTCGGACTGGCTGATTCCCGCCTCGCTGGTGCGCGACCCGCGGCTGGACTACGTGGCGCTCGGGCACATCCATAGACCTCAGGACCTCAATGAAGGCGCACATCCCCCGGTGATCTACCCGGGATCCATCGAAAGGGTCGATTTTGGCGAGGCCGCGCAGGAGCGATTCTTTGTCATCGCCGAGGTCTCGCGTGGCCGGACGCGCGTGGACTGGAGGCAACTCACCGGCACGCGCCGGTTCATCGAGCGCCGTGTCACGCTGACCATGCCTGAAACCGCGGCGGAGGCATCCATGGAAAACATCACCGGAAAGCTGAAGTCCGTGTTGCCGGACCCGCAAGACCTGGCCGGCGCGATCATCAAGCTGACGGTGGAATACCCGCGCGCCTATGATGCGCTCATTGACGAACCCGCCTTGAGGAAGCATGCAGCTGGGGCGTTCGAGTTCCACCTGGTGCGGCGCCCGCAAACGGAAGCGCGCGTCCGGCTGCCGGGCGATCAGTCAGTAGGCAGCCTCTCGCCACTTGACCTGCTGCATCGATATTGGCTTGCGAAGAATGTGGATCCGGCAGAAGCGCAGGCACTGCAAAAGCTGGCGCACGAAGTTATCTCCGATGACTCTGCCAACCGTGACGAGCCGTAACGTCCGGGAGAAAACAGGGTTTTCATAAGAGGAGCCATCCGTAAAACAAAAAGGAGCGATACGAATGAACACCGAAAGGCTTAAGTGGATATTGCTGGCCGTCTTTCTGATCCTGATTGGCTTGAGTCTCCTCGGCGTGGGTCTTGGCGGAATCGTAAACATAATCGCCGGGGTCTGTGCCTTGATTGCCGGCATTCTGTTCCTGATCAACCGCTAGTCCGGCATTCACACGAATTCTGATCCAGACAAAAGGAGATAGCCAATGGGTTCGTTGAAATGGATCCTTCTCGGGATATACCTGATCCTGGCCGGCCTGGTGCTTCTGGGCGTGAGTCTCGGAGGCGGCGTCATGAACACCATTGCCGGCATCTGTGCGGTGATCGCCGGCATCCTGTTCATCATCAAGCGCTAGACCTCCGTCACGTGATCGCGCCCGCCCCCTGCAAAGGGGGCTGTCGCGTTGGTATCCGCTGGTCCTGGCCGCCACAGCGGCTTCCGGGGGGTGAGCTTGCGGCAAACCAGCCCTCTGCATTACGAAAGCCGGCTAATTGGCGGCGCAATGTAACTGGGCAGGCGATCGGGCGCCCCGTATGATCTACCGCGGAGGGCCCGATGACCATCATAGTTGCGGACACCACGTGCAGCCTGCCGCGCGAACTTCTCATCCAGCGCGGCATCCCCTTCATCCCGCAGGTCGTCATGTTCGGGGAGGAGTCTTATCATGATGATGCGGAGTTCGATACCTCCGTCTTCCTTGAGAAACTGAAGGCTTCAGCATCCCTGCCGAAGACAGCCGCGCCGCAGCCGACGCTCTATCATCCCATCTTCCGCGCCGCCAAGAAAAGCACGAGACCGTGATTGTCGTGGCGCCGTCGGGAAAGCCGAGCGGCACGGTCCGTTCGGCGCAGACCGCCGCGCAGGATTTTCCCGGCCCGGATGTCCGCATCATCGACACCCTGACCGTCCCTGCAACCTGGG
>JAZDHO010000194.1:0-14990 GCA_043805815.1 Chloroflexota bacterium
ACGGATGTTACGCTCGAGGAACTTGCGCAGATCTTCTCCGCCGCTGCCAACTGGTCCGATGTCCGATCCGATTGGCCGGCCGAGCCCATTCAGCGCTTCAGCCCCGGCACGGACTCGGGCACATTCGACTATTTTGTGCAGGCTGTGATGGCTCCCGCCAACGGCGATGATGCCGATGCGGGAGAGGCGGCGATTCTGAATGCCGCCAACGCCCAGTTATCCGAAGACGACAACGTGCTGGTTCAGGGCGTGTTGGGTTCGCCCTTTGCCATCGGGTATTTTGGATACGCCTACTACCAGGAGAACGAGGGCCCGCTCAGGGCGCTGTCGCTGGATGGCATCGCACCGACCGCTGAGACGGCCGAATCCGGCGCGTACCCGATCTCGCGGCCCCTGTTCATCTACTCCGGCACTGAGATCATGCAGCAGAAGCCGCAGGTCTCGGCCTTCATCCACTTCTACATCTCGCACGTTGTCGACGAGATCCTCGACGTCGGCTACTTCCCGACGAGTGAGGACCGGGCCCAGGAGAACCTCGACGCCTGGACAACAGCAGTCGGGTAATAGCACCCTAGGACCGAAAGTATCTGGTCAGCACCCCGAGCATTCGGTCCTGCCTCGCATCCCTCCCCCGTATAATACAGGGGGAAGGATCGCCTTTTCCCGGAGCGAGCCATGGATGTCAACCAGAACGTCGACCTTGCTTCGTCTTATCCAGGACGGAACGCAGGCCTGCGGGGACGCTCGCGGCCAGGCGAAGTCGCCATACGGGCCTTCCTGTTCTGCGCCGGGCTTTTCTCGATCCTTATCACGATCGGGATCGTCTATGAGCTGGGGAAAGAGGCGCTTCTGTTGTTCCGGATGCCCGGATTCAGTATCTTGGAAACCATCACGACCACAAGATGGCAGCCGCACACGGGGCAGTTTGGTATCTGGCCGCTCGTTACATCGACACTGATCACCAGTCTTCTAGCCATGGTTACCGCCGCCCCGCTTGGCCTGGCTGTGGCGATCTACCTGAGCGAGTACGCAACCCCACGCGCCCGGAACATCCTGAAGCCCCTGTTGGAGCTCCTTGCAGGGGTTCCGACGATAGTCTACGGATACTTTGCCTTGATGTTCATGACGCCGCTCCTGCGATCTGTCTTTGGGCGCAATGTGGTCGAGATCTACAACATGGGTTCTGCCGGCCTGGTGATGGGAATCTTGATCCTGCCTCTCATCGCCTCCATGACCGAAGATGCGCTGAGCGCCGTGCCGCGTTCGCTGCGCGAAGCCGCCTATGCGATTGGTGCTACGCGCCTGGAGGTGTCCCTGCGCGTCGTGGTTCCCGCAGCCCTGTCGGGCATCGCCGCGGCGCTGATCATCGGCATCTCGCGTGCCATCGGCGAGACCATGATCGTGGCCATTGCCGCCGGGGCGGGGCCCAAGTTCACCCTGAATCCATTCCAGGGGGCCGAAACGATCACCGGGCATATCGTCCGGATTTCCGGAGGCGATCTGTCATACGATTCGGTCGACTACAATAGCATCTTCGCCCTCGCCCTGCTGCTCTTCCTCATCACGCTGGCTCTCAACATCATCAGCCAGCGCATTGTGCGGCGGTTCCGTGAGGTATACGAATGAGGTCGGCGCCGGCGCTCCGGGACTTCGACGTCAACCTGCCTGCCAGGCGCCGGGCCGGCACGGTCTGGCAATGGATCCTGCAGGTCTCGACCCTTTTCGCCGTACTCGCATTGGCCGCACTGCTTCTGAACATCATCGATAGCGCTTTCGGGTACGTGGCCCTGGAGGCGCAGGTTGACCGGAACACCCTTGCCGTGCATGGGATCCCGCTGGAGGATCAGAGCAAGGAGCAGATGGTGGAGCTCCTGCGGAGCAGGCTCTCGGCCGGTGCCTTCAAGAAGCTCAACACAGATAGATCCTTCGAAACACGCTCCCGTTCGGACGTGTACCGGGTGGTGCTGGAGCGTATCGTCAGGTACCGCGTCTTGGAAAATTGGAGCCTGCTTGAATCGCTGACGAAGGCGAAGGAGATCCGGGGCTATGTGAGCGCCCGGTACCCTGAGGCCGAATTGCGGTTCGTGCCGTGGGTCAACGGAGCATTCATCAGCCGGCCGCAGACGAGTGAGTCTCTCACCACCGGTGTCAGGACCGCGATCCTGGGATCGCTGTGGACCATCCTGTTCACGATCTTGCTGGCCTTTCCTCTGGGCGTGGGGGCGGCCATATACCTGGAGGAATACGCCGGGACGAATTGGCTGAACCGCCTGATCCAGACCAACATCAACAATCTTGCAGGCGTGCCATCGATCGTTTATGGCATTCTGGGTCTGGCGATTTTCGTGCGCCTCCTGGAGCCACTCACGAGCGGGGAGGTGTTCGGCGTCGTGGACCCGACTACCGCCAATGGACGCACGGTCCTGGCGGCGGGCCTCACTCTCGGCCTGCTGGTTCTGCCGATCATCATCATCAATGCGCAGGAAGCCATCCGCGCGGTGCCCAGATCCCTGCGCAACGCCAGCTATGGCCTCGGCGCGACCAAATGGCAGACGATCTGGCATCATGTGCTCCCCGGTGCGCTGCCGGGGATCCTCACCGGAACGATCCTGGCCGTCTCACGGGCGATCGGAGAGACTGCCCCCCTTGTGGTCGTCGGCGCCTCGACGGCCATAAGCTTTGATCCGTCATCGCCGTTCTCCAAGTTCACGACCCTGCCGATCCAGATCTACCAGTGGACCTCGCGTCCGCAGGCCGAATTCCGAAGCCTGGCAGCGAGCGCCATTTTGGTTCTGCTGCTACTGCTGTTGAGCTTGAACGCCTCCGCCATCTTTCTGCGCAATCGCTATACCAGGAGAATCTAGGCCATGGCGCAGTTGAACCGCAATGCGAACACCGGCCCGGTCCTGGAAGCCCGCGACCTTGGCGTCCGATACGGGGAATTCCGGGCCGTGACGGACGTGAAGCTGGTTGTGCTCCGGCATCACATCACAGCCATCATCGGCCCCTCCGGCTGCGGGAAGACGACGCTGTTGCGCGCCTTCAACCGCATGAACGAGTTGGTGCCCGGGACCAGCGTCGAAGGACGGCTCTTCTTTGAGGGGCGCGACCTGTACGATCCATCCGTGGATCCGGTGGAGGTGCGCTACCGCATCGGAATGGTCTTTCAGAAGCCGAACCCGTTTCCGAAGTCAATCTATGAAAACGTCGCCTGGGGCGCTCGCATTCACGGCTTCCGAGGCAACCTGGATGACCTCGTGGAATCGAGCCTGCGGCAGGCCGCGCTGTGGGATGAGGTCAAGGACAAACTTGGGCAATCCGGGTTGACCCTTTCCGGCGGGCAGCAGCAGCGGCTGTGCATCGCGCGTGCCCTGGCGGTTCAGCCGGAGGTCATCTTAATGGATGAGCCGGCATCAGCTCTGGATCCGATCGCCACCCTCAAGATCGAAGAACTGATGCAGGACCTGAAGCAGCGTTACACCATCGTCATCGTCACCCACAATATGCAGCAGGCGGCCCGCGCCTCGGACTATACCGCCATGATGATGCTGGCTGAGGACACACGCGCCGGAACAGTGATCGAGTACAACGAAACCAACACGGTCTTCACCCGCCCCAGCGACAAACGCACTGAGGACTACGTAACGGGCCGCTTTGGATAGACCGCCGGCCGGCCGTTGGCGGACCCGGGAAAGCAGAGGCACACATGCCGCGGAAAACATTCGAAGCCGAACTCCAGCAGGTGAAGGACAGCGTGCTCGTGCTGGGAAGCATGGTTGAGCAATCCATCATCGACTCCGTGGAGGCCCTCAAGAAACGCGACATTGCGGCTGCGCAGAGGATCCTGGCTGCCGATACGGCGATCAACAAGAAGCGTTTCGAGATCGAGAGTGAGTTGCTCATCCTGATCGCCACCCAACAGCCGATGGCTCACGACCTGCGCTTGCTGGCTTCGTGCCTGGAGATCATCTCCGAGTTGGAGCGTATGGGCGATTACGCCAAGGGTATCGCCAATATCAACATCCGCATGGGGGACGCCCCGCTGCTCAAGCCGCTCATCGACGTGCCGCGCATGGCACAGAAAGGCGCGGACATGCTGCACCGGGCGTTGACCGCATTCGTTAACGAGGATATCGAGGCCGCCAGGGCCATACCGGTCGAAGACGATGAGGTCGACGCGCTTTTCAACCAGGTGTACCGGGAGCTGATGACCATCGTCATCGGCGATCCCAAGACGATCGAGCGGGCCAACTGGCTGCTGTGGACGGCTCACAACCTGGAGCGCTTTGCCGACCGGGTAACGAACATCTGCGAACGCACGTTGTTCGTCGCCACGGGAAATCTCACCGAGATAAGCGACACCGACAGCGAGTTTTGGAAACGCGAGTGAAGAACTTCCGAAGGGGGCTCTTCCTGTGCACGGGAAATTCGTGCCGATCGCAGATGGCCGAAGCGCTGGTCAACGCACGCTTCCCCGCGTGGCAGGCGTTCTCTGCCGGAGTACGCCCGTCCGGATACGTGCACCCCATGGCAATCCGGGTGTTGCGCGAGCTGGGCATCGAGCACAGGGGGGAATCGAAATCCGCGGATCGATTTCGGGATCAGGCGTTCGATCTGGTGATTACGGTGTGCGATGAGGCCAACGAGGAGTGTCCAGTCTGGCTGGTCAAGGGGACGCGAAGGCACGAGAGCTTTGGCGATCCGGCCAAGGCCCAAGGTACTGATGAAGAACGCCTGGTGGTTTTTAGACTTGTCCGTGACGAGATCGCCGCAGCCTTGCCCCGGCTGTTGCGCTGAGCCAAGCGACGAATGGGCGAAACTGCGGCTGGCTGACGGGCGAGGGGCGGCGTGATCGGTTCAGGCGCGGCTCCTTCAAGCTTGGCAGAGGCCGGTGCGCCAGTTCCCGGCTTGCGCGAGTCCTCCGAGCTTTGCCTGGACTACCGCTCCCTTGGGCTGCGCGGCTTGTGGCGAGTCGGTTTTCCGCGAAACGGCGGCACCGAGAGGCTGACGACGCGGCACAGTCGCTCGTCCCGAAGCCGGGATGCCAGGCGAGGATCCAGGCTCTCCAGTGAATCGGCTGCGATGGTGATGACCGTGGGCAGTTCTGCGTTGGAGCGGTAGCTGAAGAGCTGATAGAGCTTCTCGCGCACCCAGGGGGTCATGGATTGCGTTCCCAGATCATCCAGGATTAGCAACCGCGACGTTCGGATCTCCTCAAAGCGTCGGTCAAAGGTTGTGGAGCTGGAGGGGCTGAACGTCGCTCGCAGGTGATCGAGCAGGTCGGGGACCATGACGAACAGGGGCGGATCACCGAGCTGGGCAAGCTGATTGGCAATCGCCGCGGCGAGGTGTGTCTTGCCAGAGGCATAGTCGCCGCCAAATACCAGCCAGCCCCGCGGATCATCTGCAAACTCCTGTGCAGCGCTCACGGCGTCCTTGAGGGACTTGAGGGCCGGGGTGTTCAAGCCCTCGTCCTTCCGCAGCGAGAAGGTGTCGAATGTGCGCCGGGCGTGCAGCTCCAACGACGACAGCTCCGGATGACCGGAATCCTCCATCGGCCTGCGATAGTCGGGCGCGAGGATGCGCGACTGCGTAACCAATTCGGGATCGGCGAGCCGCGAGCGGATGCGTTCTTCGATCTCACTCAGCATCAGATTGCTCGTAATGATCGTCGGAAGCTTGTTGATGTACCGGTAGTTCATGACCTGGAAGAGTTTCTCCCGGGCCCATCCGGATGCGTTCTGAGTGCCAAAGTCATCCAACACGAGGAGTTGGGCGTTGCGAACCTCATCGAACCGCCGCTCAAATGTCGTGTCCTGGCTGTCGTAGGCCCCACGCAGGGTATCCAGGAGATCGGGTACCGTCAGGAAGAGCGTCGGCACCCCGATGCCGACGGCGTAGTTCGCCGCGGCGGCAGCCAGATGGGTCTTGCCGCAGCCGGGGCCACCCTGCAGGAACAGCCACCCATTCAGGTTCTCCGCATGATGGCGCGCCTGATTGTAGGCCATTTGGATCGAGGCGGCCTGCCGCTCGCCGATTCCCGGACGCCCCCGCGGCTTGAAGGACTCGAATGTGAGCAGTCGCAGTTCATCCAGATGGCTGAGGGCGAAGAGACGATCGCGTACAACGCCCGAGACCATGCGGCGGCGGCACACGCAGACAAAAACCTCGCCGAAATCAGGATCGCCGACGGGAACATCCCGGCGGAGATATCCCACCCCGTGGCAGTGAGGGCAATTCGGATCGCCAAGTGAATCACTACCGGGCTCAGCCGCGGATGAATTTTCTGATCTTTTCCTCGACGTCGCGCTGGCGAGCTGCTTGATCGTCTCGTCTATTCTGCTTTTTGCCACGACCCTCTTCCTTCCAGCGTCTCAGAATTGCCTGGCAGTAGCTCCAACTGCGCTTGTTGTTCTTCACGGCCAAATCAATCGACTCGACGATCCACTCTGCGGGATACGTGCCCTCCGCATCTTTGAGGGCGTCGGCGATCAGGGGTGTCAGGGGGCCGATGTTCTCCTCGTACAGCTTGAACACGTTGGGTCTTTCCAGGGGTCCAGACGAGAGGTGCGAGGCGCTGTCCAGCGTGCCTGCGGACAGCGCCTTGGCCGCGGCGCGTCCGCGCGGGGAGTTCAGGAAGTATCTTGTACTGTTTCCGTGCCCCGCGCGCAACATTATCCCGTGCTCGATGGCCTGCTCCAAGCCCGACTTCACCTGATCCGGCCCGAGGCCCAGCACCGCTGCCGCGAAGTCCTGGTTCGTGAGCGCACGCAGAGAACTGTCCATGTGCTCGATGCTCCACATGGCGTACAGGACCACCTTGAGCTCCCCGGCGTCCGTGATGAACTCAAGCAGCTCCCTGAAGAAAGTGTCCGGGACCGCTGTGAACGTCTCGGAGTCGTGGAATCCGCCAAATGCCTTCATGGTGGGGAAGCTTCTCGAGGACCGGCCCTATGCCTGATCCCAGGC
The DNA here is from genome assembly GCA_043805815.1 of Chloroflexota bacterium. Lineage (GTDB taxonomy): Bacteria > Chloroflexota > Anaerolineae > Anaerolineales > Villigracilaceae > Fen-1038. The sequence continues at coordinate 6,970 of JAZDHO010000194.1, forward strand.
CGCAGCGTTTTCAAACTTCGCCAGCTTGTTGAGGAAGATGAGGTTGATCTCGTCGGTTGGCCCGTTCCTATGTTTTGCCACCCGCAGCTTGACCAGGCTCTTCTTGCTCTCGTCCTCCTCCCACGCATCCGGCCTGTAGATGAACATGACAATGTCCGAGTCCTGCTCGAGGGAGCCAGATTCGCGCAGGTCGGAGAGCTGCGGCTCTTTGTCGGCGCGCTGTTCCACGGCGCGGCTCAGCTGTGCTGCGGCCAGGACCGGAACGTTGAGTTCGCGAGCCAGCACCTTGAGGTTGCGCGAAATGTAGGAGACTTCCTGCACGCGATTGTCGGTTCGGGTATCGCCCGTCATGAGTTGCAGGTAGTCCACAATGATGAGGTCCAGCCGATGCTCAAGGTGCAGACGGCGGCACTTCGTCCGGAGTTGGATCGGCGTGATCGCGGGAGTGTCGTCAAGGAAGATCTGCGTCTCAGACAGCTTTTCCACGGCCTCAGCCAGCAGGCTGAAACCATTCTCGTCCAGGCTGCCGGTTCGCAAGTTCTGGGACACGATGCCGGTCTGTTGGGAGATCAGGCGTTCTGCCACCTGCGAGTTGGACATCTCCAGCGAGAATACCGCCACATGTTTCTTGTGCATGAGGGCGGCGTTCTTGGCCACCGACAACAGAAAGCCTGTCTTACCCTGGCCAGGTCGGCCGGCGATGATCAGCAGGTCGGACGGCTGCAGGCCGCGAAGCAGTTTGTCCAGGTCAATGAAACCGGTGGGCACGCCGTAGATCTCCTCACCGCGCCTGGCCGCCTCGTCGATCCGGTCGTAGTAGTCGCGCAACACGTCGCGGATCGGCTGGACGTCGTGCCGCAGACGGCGTTCGCTCACATTGAACACCGCCTTCTCGGCCTCATCCATGACGCTGTCGATCTTCATGTCCTCGTTGTACGCGACCGAGGCAATGGCGTTGGCCGCGGCGATCATCCTGCGGCGGATAGCGTGACCCTCCACGATGTGTGCGTAGGCCGACGCGTTGAGAGAAGTCGGCACCTGATTCACAAGGGCCGTCAGGAAAGCCCGACCGCCGATCTCGGTCAGCTGGCCCTTGCGCTCAAGTTCCTCGCTCAAAGTCAGCAGGTCGATGGGGATGCGCTGCTCGTGCAGGCTGGTGTATGCCTCCCAGATCCAGCGATGGCGGTGGATATAGAAGTCGTCCGCCTGCAGGAATTGGGCCACGTCGTAGTAGACCTCCGGGTTAACCAGCACCGCCCCCACGACGGCTTCCTCAGATTCCCGATTGTGCGGGACGCCGGGCGCGGCTGGGGGGGCGGTCGTTTCAACGGGCGGGAACTCGGTCATTTCTTCTTGGGCCTCTTTGGCTTATCCGGCTTGTCGGATCCGGGGTCTTCGCCGGGGCTGGCGGCGTCATCCTGATCCGTGTTGTCCCCCCCGGGGATGTCCTTGTCCAGCTTTTCCAGATCCAGCTTGCCCAGGAAATCCTCGAACACCGTAAGTCGTTCCTTACTGACCTCACCCACGGGCGGCGCACCTCGTGCCTGCTTCTGGCGCGCGGACTCTGCGGCGGCCGCGCCCACATCCGCTTCCGGCGTTATGCCGGCATTCTGCATGACGCTGTCGTCGACGAGGATCGGAACGTGCGCACGCACTGCCAGGGCAATGGCATCCGAGGGCCTCGAGTCCACCTTGGTCTCGTAGCCGCCGAACTCTGCAACAATGCTCCCGTAGAAGATATCCTCTTTGAGCGAGACGATTTCAATACGCTTGAGTTTGGCGTTGAGTGCTTTGAAGACGTTTCTCAGCAGGTCATGAGTAAGCGGCCGAATCATCTCCACTTCCTGCAGGGCAACCGTAATGGCTTCAGCCTCGTACTGGCCGACCCAGATCGGCAGGTAGCGTTCGGCGCCCACCTCACGCAGGATCACCAATCTCTGGGGCGACATCAGGTTAACTCGCACGCTGTCAAGGGTCACTTCTATCATTCTTCGCTCCGGGAGTAGTCCATTCTAACATGGCCGGTTTTCCGGCGGACGTTGAGCCCCCGCACTGCTCGCGGGCTGGGCCCCCGTGAAGGATCACCTGTGACTTCAGGCGTCCAGATGATAGGTGTGAAAGCCGTTCTGGCAGGGATTGCCCCAGCAGATGTGCATTTCGCGCGCAGTCAGATCGATCACCAGCGCACTGATGGTCTTCTCTCGATCCAGCGGATCGGTCCCCTCGATCGCATGATTGCAGATCGAGTTTGGGAGATTCACGTGGTCCTTCTGGATGGCCTGCAGGGACTTAATGGTGTGCATGGAGCTCTCGCGCAGCAGGCGATCGGCTCGGAAGAAGCGCACCCGGGACGAGATCAGCTCCTCCGGATCGCTCTCGATGCCTTTCATGGCATCGGAGAGATAGTGGTTGGTGTGGACGATGTATCCATCGGTGCCGTGCAGGATCTCGAAGCGTGTCGCGGACACCTCGATGGAGTACATCTCGCCGCTGTCGTGAATGATAAGGTGGTTGTATCCAGCCGCCCGGTGCGTAACCAGGGTTCGTCCGATGGCGCCAGAGATGCGCCGCGAGGCCAGAACCGCCCGGGCCACGACGAGCCGCGGGATACCGATCCGTGAGTCGGAGGGGTACACACTGTCGATCAACTGCGCAATCCCATGGGCGTTGAAGCCCACGTTGGGAAGCAACCCCCCGTACGTCATCGCCAGGAATGGCGCTTCGTCGATCGGCTTGACCAGGACGACAAACACATCATCCTCGTCCTCGGGGATCCAGTCCTCCGTGTGGGCGGCCAGGATGTGGGCGTCTGCGGTGCGCTGTTCGTTGACGGCCAGGCTTGTGCAGCGGGTGAGGTGCAGGGCGTCCATGGTGACCGCCTCCATCGTGTTGAGGGCCAGCACATCATCGAATTCGACGTTGGAGCCCTCGGCGATGCCGCGCATCTCGTCCGCGTACTGGGGGTAGCGTTCTTCGACGAAGGGGAGGTACTTTCTGGCCTGGATCTGCGCCCCCTCCCAGGTAAGCTCCAGCTGGTCGTAGGTCTGGTCGATCAGGGCGCGCGCATTGGCGACGCTGTGCTGGATCTGGCCGCGGCGCGCCTCCCCCATCTGGCGCCCGATCTCGACGTGCGTGCCTTTAAGTTCGATCAGCGGCGGGGGAGCATTGTGTACGGGGGTGGTGGGTACTTCAACCTTGGGGAGCATGCGGCCTCGCGATGGAAACGCACTGGTCTCGGCGCTCTTCGCCGAGACCAGTGATTGTAACATGCAGGTCTTCTGAGGCTTTTTGTCCCGTGAGTGGGGGGCTGACGTAAGGCGCCCTGCTAGCCAACAGGCGCCAGTGGTCCGCCGTCCTTCACCCCGGTATCGGAGGAGACGGCTGTCACCGAGGCGCGCAACTGCGAGCGTGTGCCGAACAGTGTCATGGCAGCGGCGCCCAGCCCAACCAAGCCGATGAGAACCGACGCCATCCAGCCCACGCATGGTATCTGGTTGGAGGTGCCGAGCACGATGCCCAGCACGAAGGCACCCAAGCCCGCAGAGAGAACCGGTTCCCAGGTCCGGTGCATGGCTTGGGTCAGCCTTTCACCGACTATTTGACCCACCGCGATCACGCCGAACAACCAGGCTAGGACGAGCAGCATTGCCGCTGCAAGAGCCAACGGGATCAATATGAGCGTGATTGCCATGACTACGATCGCCAACGGGGCCAGGAAAACCGTCAACAACCCGAAGCTGCCTGCGGCGAACGGCTGTGCCTGCACTGCTTGGGCCACGCGGTCCACCTGTGGATGCAGGAAGGCGGTGAGGAGCATTGCCACCGCGCCCAGGCCAATGGCCTGGAAGAATACGGCAGCAAGCGTGCCCAACGGCCCAAAGTCAAGACGGAAATCGGTTCCCGGCGGGAGTGCGGTGGTGGGCGCGGCGGTAGCGCGGGGCAGCGTTTCAGTGGTGATGGCGAGGTTGGTGATTATGTCACCCCCAATGCGAGATCCCTCCCCGCGCTGAAACGAACCGCCCAGGGCCACGAGGTCGCGGCTCACGGAGCCGGTCGCTCCGAGCGAGGCGCTGCCGCCGATGACCACCGCGGAACCCAAGATCTCGCCATCCAGACCGAGGCTCCCGCCGATGACCACCAGGTCTCCCCGCACGGTGGCGCCAACTTCAATGGCCGCCTCTCCGCCTATGACAACCAGGTCTCCGTCGACCGTCTCGCCGCTCTGGAGCGTGAAATTCTGACCTATGATTACGCGGCCGTTCATGGAACCGTCGTCCGCGTAAGCGGCGCGGCCAGGCATGAGCAAGAGCCCGCCAAGCAGCAGCCAGTAGATGGTCTTCTTCATCGCTTAGACTCCTTGCGGTGCTCTGGCGAGGCGCCGCATCGTAACTATCCAGAGGCTCCCCAGGACGCAACCCGCGACGAACATGGCGAACCAGGCAGCAGGCGGGACGATGTCCGGCAGATTGCGGAGTAGGATGCTGCCCACCTGTGCGAACACGCTGAGAAACGTGAACATTCCCACAAGGTAGGCCGTGATCAACCCAAGCCATGCGGCCGGCGAGCGCATGGCATCCAGTATCGCCGGCCAGGCCAGGGCATAGAGCAGGGCAAGGCCCGCCACAACCAGTACGATGGTCCCCAGCGCTTGCCGCCGAAGCTGCTCGCGTCGCCAATCAGCCAGCCGCGGCCGAAAGCGATCTGTGAAGCCGGGCGGGGGTGTGACCAGCCGCCTCGAGTGCAGAGCCAGGTTCGAATCGGCGATGCCGGCGCACGCGGTGCAGCCGCGTAAATGCATCTGCAGCTCGCGTTCCTGCTGAATGGTGAGAGGCTCGTCGTCCAGCAACCAGTTCTCAAAAGGCTGGTGATTCATGGGGCCTCCTTTCATGATTTGTTCGAGTCCCTTCTTCCTGCCACAGGCTTCCAAGTTCGCGCCTCGCCCGATGAAGCCGGGATTTTACGGCGCTCACGGTGAGGTGGAGAGTGTCGGCGATCTCGGCCTCCGAACAATCGTGCCAGTAGCGCAAGATGATGGCGGCGCGATCCACGGAGTTGAGCTGCTGCAGCAGGCCTTGCATTTGTTCGCGCAGCTCGTGGCGCACCGCCTCACCTTCGGGACTGGGTGCGGCGGGATCCGGAAACTCCAGACCGTCCCCATCGTCGCCCTGATCCATGGACATGAACGAGAACCTGCGCCGCCGCAGGCGGTCGATGCAGTAGTGCGCGGCGATGGAGAGCAGCCAAGTAGCAAATGGCCGCCCATGGTCGTAGCGGTGAAGGTGCTGAAAGGCGCGCAAGAAGGTCTCCTGCGATGCATCTTCGGCGGACTCGGCCTCGCCGAGCATGCGGTAGCACAGGTTATAGACGTGCGTCTGGTAAGCCTCCACGAGCTGGGTGAAGGCCTCCGCGCTGCCAAGTTGTGCTTGTGCGACCAGTGTTGATTCGTCCTTCACGGAAGCTCCTGCGGCCGTCTATCCATGTATACGATGGCGGCCCGCGTGGGTTGCACTCCCCTGAGCCGGGGCGGGACGTCCGGCTCCGATCGTCTCGCCTTGGCTCGCCGAGCCAGAGGGCGCGCAGGCCGGCTTATTTGACCTTCGCCAGGAACCAGGTGCTCAGCAGTATACAAAGGGCACCGAAGACGAAGATGCCCTTGTATCCCCACCACGCCTCAGGGCGCGCGGCGTTCAGCAGGTCGACAGCCGGCCCCTCAAGCCGGGCAAGGGCGGCTGCGCCCGCCGTCGCCAGGTTGGTGAGCCCCAGGAATCTGCCGGCCTGAGCAGGCGGCGCGATGCGGTTGGCCAGCGCCCAGTTGGATGCCAGGAAGAGACCGATCCCAGCGCCAACGATGGAGCCGATCACGTAGAGCTCTCGAAGGTCGGTCGTTAGCACCATCAGCAGCATGCCCAGGCCTGCCAGCCCGCTGGCAGCATACAGGAGCCGCTTGGGGCCGAATCTGTCGGCAAGCCAGCCGCCTGCCACCACCAAGGCGATGGTGCCCAGTCCGATCAGCGCCAGAAGGTTGCCGGCCTGTTGCGGCGGATTCGGAACGAGCAGCGCATCCTGCAGATAGTATTGCCCAAAAGCCTGAAGGCCGTAAACGCCGAACAGAAACGCGGCGCGCTCGGCGATGAGCCACCAGTAGCCGGCGTTGGCTCCTGTTTCATATGGCTCTTCAGGCACGCGCGCCGAGCGATGATGCCCCCCGGCATTCATGGTGGATTCCTCATGTGTGAACAGGATCGTTATGGCCCCAAAGGCGAGCAGCAGGCCCGGGATAACCAGCATCACCAGCGAGGTTCCTCGCGCCCCGGTGTCCATCAAGCGCCCTGCAACCAGGGAAGCGGCCACCAGACTCATCAGGTCGAGGAACACCTTGATCGAGGATGCCACGCCGAGTTGGTGCGGCGGCACGCGATCCCGCAGCAGGCCTTGCAGCGGCCCCTGGGCCGTGTTCGAGCTGACCTGAAGGCCCACGTAGCCCACGAGCAGCCAGGCAAATCCCCCGCTCAATCCCAGGATGACGAGGAAAACGCAATCAAAGAGCGTGCCGATGACCATCAACGGACGGCGGCGTCCGTATCGGGAGATCCACCGATCTGAGAGGGCCCCCGAGACCGGCTGCAGCACCATCGCGACCAGCAGGCCTGCAAACGTCAACAATCCGAGATACGTGTTCTTGCTTTCGTCTGGGACGAGTCTCACCAGCAGCGCCGGCAGGACAATGGGATGCAGCGCATTCCACATGAAGGACAGACCCGCCCAATAGGCGTTCAACACGAGCAGGTTTGAGGCCGACGCGGATGTGTGCACTGGAGTCCTGTGGGCGCGCTGTTGCCTGCGGCGGCCCTGAGTCTGCGCTTCCCGCCGATCAGCGCGTTACTCGGACAGATCGGCGGCGGTCCGGTCCATGATCGCCAGGATCTCGGCCACTCGCCCCGCCGGCGTGTTGGCTCGGAACATGGCGTCGAATCCATCGCCCAGCATCACCCGGACCTGACGCCAGGACGCCAGCTGCGGCTGGATCTGTGCCTCAGGCACGGACTCAACTGCCGCTGCCCACTGGGGATGGCTCTTGGCGTACGCGCCGAGCAAGTCCAGCGCGGAGGCCCGCAGCGGAAAGAGGCCGGTCGCCTCCACCCACCTCTTTTGATTGTCCGCCGAGAGCAACCAGCGGATGAAAAGCCAGGATGCCAGCTGCTTCTCCGGAGTCGATTTGAGGACCACGAATGATGATCCATACGCCGCCAGACCGGTCTGGTCGGCGCCGGGGAAGCTTATCACGGTCCACGCGTCCGCGTTCTCAGCCGTTGCCATCGCGCGGCCATAGTCAGGCAGCTCTGCCAGCCCAGCGGTCGCGAACAAGGCGCCCCGGTGCGCAAAAGGGGCCGCCTGATCGTCGCTCGCCTGTGGAAGCCAGGCGCAACCATCGTCATAGAGCTGCTTCACGAAGGCCGTAGCTTCAAGGTTCTTCGGGCTCAGGAACCGGTATCCGCTGCCGTCAAGCACACCCCCACCAAAAGCCATCATCCAGGAAAAGAAGGTCATTGAGTCGGTGTTGACGAGCCACCAGCCCATGGCGTCGTTGGCTGGATCTTCGTCGCGGGTCATCGACGCATGCGCGGAGCACGCCTGTTCACGGAATTCCCTGTCCGTCTGGGGCGCATCTTCGAATCCAAGCTGGCGTGCCCAACTCTGGTTGTAGAGCAAGAAATGGGCGGATCGCTGCGCGGGAACGCCAAGGCGCCTCCCGGCGATCAATTCCTGATTCCAGAAAACCGGGGGGAAATCACTGACTTCCTCCCTGCTCAGGCCATAAGCTGGATCGCCAACGTAATCGGTCAGGTCGATGACGTATCCGCCGGCATCCCAGCTAATCGCATGCTCAGGAAGCGCGATGACGAGCTCGGGCCCGTCCGCGGCGGGCAGGGCGTCCGTCACGCTGCTGTACAGTTCAGTGAAGCTGGTGTGGCCGGTTGCACGGACCGTGATCCCCCACTCGTTTTGCTGGTTGAATTCGG
>JAZDHO010000195.1:0-9543 GCA_043805815.1 Chloroflexota bacterium
AGGCTGGAACGCGCGGTCTCGCTGGGACGCCTGCGGCGGGCAGGAGTCCAGGTGATCGAGTGGGATGTGGCACATCCGTTCGATCAGGTGATGCGCGGCGCCTTCCGGCGGCTCCACGGCATGAGGGCATGATCATGACCGTTCTGGCTCTGCTCGCAAGCATCCTGTTGGGAACGATTTCCCTGGCATGGGGATACGTGGGGGTCGGACTATCGCCGATGGCGCGTTGGATCGTCGTCTTTGGGGTCGTGTGGCTTGTCGCCGTGTGGAAGCGCTGGCGCTGGTTTGCCCACGTGGGACTCGCCGTCTATTTCCTGGCCGCCGCCCTCGGCCTCTGGTTTCTTGATTTTCCACCCGGCTGGATGTTCGCAGGGGCCATATTTGCCCTCCTGGCCTGGGATCTCACATCCTTCAGGTACCGCCAGAGATTCGCCGCCTCCGACGCCGAGCGGCGCAGCGTCGAACTGCGTCATCTCCTGCGGCTTTCCGTGCTCGCGGTCGTGGGCTTTGCCCTTTCGAGCGTCGCCATGATCCTGCGGCTTCACTTCAGCTTCGACTGGATTGTATTCATGGCCGTGGTGGTCGCCCTTGGATTATCACAGATCATCCGTTGGTTCCGAAATCGGGCGTAGTGCCGGCGCCCGCACACCGCCGTCGCGGGGTTCACTGTGATACGATTTGATGCGGTGGAAGCGTGACCGCGCCAGACGGTCGCGACCCAACCGAGGCACATATGTTCGATCTCCCAGACGACGAAATCCTCCCCCTGTCCAGGGAACACGTTTTCTGGACGTGGTCCGCGCAGGCCGCCGTCAAGCCGATAGCGGTCAAGTCCGCCAAGGGCGTCCATTTCTGGGATGTCGAGGGTGCGCGGTATCTTGATTTCAACTCCATGACGATGTGCGTCAACATCGGACACGGCGACCTGCGGGTGATTGATGCGATCGTCGAGCAGGCGCGGCGGCTCCCCTACACCGCGCCGGGCATGACGAACAACGTGCGCGCCCTCGCCAGCAGACTCGTGGCCGAGATCTCGCCTGGGGCGCAGTTGACCAAGGTGCTCTTCACGCTCGGAGGCGCTGACGCCAACGAGAATGCCATCAAGCTGGCGCGGGGCTACACGGGTCGCCTCAAGGTGCTCACGCGCTATCGCTCCTACCACGGTGCCTCGGCCGGCGCCCTGGCTGCAACCGGCGATCCCCGCCGGGTGGCCTGGGAACCCTCTGTCATGCCGGGCGTGGTGCACTTCCTAGACCCGTACCGGTATCGCTCAACGTTCCATCGCACCAATCCGCACATCGCCGAGGCGGAATTCACGCAGGACTACCTAAATCATCTGGAAGAGATCATCCACTACGAGGGACCAGAAACGATCGCGGCCATCCTGGTGGAATCGGTCACCGGCACGAACGGCGTGATCATCCCCCCGGAAGGCTATCTCGCGGGCATGCGGTCCCTGTGCGACGAGTACGGCATCCTCATGATCGCGGATGAGGTGATGAGCGGCTTCGGCCGGACGGGAAGATGGTTCGCCGTCGATCATTGGGATGTGATCCCGGACCTCATGACCATGGCGAAGGGCCTGACGTCCGCCTACGCTCCCCTGGGCGCCGTTGCCATGAAGCCGAAGATCGCAGCGCACTTTGACGAGGTGCCCTTCAGGTCCGGATTGACGTACACCTCCCATCCGATCTCGCTGGCCGCGGCGATCGCCAACATCAACGTACTGCGGCAGGACAGGCTCGTCGAGCGCGCTGCCGCCATGGGCCCGGTCTTGCGGCGGATGCTCAATGATCTCGGCGAGGCGCATCCCTCGGTCGGAGACGTCCGATCCATAGGGCTCTTCGGTATCATCGAGCTGGTGCGGGACCGGAAGACGAAGGAGCCGATGGCTCCCTGGAATTCGTCCAGCCCTGAGATGACTGCCTTTAGGCAGTACTGTCTCGAGCATGGCCTGTATCTGGAGGTGCACTGGCATACGGCGCTCATCATCCCGCCATTGATCATCACGGAGGAGCAGCTCGCCGAAGGATTCGAGACTCTGGATGAGGCGTTGAGGATCACGGACAAGGCATGCAAACGCTGAGCATCCCCCTGCGTCGTGGAGCGCGCGGTCCGCGCTGCGGGCGTGCTCCTGCGGCGCTCAGCGGTAAGGCGACCGCACCACGTGTTGTCTAAAACACCCAAGCTAGCAGGGCAGCTGAGTTGATTTCGCGTGGAGGGAAATCTTGTCTCAAAGGTCCAACGGCAATTCGAGTCACGTGAAAGTCCTGATCATTGGGTCTGGCCCGGCTGGGTTGTCAGCCGCGCTGTACGCCGCGCGCGCAGAGCTCGCGCCTGTGGTCCTGACTGGCATTCAATTGGGCGGGCAGGCGGCGCTGACGTACACGGTCGAGAACTATCCGGGCTTCCCCGAAGGCGTCGGCGGCGCCCAGCTTGGCGAGCTGTTCCAGAAACAGGCAGAGCACTTCGGCGCCAAGGTGGAATTCGACACTGCCAACGAAGTGGATTTCTCACAGCAGCCCTTCAAAGTGAAGACGGATAATGCGGCATACGTTGCGGACACAGTCATCATAGCGACGGGTGCCAGCCCCAATCAGCTCAAGATTCCGGGTGAGAGCGAGCTGACCGGGAGAGGCGTGTCCTATTGCGCCACCTGCGACGGATGGTTCTTCAAGGACAAGAAGGTCATCGTTGTGGGCGGCGGAGATAGCGCTCTCGAGGAGGGGCTGTTCATCACGCGCTATGCCTCGTCGGTCACGATCATCCATCGCCGTAATGAGCTGCGCGCCAGCCCGGTCCTGCAAAAGCGCGCCGCGGAGCATCCCAAGCTGAACTTCATCTGGGACACGGTGGTCACCGAAGTATTGGGTTCGGAGAAGGTCGAGGCCGTTCGCCTGAAGAATCTGAAGACCGAGGCTGAAACCATCCTTGAGACGGACGGTGCCTTCGTCTTTATCGGCCATACCCCAAACACGCAGATGTTCAAGGGACGGCTCGAGATGGACGACCGCGGCTATCTGAAAGTGAATGAGAGGATGCACACGTCGGTGCCCGGTGTATTTGCCAGTGGCGAGGTCGCGGATCCCCATTTCCGGCAGGTGATTACGTCTGCAGGTATGGGGGCGGCCGCGGCCATCGAGGCGACTCGTTTCCTCGAGGCACAGGGCGACTGAGGTCGGACTACCTTTCAAGGATAGGACTTTCGTCACGGACTTGGCGGGCGGAAGTCCTTTTCTTATCACGAACGCGCTGCGGCCGCGAACAATCAGATAGAATTGACGGATATCACTTTCTGGAGGCCAGATGCCGAAGATATCGATCATCGGTGCCGGTATGACGGGCGCCACGACCGCCCACTGGTTGGCGCAGCGCGACCTGGGCGACCTTGTGCTGGTCGACGTTGTGGAGGGTTTGCCTCAAGGAAAGGGGCTGGATATGCTGGAGGCCATGCCCATCATTTCCCGGGACGTGGAGATCGTCGGCTCCAACGACTATGCTGCCACGCGAGGCTCTGACCTCATCATTCTGACCGCCGGCCTGCCGCGGAAGCCAGGCATGAGCCGTGATGACCTGCTCAGCGCCAATGCGGACATTGTTGGAAAGGCAGCTGTCGAAACGCTGAAGCATTCCCCGGAGGCCATCTACATCGTGCTCACGAATCCATTGGACACCATGGCGTATCTGACGCTAAAGCTCACCGGGCTGCCGCGGGCTCGCGTTGTGGGGCAGGCCGGCGTGTTGGATTCGGCGCGCATGCGGGCATTCGTGGCGCAGGAGACCGGCCTGAGCGTGGAGAATATCCAATGCTATGTTCTTGGTGGGCATGGCGACGAGATGATCCCCCTGACCCGCCATTCGAACGTGGCTGGCATCCCTTTGAACGAGTACTTGCCGGCGGACAAGCTTGAGGCGATCGTGAATCGCACCCGCAAGGGCGGCGGCGAGATCGTGAATCTGCTCAAGACCGGCTCTGCGTACTATGCGCCGTCCGCGGCTGTCACGCAGATGGCCGAGGCCATCCTGAAGGATCGCAACCTGGTCGTCCCTTGCTCTGCCCATATGGAGGGGGAATACGGCCTGCGGGATATGTTCTTTGGAGTCCCCGTGGTTCTCAACCGCGAGGGCATGGCCCGGGTCGTCGAGTACAGGCTGGATGCCGAAGAACAAGCCCAGTTTGAGAAGTCCGTAGCAGCGGTGAAGGATACGCACGAGGCGCTGAAGAAACTTGTGAAGATCTAGTGCTGCGCGACCCTGCGAGCGCACCTCAATGCCCGCAGAAGGCGACGCGGCAGGGCAACAAACCCTGGAGGAAACATGATCCTGCACGAAATGATGGCGGCCAAGATACCTCAGTGGCGCGAGCGCATGCGGGTCCTGGCAAAGGAACATGGGGATGTGGTGGTCGACAAGGTCACGGTTGGCCAGATCGTCGGAGGCATGCGTGACATCAAGTCCCTGTTGACCGATGTTTCGTACTTGGACCCTGCAGAAGGCATCCGCTTCCGCGGCATGTCCATCCCCGAAGTGCTGAACGCTCTGCCCAAGGCTCGCGGCGGGAAGTTGCCGCTGGTTGGCGGCTTGTATTACCTGCTGATGCTCGGCGAAGTGCCCACCAGGGAGCAGGCGCTCCAAGTCGAGGCCGAATGGGCCAAGCGGGCCGAGCTTCCCGACTATTTGTACAAGATGCTCAAAGCGATGCCGAAGGACACGCATCCCATGATCCTGCTCACGCAGGCGGTCATGGGGCTGGCGCGCGATTCGGCATTCAGTCGTCAGTACCATGCAGGCATGAATAAGGATGTTTACTGGGAGCCGGCGCTGGAGGACAGCCTGGACCTGACCGCCAAGCTCCCAGTCATTGCCGCGTTCATCTACCGCTACACATATCTCGGCAAGAAGGCCAAGCCCCGGTACAATCCGCGGCAGGACTACGGCCTGAACTTCTCCCGCTTGATCGGCGTCGCCGACCGCAAGGGATACGCCGATCTTGCCCGTTTGTATTTCATTCTGCACTCGGATCACGAGTCCGGCAACGTCAGCGCACACGCCACTCATCTGGTCGGATCCTCGCTTTCGAACGTCTTCTTTGCCTATGCGGCCGGCTTGTGTGGCTTGGCCGGACCTTTGCACGGTCTGGCAAACCAGGAGTGCCTGGGCTGGCTGCTGGATATTCGGAGGCGCTTCAACGGCGTTCCAAGTGGCGAAGAGCTCTACAGGTTCGCCTGGGACACGCTGAACAGTGGAAAGGTCATTCCCGGCTACGGCCATGCCGTTCTGCGTGTGCCCGATCCGCGCTACACGGCCCAAATGGATTTCGCCACGGCGCGCTTCCCGCAAGACGAACTTGTCCAGATTGCAGATCTGGTGTTCGATGTGGTGCCGAAGGTCCTGAGGGAGCAGGGCAAGGCCAAGAATCCTGCCCCCAATGTGGATGCCATCAGCGGCACGCTCCAGTACTACTACGGTGTTCGCGAGTTCGACTTCTATACGGTTCTGTTCGGCGTGGGCCGAGCGCTGGGGGTCACCGCCAACTACGTTTGGGCGCGTGCCCTTGGCTGGCCCATCGAACGCCCAAAGTCGGTGACGACGAAGATGCTGGAAGACGTGGTGAAGACGCAGTTGCAGCCCGCCTAGTTCTGACCCCGGTGATGAAAGAGCGGCGCACGATTTCGTGTGCCGCTCTTCTCTTTTCCCGGGGATCGCCGGGTCGCTGCCGGCAGCGAAGCCTAGGTTATCAGCGTGGTTTGTTCGACGTTCTCCATGCGCCCGTACAAGATCTCCTCGTTGATCTCAAGATTGTTGATAAGTCCCAAGGCCAGGACAATGCCGTCGCCGACTAGTTCACCGTCGATCTCGCCATACTCCACCTCGAGCACAACATTGTCGGCCTGCATGTCGTTGGCCGCACCCCTCGGATCCTGCCAGGTGCCTACCGCGCTGAGCTCGGTCGTCGCCTTCATGAAATCCAGCGCCTCGGCCTTAAGCCGCGGCACCGTGAGGGTCAGGAGTTCCCGCTGCCTGCGCTGCAACGTCGTGTTTGTCGCCTCGTCCCCGAATAGCAGTCCGTAGAGCATGTCCTTGGCCAGGTCCAGCAGGCTCTCTCCCTGCTTCGACCGGAAACTCGCCTCGATCATGTCTGTCCCCTTGCCAGGGCAGTCTTGCTTGAGGAAGCCCTCCCGGATGAATCTGGGGCGGTCGTAGCCACGGTACTCGCCAAGGAAGCTGACGAGCCGGGCGCGGTCCAGGCGCATCTGCTTCACGCGCTTGGCGCGCTCGGCCCGTTTGCGATCCTCTTCCTCTCGGAACCGCCTACGATCCTTCTCCTCCAGGCTGTGGGCATCCAGGGTCAGTCGGATGACCTGTTGGATCAACCACTCCTTGTCCTGGTGCGCCAGGTGCTCCCGGAGCTTCTCCTCGAACTGCGGCACCAGCTCCCTGTTGATCTGCCTGACGACGATTTCTATGTTCGACATTGCCTCTCCTCCAGTTGGTTGACCCGGCCAGGTTGTTTGTACCGGCGCATCGTGTCCGCTCACTCCCTCGGCCGGAAATATCATGGGAAGGCGCTCAGGAGACCAGCTTCGTCCACCAGGGTAGTGTCGACGCGGATGTACATGCCGTTGCCAAGTTGCCGGTAGTCCGGCCGGCCCTCGATGTAGTCACTCAGCCTGATCCAGTTATCTGCGATCAGATCGGGCTTCAACTGTGCAATGCTGTGGTCATAGTCCCACTTGTCATGTCCGGGGTAGAAGCTGCCGGAGAGCGGTCCCTTGGCGATGAGTGGGTCGTTCAGGCCCAGCAGGTCGATCGTCCTGCGCTCCGAGTAGTAGGGAATCTGTCCCGCTGCGTGAACCGCGATGGTGACTGCCGGCGAGGTGTTCTGAGCGATGGCGAGCCCTGCCCGAACTCGCCGAACATCGGCCTTCAGCAAAGGGGCGTTGTCGATTGCCCAGTTGAACCACGGTGTTCCGCTGATCACGACCAGCGTGGCGAGGGCAGTCCCTATTGAGAGAATTGACGCTGGGCGGACACCGGCCCAGGACACCTCTTGCCTGGCTGCAAGCACGTCCGAGAGGATGCGGTCAAGCGCAAGACTGAACAGGATGATCAACGCTGGCACGCCCTGGGTAATGAACCGATTGGCTGCCGCCACCTCGGGCTCGGCGTAGTCGCCCCCGATCCAGATGGAGTACAGGCACTGAACGACGAACAGGCTCGCCAGCAGCGCAACTTCGCGCGACCGCATGGCCCGGTAGAACCAGATGCCTGCGGCGGAGAATAGGGACATCATCAGTACATCGCGTGCTGCATACTCATTGAAGACCCTCAACCCGTTCTGAATTCTTTCGCCGATCGATGCCCCCACAACCTTCTGGTAGTAGGTGTTGGGCAACGCATCCCCAAAGTATGACAGCTGAAAAGCGAGCAGGCCGGCCAGCGCAAGCCCAACCACACTGTGCAGAACGATGCCTTGCCCGCGGCTGATCCTCCGAGTCCCCGCGGCGTAGACCATGATGAGCGCGGCTTGAGGCGCAGCATCCATCCGCACCATAAGCGCCGCTGCCAGGATCACGCCCATGATTATGGGCGCCCAGAAATCATCACGCCGCAAGTTCACGGAAAACAGCACGGCGAGGTCTATCAAGAGAACAAGCAGTCCGACTTCCATGCCGCGCAGCGACCAGAACACCAGCGGGAAGTAGAACGCGGTGATCGCGGGCGCTATCAAGGGCGCGTACCTTCCGTCCGGGCTCATGACCTGGCAGATGCGACCGACTACCACCGAGTTGAGGAGCAGGAGCGAGGCGGAAGTAGCCATCACGCCCAACGAGATCCCTGCAGGCGCAAGTGGCAGCAAGTGCAGGAGGGTCATGAACAGCATCCAGCCGAAGTTCGTAAATCCCTGGACGTGTGCCTCGCCCACATTCCAGACCAGGCCGCTGCCGGCTGCTAAATGCTGGGCGTAGCGCATACTGATCATGGCATCGTCAATCAGCGTGAAAGAGAGCTGATCATCGATGCGAAACGCGCTGCGTCCGATGAAGACGGCATAGAAAGCCGCTGCTCCAAGGAGCAGGATCTTGAGAGCCGACGTCGATCGAGCCCGTGTCATGTGGTCGCTGAAGTGCCTAAGGGGTCGCGGCTACAAGAGCGTTCCGCGCAGGATGATTCCGGCGACTGTGAAGTAGATGATAAGTCCGGAAACATCCACGAGCGTGGCAACGAAAGGAGCAGAGGATGTGGCAGGATCAAGCCCGAGTCGGCGCAGCAAGAACGGCAACATCGAGCCCATAAGAGTTCCCCACAGCACGATGCCGATTAAGGCGACCCCGACAGTCAGCGCCAGCAAAGGCCAGTGCTGGCCGTACGAGCTAAAGAGCATCGCCCAGGCGGAAATGCGCAGGAAGCCGATCCCCCCCAGAATCGTGCCCAATGAGAGTCCCGAGAAAACCTCCCGTCGCATCACCCGCCACCAGTCCCGCAGCCGGACCTCGCCCAGCGCCATGGCGCGAATTATGAGAGTAGAAGCCTGCGAGCCCGAATTGCCTCCGCTTGAGATGACCAGGGGTACAAAGACCGACAGGACGACCGCTTTTGCGATCTCGCCCTCGTAGCGCGCCATCGCGGTGGTTGTTAGCATCTCGCTGAGGAAAAGGATGACGAGCCATGTGGCGCGCTTGCGCACCATGGTGGGCACTCCCACCTTC
Source organism: Chloroflexota bacterium (assembly GCA_043805815.1). Lineage (GTDB taxonomy): Bacteria > Chloroflexota > Anaerolineae > Anaerolineales > Villigracilaceae > Fen-1038. The sequence goes on from JAZDHO010000195.1 coordinate 8,712, forward strand.
AGGTACGGTTCGTCAAAGGCTTCGGTACCACCGATCTTCTGGATATCTTCCGTGGCTTCTTCCTCGGCTACGTCGAGGATGTCGTCCACCGTAACGATGCCAAGCAGGGCACCTTCTCTGTCGGTTACCGGCAGCGCCAGTAGATCCGCGTCCTTGAAGACCTCGATCGCCGTCTCGCGATGGTCCGTGGCGCGCAGCGCGATGAAGCGCGAATCCATCAACTCCTCCACCCGGGTCCTGGGTGACGCCAGGAGGATCTGCCGGATGCGCAGGTCATCCACGAGCTTGCCGCTGCTGTCGATCACATATACCATGCTGAGGGTTTCACTGTCCTTTCCGTAGCGGCGGATGTGATCCAGCGCATGGGCCACCGTCCACTGTGAACGGATGCGGACGAAGTCCGGGGACATGAGCCGACCAACGCTGTCCTCGTCGTAGCCCAACAGCTGCGCTGCCACGGCGCGCTCCCGCGGCGAGAGCAAGTCCAGCATTCGCTGCATCACCCCGGCAGGCAGTTCCTCAAGCAGGGAGGTGCGGTCGTCCGGCGACATGGCATTCAGGATCGCCGCGACCTCGGTATGAGCCATCGCCTTGAGAAGGTGCTCCTGTCGGTCGGGCTCCAAGTAGGAGAAGACTTTGGCGGCAAGCTCCCGCGGGAGCAGCCTGAAGACGATGGCTTCCCGCTCTGCTGACAACGGCTCCATGACGGCCGCCAGATCGCTCGCGTGCCAATTCTTCGCCTGCTCGCGCAGCTCAGTGAAATCGCGTGACGTGATCAGCGCATTGAGATTCAGAGCGTCTTGTTCTTGGGTCATGAGCGCCATCCGGTGGA
>JAZDHO010000196.1:0-23422 GCA_043805815.1 Chloroflexota bacterium
CTCAGTCAGAACCATGGGCAACACCTCGGCACCCAGGACGTGGCAACACACCCAAGTCAGGAAAGGCGCGCGGCCCTATTCCTCGCGAACGGCGCTTCCGCAATACGGGCACTCCGCGGTGGTCTCGTCCAGCCATTCGACTTCGTCCGGTCGGACCGGAGCGGCGCAGGCGGGGCAACGTGTTGGCAGGTGTGGCCGCCGAACAGCTGCCGGGCTGTCCACGGCTGCATTCAAGTCCGGCGCAAAATCCTTCAGAAAGGCCGTGATCTGGCGTGCCTCCTGATCGAAGCCCAGTTCGTGGAGCTCGGTGATCAGGCGGTTTCCGGGTCGGGCCAGCCGGCGGGCCAAGCCCGACGCCGCCATCAGCTCGAGCCCGCGCTGTATGAGATCGAGCCCCTGGGCGGCCTGCGCGGCCATAATACGGGCGCGGCCAGCTTCAAGATACAAAACTGGCGCGCGGCGTGCGCCGCGCGCGTCGGCTGCCCGAGCAAGCTGCTCCAGTCCGTCGGCGGCTTGGGCGTACTGACCTGCCGCCAAAAGTCCATTGGAGCGAATCAACAGCGGGGGGATGCCCGCCGTCAGCGTTCGCCGCAGTCGGCCACGCCTCCCGATCAATCGCTTCCGCATCGACTCCGCTCCTTTGCTCACGAGGTCCAACGTGACGCTTCCGAATGTTCCGACAAAGGAGCGATCACCCCGTATCGCTTCCAGTCGGTTCAGACCCCTCGATGGCGCCAGCTCCGATTTCCCGCGCCAATTCTATGCCTCTTTCATCTTTCACAGGCTCTATTCGCCGCCCAAAGATTAGAAAACCGGTATGCGCCACCATCCGATCCGTGGGGCGGATCCGGGCAGGCTCCGGCTTAAAATACCGCAGCAGGATCTCGCAGACCTCCACAAAGGCGAATCTGCTTTGCCTCATCGAGATCAACAGATCTTCAACTTGATTGAATGTGGGGACGAGGCTGCAAAAGAAGCCTCCTGGCTTCAGGGCGGCCCGCACCTGTGGGATGTAGTCCCACGGATTGGGTACGTCGAGAAACAAGGCGTCGGCGTCGGTCTCATCGAAGCCCTCCCGAATGTCGCGGAGTTTGAGCTCGACTCGCGAGCCCAGGCCGACGCGGTCGAGGTTCTTCTTTGCCAGATTCTGCATGTCCTCGCGGACCTCGTACGAGACAACGCGTCCCTGCGGCCCGACGGCGAATGCAGCGGCGATCGTCATCGAACCCGATCCAGTCCCGGCCTCAAGTACCGTCTTTCCCGGCCCAATGCCCATGGTAACCAGGATGAAGCCAATGTCCTTGGGGTACAGGATCTGCGTGGAGCGAGGCAGGTCCACCAGCACGTTTGCCAGCGATGGCTGCAGGAGGAAGAACGGCGCGCCCATATGACTGAAGACTTGCGATCCCCACGGCTTGCCGATGAGCTCATCATGCTGCAAAACACCCCGATGCGTCTCGAACTTGGCTCCCGCCTGCAGCGTGAGAACGAAGTGCTTATGCCTTAGGCCGACCAATTCGGCCAGGTCACCGTTGCGGGCATTTGGCCCAGTGTTATCCAGTGACATGACGATTGCCTAACCCTTCAGCGCAACGGTGGGTGCAGTTTCAAGACTTTCAGTCGGCCTCTGCGACGCGGAGCCCGCTCGTGCTGTGCGCAATGCTCGATTAATGAGGATCAACGCGAAAGGCAGGAAGGCAAGCGACACCATCAGCACCAGAGCGCCTGCCACGACTGTCGCCAAGCCCACCATATCCATCTCGCCGCCACTGAATACCAGCCTGAGCCCGCCATAGGCCATCGCAACGACGGCCGCATTCCAGAAGGCGTGCATCCCGATGGCAAGAGCATAGCCGCCCAACAGGTGCGTCACTCGGTGGCCGTTCCGGAATGCAGCGATCCCCCAGCCGGCCAAGGCCGCGGCCAGGATGTGCATCATGCTGCTTCCCGCTCGGATCATCAAGATGAACGCCCAGCCGTCCTTGGCGTCTGCCGAGGCCACGAGTCCCTCGAACAAGGCGAATCCCGCCCCGCTGACGGCACCGCTCCAAAATCCCTGCGCGGGCGTGATAAGCCGATCGTAGATTGCCCACGGTGCGGCGGATTTTGCCAGTTCCTCGACAACGGGGGCCACCCCAGATACAGCCAGCAGAACCACAAGGAAGGCAAGCGGGCGAACCAGAAATGGCTCGATTATCACGAGCGCATCCTCTGGGCGGGCGGCCTGTCCAAGCTGGAATGCAAGGCTTTCCAGCATGTGCATCTGCTCAGGATTGAACACGAGATACAAGCCGCCTGCGGAAACAGCCAGGACAAGCAGAGTGAGCTCGGCCGCGGCCGCAAATCCAGTTCCGAGGATCAGGCCGGCCACGAGGCTGCCCCACAGTCGCAGCCGCGAGCCGCCTTGAATGCCGCCAATCGCGAGCTTGAGCAACAAGTACACGGGCGTCCCGATCGCCAACAGGTGCAGGAAGGGTGTCACCCATCTCCAGGGAGGCTGATCGAGGAACAGCTGCGCAAGGATGCTGGATGCAAGCCAAACAAGCAGCAAGATCGAGGCTTCCCATATGCGGATCGGACGGGCCATTGCGGCTCTATCTGGTTGAAGTCGCAAGGCCCGCAGGGCGTAGTACGAAGCCACGAGCATCAATACACCGACTAGGGCCAGAGCTCCCGAAAGGACAATTACGCCGAGCGGGTCCGGCGAATCCGAGTCCTTGCGCCCTATCCACGGGCCAACCACCGCATACGCCGACGCGGATACCGCAAGTGCCAGGGCGAGCAATCCGATTCCGCCGCTGACAACTGCCAGAAGCGCTACACGCCAGTCGCGTCCTGCATTGCCCATCATCTGGTTTGAATCGTAACGCTGATGATTCTGTCGCCCGGCGGCAAGCCGGCTGAGACCTGCGGATCGCGAGGTGTCAGGCTCTCCACTACATCCATCCCATCGATGACCTGACCAAAGACGGTGTAGCTGCCGTCCAGTTGTGGCTGAGGCGCATAGGTGATGAAGAATTGGCTGCCGTTGGTGTCTGGCCCGGAGTTCGCCATGCCCACCACCCCGGGCTTGTCATAACGGAGGTCGACGTAGACCTCGTTCCTAAAGTAGTAGCCTGGTCCGCCGCGCCCGGTGCCGCTGGGATCCCCGCCTTGGACGACGAAGCCCGGTATCACGCGGTGAAACGACGTGCCATCGAACCACCCCTGGCGGGCCAGGAAGACAAAGGAGTTCACCGCCAGTGGCGCGCGATCGGCATTCAATTGGATGACGACATCACCCTTCTCAGTGTGAAGTGTTGCGACGTATTGCCGCGCCCGATCGATCTCAAACGGGGGACAGGCGCGATACTGCCGAATGCCCAGGGCTATCAGGCCGATGGTGGACTCCAGCCCCCCATGGCTCAGGGCCGGCCTCTCCTGGAGCTGACCGTTCATAAAGACCGTGGGAATGCTGGTGATGCCCAAGGCGACCGCAGACTCATACGCACTGCGGGAAAGCGCCGAGGTCTCAGCGCTATCGAGATCGACCGCGAAACGCGGATCGTCGAGGCCCAGGTTTGCTGCTTCCCGAAGGATCCACGCCCGAAAGTCGGCCGGCGACAGCGGAACCCAATCACTGTAGCGTTGATGCAGGAGATCGCGCATTTCCCAGAACCTGCCTTGATTGCCGGCTGCGATGGCGGCCCGGGCAGAGATTTCCGACTTGTCCAGTGAGGCCACGGCTGACACCGGCACGGGGAACAAACGGTAGACTACCCGCAGATCCTCCGCGCGGCTCTCCGCCAGCTGGTCGAGAACGCGGTTGAAGATCTCGCATTCCGCAGATTGAAAGTCGCAGTACAGCAGCATCGTGACCGGCGCATCCTCAGGTCCCCTCCCAAAGTCGCTGGAGGTAACGGGCCGAAGCAGCAACGCCGTGCTCGGCGTCGGCGATGCATCGATGGCAGTGCAACCCAGATTCGGGTTGGGTGCGGCGGACTCCGTCGGGGGTGCGGTCGTGGCGGTGGGCGGCAGGGCCACCGGGCCGCACGAGGCCAGCATGCACAGGGCCCCTGCGGCTGCCCAACGGGCCGTGTAGTCGATCGGTCTCATTCGGCTATTGTCCGACCACAGCCTGCAACTGCTCGAAGGATGTCATCCACGCCATCCGGTTCAGGAAATCGGCCAAGGACCTGCTTTGGGTCCGCAACGTTCGCACTGCAGGACCCACAGGATCCTTTCCGGCGGGTCCGCCCGGGATGTCGGCATATGCCCCGTAGAACGCGAAATAGGCCTGATTCAGGCGGCGTATGAAGTATCCATGGTCCACGAACAACCGCCGGCGCCGTTCCATGTATTCCTCGGCCTCGACGATTCTACCCGAGGCCAACAGCGCGTCGACGGTGACGCGCGTGGTATGCATCTCGGAACGAAAATCGAAAGGGGGAGGATCGGCATCTGTCGGATCGGGATAGCGGTCGCGCAGACTCACTGTCATGGGATCCGGCGGCCATACCGACCCCATGCCTGAGTAGAACCGCAGCATGACTCCGCTGCCGATCTCCGTGCCGACAATATCTGCTGTCGATTCGTTCATCGTGCGCAGCTCAGGCGTATGGTCGTAGAGCAGTCCCAGCGGCCGGAGCTGCAGGTAATTGTGCGTCCATTCGTGGGCGATCGTACTGGCGAGCCAGCGGCGATCGGTGGTCCGCATGATCATGGTCGGATAGACGCCGACACCGCCCACCGGTACGATCAGGGCCGAGGCATCGAGGCCCTTTTCGACCCGCTGCTCCAGCGCCGCCTGCTCTTCGATGGGCAGGTCCGCCTGGATCGAGATGTTGGCAGACTGTCGAATCTGGCCGCGGGGTGAAACAACCAGGGCGTCGGGTATTGATGTGCTGCGATACAGCACGGCGGGTATTGGCTGTCCCAGTGCCGCCAACCCAAGGTCCGCGGCGACCTCCGCCACCTGTGCCTGCAATACGCCCTCCGCCAATGGCGCGAGTTCGTCTTGCCGCAGGTACAGTGCCTTCACCGTCTCCCGGATGAGTGACGCCGCCGCGTACTTGTCGGAGATCGCAGGGTCAGCGTAGATCCTGTTCAGGGCATCCTCCGCACGGATGGTCTTCTGTATCAAGAGCAAGTAATCTGACACGACGATGCGGCTTGCCACGCGATCCATATAGCCGGGGATGCCCGCAGCGCCTGCCTCGGCCTTCACCTGTGCCGCGTCCACGATCCACGACAGATACTCGAATTCGATGTCGCGCGTGTAGGCGCGGGCGCGATCCTGTTCATCGCCCGGCCGACCGGTGCCGGAACTGAGCAACACGGCGCCGAATATGAGCAGAAGTGTGAGTTCAACAACCCGGCTGAGGCGCGACCACATGGGCGCCATTCTAACCAGTAATGTTTAGCACTGAATAAGCAAGGGCGAGTCATGGACGCGCCCTTGAGGGTTCGTAGCTGAACTCAAAGCCCACGATCTAGGCGACGGACGGTTCGGAGAAAGCGCGCTTTCTGAGCCACAAAGCCACGTTCACCAGCCCGATCATTGCGGGCACTTCCACCAGCGGACCGATCACCGCAGCGAACGCCGCTCCACTGTTGATGCCAAAGACCGCCACCGCCACCGCGATCGCCAATTCAAAGTTGTTGCTGGCGGCCGTGAATGACAGCGTGGCGGTCGTTGAATAGTCTGCGCCAATTTGGTGCCCCATCCAGAAACTGATCAGGAACATGACTACAAAGTAGATCAGGAGCGGGATGGCGATCCGCACAACATCCAGCGGAATCTGCACAATCAAGTTGCCCTTCAGACTGAACATGACCACAATCGTGAAGAGCAGGGCTATCAGGGTGAGCGGGCTGATCTTGGGAACGAATTCCTGGTGATACCACTCCTTGCCCTTCATCCGGACAATCGCGAAACGGGTGAGAAAACCCGCCACGAACGGAATGCCGAGGTAAATGAATACGCTGCGGGCGATTTCGCCAATCGTGATTTCAACCACCGAGCCGCGCAGACCAAATAGGGGAGGCAGGACTGTGATGAATACCCAGGCATAGACGCTGTAGAACAACACCTGGAACACGCTGTTGAACGCCACCAGACCGGCGGCGTATTCGGTATCGCCGTGCGCCAGTTCGTTCCACACAATCACCATGGCAATACAGCGCGCCAAGCCGATCATTATCAGCCCGGCCATGTATTCTGGATAACCCCGCAGAAATATGATGGCCAGCGCAAACATCAGCACCGGGCCAATCACCCAGTTCTGGATCAGCGATAGCATCAATACCTTCTTGTTGCGGAATACATCCCCCAATTCCTCGTACTTCACTTTGGCAAACGGCGGGTACATCATAAGAATCAACCCGATCGCGATCGGGATGTTGGTGGTTCCTATCGAGACTGCAGCGTTGAAGCCCACAACGGCCGCCGGGAACAGGAATCCGATACCAACGCCGAGCGCCATGGCCAGGAGAATCCAGAGCGTCAAATAGCGGTCAAGGAATGACAGCCGGCGCGTTGCGGCCCCATGTTCTCCCATGTCAATCCTCTGAAAGTGCGGTAGTGAGAAACATGGTGAGCTCGGCTTCCGAGGGAATCCTTCCGTATGATACGACTTGCTCATTGATGACCAAGCCGGGCGTCGCCAGGACGTTGTACTCAAGGATCCTGGCGTGGTCGGTCACCTTCTCGATATTCGCTTCAACGCTGAGATGTTCGACCGCGCGCTCCGCCAGATACGCAAGCTTCCGGCAATTTGGGCAACCCGAACCGAGGATCTTGATGATGAGCATTGTTGTTTCTCCTTGTCTGAAAGATTACTGCCTTGCGCTGCCCGGCTACGCGCGTTGCACTCTGGCGGCCGCCGCGGTTCGCCGACCGACGACCCAAAGCGCGCCTGCCAGTGCCGCCAGAAATGCCAGCAGGTACGTGGCGACCAACGCCAGGCTTTCGCCGTCCACCAAGGCGCCGTAGATCAGCCCAGCGAGCGTACTGAAGAGCGCCACCCAGCCAACGTAAACCCACGCTTTGAGCCGCCCGATGATGACGGAGATCATCAGGATGCTTTGAAGGCTCAGTTCGGGATCGGCCATCAGGTAGGCCAGCAGCGGACCGCGGTGCATGCCCAGGCCGAGGAACATCTTGGCAATGGGCACTTCTACCAGGGTCGGGAAATACATGAACACGCCGAAGAGTACGCCCGCCAGGTTGCCCAGAATGGTGTTGTTCCCGGCAAGCGTCTGAATCCATTCGGGCTTGATCAGCACACGGAGGACCCCGACCGCGAACACACCACCCAACAGCAGAGGAAATATCTGTTTGACGAAGCGCCAGGATTCCCACAGCCAGTCGCGCAGGTCGTCCTGGCTCAGGCGCTTGAACATCAGCCAGGTCAGCGCGGCCAGTGCGAGCAGGATACCAAAGAAGCGCCCGGTGAACTGCAGGTCAAGGCCCCCTACATGAGGCGACATACCGAGCGCCGCGGTAAGCAGGGTCAGGCTCACCAAGCCCATCGCAACCCACGTCCAGGCGTTGTAGCCTTCATGGATCTTGTCGAGTCCTTTCCAGGAGGCCACCCCGATCAGTACGAGCAGGCCGATGAGAATCGCCCCCTGGGCCGTAACGCCTTCCTGGCCCTTGCTGGCGTCGTATGGCACAATGCGAGAGAGCGCATCCTGGAAGCGATCCATCCCGGCGATGGGAAACGTGATCTGGGCGTAAGCATCCGTCAACAGGCCGATCTTGAAGGTGCCAGCCAGTAGCAGAGCAACGAGGATCAGCAGGAAGACAAGGGCCGCGCCTCGCATCTTCCCCTGTCCGGCAAACAGGGCGTCGGATTCTTTGTCGTGGGCAAGATCCTCACGCGAGAAGATCAGCGCCATGATCATGCCGATGCCAATACCGAATGTCAGCGAGAGAAAGAGGCGGGCAAACGCAAGATTCAGTCCTATCACGCCGCCAGTGTAGACCAGAGCCAGGATGTTGCCCGCAGGCGCAAAGAAAAGGAACGCGATCGCGGGTCCGAGCCCAGCGCCTTTCTTGTAGATCCCGGCAAAGAGCGGCACGATGGTGCACGAACAGACTGCAAGGACTGAGCCAGCCAACGCGGCGCCCGGGTATGCGATCCACTTGGGCGCGCTGCGTCCCAGGAAGCTTGTAACCGATTCTTTGGGGATGAGCGCAGTCATGGCGCCTGCAATGTAGAAAGCAGGCACGAGGCACAGTAGGACATGCGCCGCGAGATAGGCCGCGAGGTGCCCCAGCCCTCCCTGAAATAGCCTCAACGCGAGTTCAGGCATCCGCGTTGCTCCTGGCCTTCTGAATCGACGCCGCCGGCTCCGTCCGCTTTCTTGCGCACTTCGGGCAAGGGCATCCGTCTCCAGCATGCGCGTGTTGCACTCTTGGGGGCCGCTTTCCCGACACGATCTTCAGCGCTTCCGAGAGCTTGGCATGGCCGAGGCGCGTGCGGCGGTAGAAGATGTTCCACCCATCGCGTCGGTCGACGACCAGGCCGGCCTCACGCAGGACTATCAGGTGCTGCGAGATGTAGCTCTGACGAAGACGGAGCATCGCCTCCAGGTGACACACGCACTGCTCGCCGTCCCGAAGGATGCTCAGGATCGCGATGCGCGCCGGATGGCTCAGGGCACGGAACAAATCCGCCTGCTGCTGAAAAACCAGAGGGATCTTCGTTGAAACCGTCAAGACATTCAATTCCTTGAATATGATTGTAGGCTGCAATCCGGACGGCGGTCAGGGTCGAATATCATGCTTCGTCGGTTACATCCTGCCGGAATCGAAAAGCGGCGAAGTCGCTCGCCGCTCTAGATGATCGAACCCTGGATCCCTACCTGGTGGTCAGGTACTCGTCGATGGCCGTTCCGGACCTGCGTCCCGCGACCATGGCGGTGACGACGATATCGGGGCCGGTGACGCAATCGCCGCCAGAGAACACGCCGGGCCGCGACGTAGCGCCTGTATCCTTATTGTTCAAGGAGATGAGGCCCCAGTCATGGGTTTCAAGGTCAGGAGTCGTCTTGCCGAGGATCGGATCGGGCCAGTAGCCGAGCGCCAAGATGGCCGTATCAGAGGCAACGCTGAAGTTCGCGTCGGGGACGGGCACCGGCCGCCGTCGACCCTTTGCATCGGCTTCACCCAGTACCATCTCAATACATTCCACAGCTGCCAGCTGGCCATCCTCACCGGCGATGAACTTGACGGGCTGCGTCAGGAACCGATACTTTGCACCCTCTTCCCGTGCCATCTGCCGATCCTTCTGCCCTCCCGGCATTTCCTTCTCAGTGCGGCGGTACAGGCACGTGACCTCATCCGCGCCCAAACGCAATGCCGTGCGCAGGCAGTCCGAGGCCGTATCGCCGCCTCCGATGACGACTACGCGTTTGCCGACGACAAGCGGTTCCTTCATGTCCTCCGGCAGCAGCTTGGGGGAGACATTGCCACGGATGAGGAAGTCCGTGGCCTGGTAGACGCCAGGCAGATCCGTACCCTGGGTGTCTTCCATCTTGGCATCGACCTCGGAGCCGACTCCGATGAAGACCGCCTCGAAGCCGTCAGCGAATAGCTGGTCGATCGTCTTGTCTTTGCCGATGTATGTGTTCGGGACGAAGTTCACCCCCGCGCGTTCGTACTCCTCCCACTTCTCGAGCCAGACGCACTTGGACAGCTTGAAATTTGGGATGCCGTACACTAGCAGGCCTCCCGAGACGGGCCGCGCCTCGAATATCGTGACATGATGACCCTTCTGCAACAGCACGTCGGCACAGGCCAGACTTGCAGGACCGGCGCCGATCATGGCAACTTTCCTCCCGGTCGGCGTGCCGACAGGGATCTCGTAGCCCTGGCTGCGGCGCTCGAAGTCCACCGTGAAGGCCTCCAGTTCGCCACACAGGACGGGTTCGTGATCCTTGTTGTGGACGCATGAACCCTGGCACAGCTGCTCATGCGGACACACGCGTCCGCAGATCTCAGGCAGGGAACTCGTCCGGTGATACAACTGGGCGGCCTCAATGAACTTGCCCTGTTCGATGAGCCACATTGCCGACGGTATGTCGTTGTGCGCGGGGCACGCCAGCATGCACGGCGCGGGGTCAGGGCAATGCACGCAGCGAGAGGCCTCACGCATCGCGCGTTCAGGATCGAACTCGATGACCACATCCTCGAAGTCGTGTGTCCGATCCTTGGCGGGACGCAGATCGAGATCGCAGAACGGCTTGTTCGCCCGCTCCTTGCGATCTATGGCCAGAAACTCGCCGGGTACTGCCTGCATATGTCCTCCAGCTGCCTTAACAAACCCGGCATCATGATACCGAATGCCTCCGGAACGACACAGGCTCGTATGTCATTTGTGCGCCGGACAATTATCACGAGAATTGTCCGAAGGTATCGAATCGATGACTTTCGGCGAGTTTTCCGGACGCGGAACAGGACTTGTGTCACGCGGCTGGCTGAGACGACTCGCGTGGGCTACGTGCGATTGGGAAGTTTTACACTAACGGTCCGACGCGGGGATTAGTGGAGTCTGGACGGCGCGTCGCCAGGCGGGCCGCGTCAGCCACTATGCCGGTCAAGGCTCTGCCTGAAAATGCGAGGTATATTTGGGAGTTGCGACTCCTGGGCTTCGCGCCCGTAGGCATTGAGGGAGATCGCCATCAAGCGGGCGCTGACCTGATTCGACGCCGAATACACGCCCATCAAACATGCCTGATGAAGCCTGTCGGGCGGCCATGCTCTTTCGAGAGGACAACACGGCATGAAGGCTCTTTTCGCACGCATTGGAACCAGGACCAGGATTTGGCTGGGCGTTGGCCTGGCGATCTTGGTGATCATCGCCCTGATCCTGGGCGGCCGCGGGCGCACCAATGCCAACTCAGCGTTTCAGACTTCGCCGTTGGTGCGCGGCGACTTGACGGCCACGGTCGGCGCGACGGGCACCGTGAGGGCCTCCCAGAGCGCCATCCTGACGTGGCAAACCAGCGGGATCGTGGAGCGCGTGAACGCGAAGGTAGGGGACGCAGTGCGGAAGGATGCGGTCCTCTCGAGCTTGGCGATGGATTCCGTACCACAGACCGTGATACAGGCCCAGGCCAATCTCGTCGCTGCCCAGCGGGCGTTGGAAGATGCAATGTCAATGACGGGGAGTGCGGAGGCGGCCATTGCCCACAAGGACGCCCAGGACGCCTACAAGAAAGCCTACGATTATCGGCTTTCCCTCAATGGCGAGCAGTGGATACAGGAGGTCCGCATCAAGTACGTGGGGGGGCAACAGGTGCCTGAGATCAGGTGGTACAAGGGGTACGTTGACGAGCAGACCATCCAGAAGGCCGACAACTCGCTTGCACTGAGGAAGGCCGAACTGGACGACGCACAACGGCTCTACGAACGGCTCAAGGACGGGCCCAATCCGGATGATGTGGCGGCGGCGCAGGCCAACGTCGATGCCGCACAGGCTCTGCTGGATACTGCGCGCATCCTGGCCCCGATCGATGGAACCGTGACTCAGGCAAATCCCCTGGTGGGCGACCACGCCGCCGCGGGGGCACCGGCGTTCCGAGTGGATGATCTCTCTCACCTCTTGGTGGATGTCGAGGTCTCCGAGATCGACATCAACAGCGTGCGGTCCGGACAGCCGGTCCTGCTGGCGCTGGATGCCGTCTCGAGCAAGTCGTATCATGGAACCGTGGAGCAGGTGGCGCAGGCGGGTGATACGTCCTCGGGCGCCGTTATCTTCACGGTCACCGTGCGCATGACCGACGCTGATGGCGCAGTCAAGCCTGGAATGACGGCGGCGGTCAACATCATTGTCAACCAGATGGAAGATCAACTGCTGATACCCAACCGCGCCGTGCGCCTCGTGGACGGCGAGCGCGTCGTCTATGTCCTCAAGGAAGGCCGCCCCGAACCCGTAGCGATTACGCTTGGGGCGTCATCCGACACGATGAGCGTCATTGCCTCCGGAGAACTGCAAGAGGGGGATCTGATAATCCTCAATCCGCAGGGTCCGGGCGGCGGGCCGTTTGGCGGAGGCCCCGGATGACCGACCAGGTGGTCGATGCGCGCGGCATCACCAAGATCTACAAGATGGGTCATGTCGATGTCGAGGCGTTGCGCGGCGCATCGCTGACCATTGAGCGCGGCGAGGTCATTGCGATCATGGGCCCCTCGGGGTCGGGCAAATCCACACTGATGAACATCCTGGGTTGTCTGGATCGGCCGACGTCGGGCGAGTACTACCTTGATGGCGTTGCGGTCGCGACAATGGACGATGATCAGCTCGCCAACATCAGGAACCACAAAGTGGGATTTGTCTTCCAGTCGTTCAATCTCCTGTCCAGGCAGTCTGCGCTCTCGAATGTGGAGCTTCCGCTCCGCTACTCCGGAATCACCGACGGGCACCGCCGCCAGCGTGCTCTCGAGGCGCTGGAATCCGTCGGCCTGGGAGACCGAGTCCATCACCGTCCGACCGAGCTCTCGGGCGGCCAGCAGCAACGTGTGGCCATCGCCCGCGCGATCGTGAATGATCCGGCTATCATCATGGCCGATGAACCGACCGGCAATCTGGACTCGAAAGTGGGCAAGGAGATCATCGGCACGCTCTTGACATTGAATAAGGAACGAGGCACGACCTTGATCATCGTCACGCACGACTCGTTGATCGGTGACCAGGCACAGCGCGTTATCCACATCCGTGACGGCCTCGTTGAGGCCTCCTCAGAGGCTCCGGCATGAGCATTGCCCAGCTGCTGCTCGAGGCGCTGGAGAGCTTGAACTCGAACAAGCTGCGGTCGGGCCTGACCGTGCTTGGCATTGTCATCGGCGTCGCCGCTGTCATCTCCATGCTGGCCATTGGCAACGGGGCGCAGGCCTCCATCACGGGCTCCATCAATCAGGTTGGCACCAATCTCCTGTTCGTCTTCAGCGGAGGCCCAGAGGACCTCGGCCTCCGCGCGGCCCGCGGCATCACTCTGGCGGACGCTGCCGCCCTTATGGATCCGTTCGCCGCGCCTCATGTTCAGGGCGTGGCTCCTGGCATCGAGGGGAGAGGCGAGATTGTCTTTGCGGGCGAGACAAAGACGACCGACATCATGGGCGTGACACCCTCATACGAGTCGGTGCGCAACATCAGCCTGCTGGAGGGTGAGTTCATCGATGACGATCAATACTACGGCCGCGCCTCGGTGGTCATCATTGGCGTGGAGGTCGCAGACAAGCTCTTCGGGCATCGTGATGGCTTGATCGGCGAGAGCGTGCGCATTGAGGGCCAGCCTTTCCGGATCGTCGGTGTTATGGCGCCTCAGGGCGGAAGCGCCTTCGGCTCAGCGGACAATCAGGTACTGGTTCCTCTGACGACGGCGCAGGCACGGCTGATCTCCAGGCGTGGGGAGGGCTCGGTGGACATCATCTTCATCCAGGCAGTGGACTTTCAGACGGTTCCTGAGGCGACCGAAGAGGTCGCGCAGATCCTCCGAACCCGGCACCGCACTCCGATCGGCGCCGATGACTTCACGATCTTCACGCAGGAGAGCATCCTGGGCACCATCCAGAGCGTGACGGGCGTATTGACGATCTTCCTGGGCGGCATCGCCGCCATCTCCCTGCTCGTGGGCGGAATTGGCATCATGAACATCATGCTGGTCTCCGTCACGGAGCGGACTCGCGAGATAGGGCTGCGCAAGGCACTGGGCGCGCGCAGGCGCGACATCCTGATCCAGTTCGTTTCAGAGTCATCCCTGCTCAGCCTTATGGGCGGGATCGTCGGGATTCTCTTGGGCTGGCTAATCTCCTTCGCGGTTGGCCGCATCGCCGCGGCAACCGGCAACGAATTCATCCCCATAGTTGGCCTCGACGCAATTCTGCTGGCAACGCTGTTTTCCGCTGCCGTTGGCCTGTTCTTCGGCATCTACCCGGCGAACCGGGCGGCCAGCTTGGAACCCGTTGAAGCCCTGCGCTATGAATAGGCACCTGGCCGGTATCTGGGCAATCATGGCCGCAACGCTTCTCGCGGCATCAATGGTGGGCTGCGCACCGCCGCGTGCCGCCGGGACTCTGCTTGCGAGTCCGAAGGCCGTCAAGCCGCAGGCGTCTTCGCCGTCGGCATCGCCCGCGACGGAGGCGCCCGAGTGGACCCCGACCGGGACTGTCGCATCGAGCCCTGCGCCTGCGCTGACGACTTCACCGGCGCTGGTGAACGTTGTGGCGAAGGGAAACCTCTTCATTCGTCGCGGTCCCGATCTGGCATTCAATCCCATATCGGTGTTGTTAAGAGGACAGACTGCGTTCCCGACGGGCCGGGATGTGCTTGCACGCTGGCTTCGGATTCCGCTGCCTGGCGATCCCTCGAAATCCGGCTGGATCTCGATCATGTCACACTTCACCGAAGTGACCGGCGATGTCCGCTCATTGACGGAGATTGAGCCCTCGGAGTGGCCGCGGCTGGCTTCG
This sequence comes from Chloroflexota bacterium, assembly GCA_043805815.1. Classification (GTDB taxonomy): domain Bacteria; phylum Chloroflexota; class Anaerolineae; order Anaerolineales; family Villigracilaceae; genus Fen-1038. The sequence goes on from JAZDHO010000196.1 coordinate 14,459, forward strand.
CTGCGCAACTGCACCTATCACCAGATGAGGGTGCAGCCCGTGGGACTCACCATCCCTTCCGTGCAATTCTTTCCGGATAACGACGTCAGACTCAACCCGGGGAGCTATGCCGTGCTGGACGCGGATGTGGACGACTACCCGGAGGTGCTGAGCGTTGAGATCAAGGAGGGGTCCGCCGTGGACATAGTGGTAGATGGTGACGGAGAGAGAAAAAAGTGCCCGGCGCCATGATGTTATCCCTGCCTCCCGTGCTACAATAGGCCAATGTCAGGCTTTCGCATCCTCATCACGGATGGACTGGACGAGAATGGCCAGTCCATCCTTCGCGCAGCTGCCGATGTCGAGGAAAGGACCGGCATCACTCCAGAGGAGCTGCTGGAATCGGTCATGGACTACGCGGCACTGATCGTGCGCGGGCGCACCCGGGTCACACGGTCCGTGATCGAGGCCGGTCGAACCCTGAGAGTCATAGGGCGTGCTGGAGTTGGCGTCGACAACATCGATCTCGAGGCTGCGCGGCAGCGGCATATCACTGTCGTGAATGCTCCCACGTCGACCACGAGCGCCGTAGCCGAGTTGGCCTTCGGCCTGTTGTTGGCTTTGGCCCGGGAGATTCCGCGTGCGGACGCCGCGATGAAGAAAGGGCAATGGCTCAAGAAGGAACTCCGGGGCGTCGAGCTCGCAGGCAAGACCCTCGGGATCATCGGATTCGGCCGCATCGGCATGGAACTGGGCAAACGTGCCGCGGCCTTCGGCATGAATATCGTGGCTTACGATCCCCTTATCCGGGAAGACGCCGTCCGTGCAGGTGGCGCCGAGTCTGTCTCTCTGCAGGATCTTTATGCCTGGTCGGATTTCATCTCGCTGCACCTTCCATTCGACGTGCAATCTCGCGATCTGATCGGCCCGCTTGCCATCGCGCAGATGAAAGAGGGGGTGCGCCTGATCTGTGCAGCACGCGGGGGCATCATGGACGAGGCCGCGCTGTTAAGCGCCCTCGAGTCGGGCAAGGTCGCCGGGGCAGCATTGGACGTGTTCGAGGCAGAGCCGCCAGGGCCGACGGACCTGGTCATGCACCCGCGTGTCATCGCCACTCCGCACATCGGGGCTCAGACCGCAGAGGCCCAAGCCCGCGCAGCGGAGGACATCGCCCGCGAGGTGCTGGCTGCATTGGAGAATCTGCCACTACGGTGGAAGGTTGCCTGAGGTCGTCATGGGGACGCCGCAGAGGAGACCAATGAGTCAGAGGCTGGATCACCTGAAGGAGATCATCGCTGAGGTCGCGGATCTGAATAGTACGACCAGCCTTCTTGGCTGGGACCAGCAAACATACATGCCGACCGGAGGCAGCGAATCCCGAGGACAGCAGCTGGCCACCATTGGCAAGATCGCGCATCAGAAGGCCACCGCCCCCCAGGTCGGGGACCTGCTGCGAAGCCTGAAGGACGAATTCGACGGTGCGGACCCAGATTCCGACGATGCAGCCCTCGTGCGAGTTGCGGCGCGGGACTATGAAAAGGCCGTTCGCGTGCCGCCGGAATTCGTGGCGGAGCAGGCGGTCGTAACGACGAAGGCGTTCGGAGCCTGGCACGCGGCGAAGGTTAGATCCGATTTCGAGATCTTCAGGCCTCATCTGGAGAAGGTCGTAGACCTGGTCAAGCGCTATAGTGCCTTCTTCCCTCCGGCCGACCATCCATATGACGTACTGCTGGACGACTACGAGCCGGGCATGAAAACGGCAGAAGTTCAGGTCATCTTCGGTGCGCTGCGTCCCCGGCAAGTGGAGCTGATCAAGTCTATTGGCTCGCGACCGCAGGTCAACGATCGGTTCCTGCACCGCAAGTTCAACGAGCGGAAGGTATGGGATTTCAGTGCGGACCTCACCCGCAGCCTCGGATATGACTGGGCCCGCGGGCGCATGGACAAGGCGCCGCACCCGTTTGAGACCGCCTTCAGTATCAATGACGTACGCATCACGAACCGATTCGAGCCCCGCCATCCGCTGGCAACGTTGTTCGGCGCCATGCACGAAGCCGGGCATGCGATCTATGAACAGGGCATCAGCGGAGCCCACGAGCGAACCTCCCTGGCGCATGGCGCATCGTTGGCTGTTCACGAATCGCAATCACGCATGTGGGAGAACCTGGTCGGTCGCTCCATGCCATTTTGGGAGTTGATGTTTCCGCGGCTGAAACGGGCATTCCCCTCGCAGCTGGATGGCATCGGCGTGAAGAACTTCTACAAGGCCATCAACAAGGTGGAGCCCTCCTTCATCCGTGTGAATGCCGACGAATCGACCTACAACCTCCACATCATGCTGAGGCTGGAGCTCGAGATCATGATCGTGGAGGGCAGTCTGGCGATCAAGGATCTGCCGGCAATCTGGAACGCCAAGATGCAGGATTACCTGGGCATCACACCGCGGAACGACGCCGAGGGAGTCTTGCAGGACGTACATTGGTCGTATGGTTCGATCGGCTATTTCTCGACGTACGCCCTTGGCAACTTGATCTCGGCACAACTTTGGGAGAAGATCCGACTGGACATTGGCGACCTGGAACACCAGATCCGTGATGGGAAGTTTGAGGCGTTGCTGCACTGGCTGCGTGAGAACATTCATCGGTACGGTCGCAAGTACGATCCTCAGGACCTCGTACGGCGGGTGACTGGAACCGAGATCACTCCGGAGCCGTACGTCAGGTACTTGACGAGCAAGTATTCCGAGATCTACGGGCTCTAGCCTGAGGGACAGCCACGGGTCGGGCCGCCAGCGGGATCACCGCATCCATCGTGGGGGCGCGGCGCGGGCAGGCTCGGGGAACCAGGATCAAGGCGCCACTCCAGTAAGAAATGCTACGAACAATCCCTGTTTTCCTATCGGCATCGATTGCATTGTCGGGTTGTGGACTCCTGGGCGCGGTCGGTCCGCCGACTCCTTTTCCTGTGGGCTACATTCCCACGGCGGTCTATCTGACAGCAGTGTCCATCGATGCCGCGACGCAGACGGCGCAGCCTGCGACCTTCACCCCGACTCTGACAAGTACCTTCATGGCTCCCACCCTTGCAGCTACGGAGACGCCGACGCCGGGTCCGCGTGTTCCGCTGGCCGCCATCCAGGTAAGATCGCCGGGTCCGATGTCGCGTATCGTTTCGCCGCTGCAGGTGCAGTTGCTCGCCGTTGCCGGCGCGAGCAAGCGGGTGGAGGTCAGTCTCTACGGGGAGGACGGACGACTGCTGGGCCGCACGCTTATCGCCGTCCCGGGCAGCCCTTCGGGCGATACACTCTCTTTGAAGATGCCCTTCGAGATCCGCGCGGCTGGCGAAAATGGCTTTGTGCAAGTGAGCACGAAGACCGCGGGCGGCCGGCTTCAATCACTGATCACCGTGCCCATCCTGCTGTTGTCCGCAGGTTCGAGCCAGGTCAATCCACCCGGTAACACCATCTACGAACGTGTGGCCCTCGCGGACCTGCCTCCAGAGGCAGAGTTTTCGGGCGGCGTGGTGGAAGTGGTCGGAGAGATCCTGCCGTACAACAGAAGTCCCGTGCTCATGGAGTTGCTCACCGAGGAGGGCCAGAACCTCAGCTTGCGTGTATTGAATGTATCGGGCGAGGATTGGCAGGCGGTGCACACCACTCTGCCGTTCCGGGTCAACTCGACCACTACGGCGCGGCTCTTTGTGCGCCAAGCCGACGATGTCCTAGGCGGCGACGGGTATGTATTCAGCCAGCTCGTCACGCTCCATCCCTGATCCGGCTGCGCTTCACATGTTGCAGGGAGGGCAGTATAATGCCCACTGCTTTCGGGGCGTGGCTCAGTCCGGTAGAGCGCACGGTTCGGGTCCGTGAGGTCCCGAGTTCGAATCTCGGCGCCCCGACAGTATTTGGACCACCGCCCGATACGGGCGGTGGCTCTCTATCCGCTGATGCCCTTGCTGTCTCGAGGACCATCGAAAAGGTTCCGACTCGATCCACGCTGAGTCGCCTCCTGGGCGCAGGGGCGGGTACGAGTCCACTTGGATTGGCGCTTGTCACCGCGCCAATTTGAGTCTATACTTTCAGGAATCTTCATGCCAAAGGAGATCGGAAAATGCACAACGCCCGTGACCTGATCCGCCAAAAGGGTGGTCGGGTCTTCTCGGTGAAGCCTGAAGCGAGCGTACTGCATGCACTTGGATTGATGGCCGAAAAGAACATCGGAGCGGTCCTGGTCATGACGGGGGATAAGGTCGCCGGCATCCTTTCTGAACGCGACTGCGTGCGCAGATTGGACCTGGCAGGCAAGAGCGCGCGCGATACAACCGTGCGGGAGATCATGACCGGCGAGGTGCTGTACGTCGAGGCAGGGCAATCCGTTGAGGAGTGCATGGCGCTGATGATCGACAAGAACATCCGCCATCTGCCTGTTTACGAGAATGGACAGCTGCTTGGGCTGATCTCTGTTCGTGACGTCCTGAAGGAGGTCGTGGACTATCAGAAGTTCATGATCAATCAGTTGGAGCACTACATAGCCGGCGCCAGCAGGTAACTCATCGGAATCGTCCCGTCGGATCAATCATTTCTGGCGGCATGGGGCGATGCTCGCCGGTCCTTGTCCTGGGTCTCGCCGCGGCCTGGCCCTCGCCGAACCCAGGGTCACTGATAACCGCCACACCTCATCTTCAACGCGCTGGCGCCGACCCGGGCCGCGCTGGCCGGGCACTACACGACTCGAGCACGCAGGTCTCCTGGTTTCCGGGCGGTGCCTTAGCTGAATGCCTATCCAATTCGCGAATCCAGCGCCAAGGGGAAGACTCTTTAACAACTTATGGGCCCTTCCCCTTCATCTGGGAACCGAAGCCCCAGCCTTCGAGAACAGGTTCGTCCGAGCTGGTCAGACGCCCGGTGCCTCGGCTTACCTTGGTCAGCGGCGCTGCTGACTGGGTTTCGGCGACGTTGCACCATCACGATGTATACTTGGCGAGATGAGCGAGAAGCTCACTGAGCAGGAACTTGCCTCGCTGCAACGCGGGATCGAGCCGTTTGTGCGCCTGGGTCGTTCGGGGCTTCTTCCGGCTCTCCACGCCGTACAACAGCTGCACGGTTGGGTTTCAGAGCCTGTTGCCGTTGCGGTAGCCCGAGCCCTGCACGTGCCGCTCGCCGATGTGCACGGCGTCATCGAGTTCTACACCCTCTTCTATAACAAGCCGGTGGGCCGGCGCATCATAAGTGTTTGCACGGACGTCGCCTGCGCGCTGAAGGGTGGCGACGGCGTGCTTGAGCACCTGTGCGCCGGCCACCATCTGCGGGCGGGTCAAACGTCTGCTGACGGCAGTATCACCATCCAATCCAGTCCGTGCCTGGGGCTGTGCGAGCAAGCTCCCGTGGCTCTGGTCAATGACAAGGCCGAAACCAACATCAATCTCTCGAACAACTTCTTCGAACTCGGCCGCCCAAGATCCATCGTCGGCGGATCACTCCGACTACTGACCGCAAGCTGCGGCCACGGGACAACCTCTCTGCAGGGGCACGGGGAATACTCCGCTTTCAAGAAGGCCCTCACGATGACGCCTGCGGAAGTTGTCGATGAGATCAAGGCGGCCGGGCTGGTCGGCAGAGGTGGGGCCGCGTTCCCGACCGGCATCAAGTGGGAAGGTGCAGCCGCGGCGGCCGGATCCCCGAAGTATGTCGTCTGCAATGCGGATGAATCGGAACCAGGCACATTCAAGGATCGGGTCCTGCTGATTGACGACCCCCACACCCTGATCGAAGGCATGCTGATTGCCGGCTACGCCATCGGTGCGGAGCGGGGTTACATCTATCTTCGCGGCGAGTACCCGTACATCCTTCCGGTGTTGGAAGGCGCCCTGGCGGAAGCGAGAAGTGCAGGCCTGCTTGGAACAAGTCTACAGGGCTCCAGCTACTCATTCGAGATCGAGATCCGCCTGGGAGCCGGCGCTTACATCTGCGGCGAGGAGACGGCGCTCTTCGAGTCCATCGAGGGGAAGCGCGGTTTCCCGCGCGTGAAGCCGCCCTTTCCAACCACATACGGCGTTTTCGGCAAGCCTACCGTCATCAACAATGTGGAGACGCTCTTCAATGTCCCGCTGATCGTACTGCGCGGCGCGGCTGAATATCGCCGGATCGGCACGGAGACCTCTTCGGGATCCAAGTTGCTCTGTGTCTCAGGCGATGCCGGCCGGCCGGGCGTGTACGAGATTCCCTTCGGTGTGACGTTGCGTGAACTGCTCGAGATGGCCGGCGGCATCGCTGAAGGGAGGTCTCTCAAGGCGGTGCTCTTCGGTGGCGCCGCCGGCGCGTTCGCCACGACTGCCCACCTGGATGTTCGGCTCACATTCGAAGATCTGCGCGCCGCGGGGTTGCCGTTGGGTTCGGGCGTCGTGATGGTGTTCGATGAACGGCGCGACATGCGCGATGTCTTGAGGCGGCTGGGCCACTTCTTCGCACACGAGTCCTGCGGCAAGTGCTACCCCTGCCAGTTGGGGACTCAGCGTCAAAAGGAGATCCTGGATAGGATCGCTGCCGCGAAAACGCTGTTGGGGGATGCGGATCGGCTGCAAGACGTGGGTTGGACAATGACCGATTCCAGTCTCTGCGGATTGGGCCAGACCGCCGCCACGGCGGTCCTTTCTGCCGTCAAGCTTTGGCCGGACCTGTTCGAGGCACAGGGCGCCGCCGCGTCCACGCACAAGCCTCGCCAAGAAGGACCACAAAACGTGCGCCGTAAGCAGGCACCGCAAGAGCGCAAATATGGCGGATCCGGACGCCGGCTGAAGACAAGCGCGTCCCCGCGATCCCGGGCCGGCGCCAGCGGGAAACGAGCACCGGCCGAGAAGTCCGTTGCGCGCAAGCCCAAGGCTTCGACCAAGAGCGTCCGCCGCTCGCGGTGATGGTGCAGCGCCCATGGAGAGGATATGACTGAGACTGTATCGCTGACGATCGACGGGCAGCAAGTGGTTGTGGAGCGGGGCACTACGCTGCTGGACGCGGCGCGCCAGATCGGAAAGGAGATTCCCAGCATCTGCTTTCACCAGGCGACTACGAGCAACGGGCTATGCCGCATCTGCGTGGTCGAAGTCGAGGGCCAGCGAATCCTGCAGCCCGCCTGTATCGTAACGGCGGCAGCCGACATGCAGGTCCAGACTCAAAGCGAGCGGGTAACCCGAGCGCGCCGGACGATCCTTGAGATGCTGGATTCCACAATGGATCTGTCGCAGGCTCCGGAGATCCATCACATGATGGAACAGAATGCCGCGGCGCCGGAGCGCTTTCCTGGAGCCGTGCGACGTGAGACAGCGGTCAAGGATGACAACCCGATGTACATCCGTGACTACGCCAAGTGCCTCCTGTGTTGGCGCTGCGTCCAGGTGTGTGCCGACGATGCGCAGTATACATTTGCCATCAATTTCAGCGGCCGGGGCTACGACACCCAGATCGGAACGTTTTTTGAACGCTCCATTCCCGAGACCACGTGCGTCTTGTGTGGCCAGTGTGTGGGCGTCTGCCCAACTGGCGCTCTGAAGGCCAAACGCGAGTACCTGCTCGAGAATGGCAAGAGTCCGCAAGAGATCAGCGTCCTAAACACCGGAAAACGACAGCGCCGCGAACGGCGTGCCTGAAGCCGCTGCGCTCCAGGCGCGGTTGCAGCCACAAGGAGTCCCCGAATGATCAAGTCTGATCGAACGATCGCCACCACGTGCCCCTACTGTGGTGTTGGTTGCCAGGTTGATTTGCACGTGCGCGACGACCTGATCTACCGGGTGAGCGGACGATTTGAAAGCCCGGTGAATCACGGCAACTTGTGCGTTAAGGGCCGATTCGGCACGGACTTTGTGCATGCTCCCGATCGTCTGTCGCAGGCGCTGGTGCGTTCTGAGGGAGCGCTGCAACCTGCCAGTTGGGATGCCGCCCTTGATCTTACGGCGCGTCGTCTGCACGGAATACGGCAAGAGCATGGCCCGGATTCGATCGGCTTTCTCGTCTCGGCAAAATGCACAAACGAAGAGAACTACCTGCTGCAGAAGATCGCCAGGGGCATCATTGGCACAAACAACATAGATCACTGCGCCCGCCTCTGACACAGCAGTTCCGTGGCCGGTCTGGCCGCGAGTCTGGGTTCGGGTGCGATGACCAATTCCATCGCCGATATCTGCTTCGCCAACGTACTGCTGGTGACAGGCAGCAATACCACCGAGGCACATCCGGTTCTTGCACTTGAGATGAAGGGGGCGGTTCGGAAGTATGGCGCTCGCCTGATCCTGATCGATCCGCGCGAGATCGAGCTTGCCGAGTTCGCCGCCCTGCACCTGAGGCCGCGCTCCGGCACGGACGTGGCAATCCTCAATGCCATCGCGCACGTCATCATTGCCGAGGGCATGCAGGACCATGCATTCATTGAGGCGCGCACAGAGAACTTCGCGGCCCTGGCAGGCGCAGTAGTGGACTGCACTCCGCAATGGGCGGAGCAGGTCTCAGGCGTCCCAGCCGGACTGATAGTCGAGGCTGCGCGCCTGTATGGCAGGGCCGCCAGTGCCGCCATCTTCTGGGCCATGGGGATCACCCAGTCGTCGCACGGCGTGGACAACGTGCAGGCGCTTGCCAATTTGGCGCTGCTGACGGGGAACTTCGGTCGTCCTGGCACTGGAGTCAATCCCCTCCGGGGCCAGAACAACGTCCAGGGCGCCTGCGACGTCGGAGGACTGCCGAACGTGCTCACGGGATATCAGGCCGTCGCTGATCCCGCGGTCCGAGCCAAGTTTGAAGGTGCCTGGCTCACGCCCGCACCGCTCCCGGCAGTTCCAGGGCTGACCGTGACCGAGATGACGAACGCCGCGCTCCAAGGACGCGTGAAGGCATTGTTCATAATGGGTGAGAACCCGCTGCTATCAGACCCGAACTTGAATCACGTGGCCGAGGCCTTCGAGGCTCTTGAATTCCTTGCGGTGCAGGATATTTTCCTCAACGAG
>JAZDHO010000197.1:0-6073 GCA_043805815.1 Chloroflexota bacterium
GATGGGGCCGAATCCTTTAAAAGGACCTAGTAGTAGTAGTGATTCACTTAACCCTCCTGATAGAGGAACACTACTACCAAGCGCTCGCAGAAAGGAATTGATCAGCGCAATGTCCGGTTTCGGTATTCGCGAGCCCACCGCTGGCGAGTTGGGCGAATTGCCGCATATGACGCTGGAGTACCTGCAGGCGCATGTGGAGGCTGCCCGGGCGCACGGACTGCGTGTGGGCGCGGCCATCGAGGCTATGCGGCTTGCCGCGCCCCCGCCCACCAAGCCCGCGCCCAGGGACCGCCAGGCGGAAGTGGAAGAGAAGGTCCGCCGGTTCATGGAGGGTGGCTGATGCCGCGTGTGGCGCAGGCAGTCGTGCATCGTGCGGTGAGGGAGCCCCCACCTGCCTCCCCCCAAATGCACGTTCAAGGACGCGGTCGAGCCGCGCGCGAATCGTGCATTTGGGAGCTGCCACGCCGGGGGCGTGGCGTGCTCACGAAGCGCCGGAGGGGGCGTTGCGCAGGAACGGAGGAGCAGTTGCTTCGAGGCGATGCTCCTGGAAACGACGTGCGCCCGCGGACTCGGCGAGGGGATTGCTTCGTTGGGCTGCGCCCACTTCGCAACGACGGAAGGAGGCGCGGATTGCACGTCACTCCGTCCCACGAAGCATGCGCCTCCCTTTTGGACTTCGTGTCCTCTGTGTTTGGCGTCCCCGGGTCGGATAGGTGAATGCCATGACCAGACTTGAAACCCTCAAGCATCAGCTTGAATCAAAAGAGGCCGAGCTGCTGCAGCTCAAGCTCGAGCTGATCGAGAGCCGCATCGCTGAATTGCAGCAGCGCGACGCCGATAAGGAAGTCCGCCTGCGCACCGTCGAGTCCTCGCGCACGCGCCTCGAAACCCTCGCCTGGCTGGCCTTCGGCGGAGGTGCCCTAAGTCTCGTCAACATCCTGAGATCCATCGTGAGGTGACATGAACACACAGACCCCCCAACCCGCCTCTCGCAAGAAGAGCGAACGACCGCGCGAGGCGCCAGACCACGATCACGGCTTCTATGCCCGGACGTTCACGGCGGAGGAGAAGCGCCGCCTGGACGCCGAACCGCTCGGCAGCCAGCACGAGCGCAACCTGCTGCGCACGAAGCTCCTGCGCCTGGCAAAGCTGACGCCGCTCAAGAAGATCAACGACAAGGAGCTGGAGGCGCTGATGAAGATCATCCGCCTGGTGGCCGCGCTCGACGCGCTGGAGCGCACCGGCGTCATGTCGCGCAAGGTGGACGCGGCGGTCAGTTCGGACCTGGATGCCATCGACGAGCTCGATCCGACCGACCTGCGGGCGTTCGAATGAACGGACCAGCGCACAGGCAGCAGCTCCTGCAGCAGCGTTCGCAGTCCCTGGAAGCGTTCGCGCGCGGTCTCATGGGCATCTCGCTGCGCCCGTACCAGCTTGAGGCGGCGCAGGCCGTGCTCAGTTCGATCGCGCAGAACGCCGGCCGCTCGATCGTCATCATGTTCGCGCGCCAATCGGGCAAGGACGAACTGTCCGCGAACCTGAAGGCCTTTCTGCTGACGCGCACGCACCGGCGGGAGACCGGCATCGTGGAGGTCAATCCCACGTACAAGCCGCAGACCATCAACGCCATCGAGCGCTTTGAGGCGCGATTGCGGCGCAACCGCCTGACGCGCAGGCACTGGCGCAAGCGCTCGGACTTCATCCGCTTCGTGGGCCGCGCCCGGGTCACATTCCTTTCGGGCGACGCCAAGGCCAACGTGGTGGGCGCGGTGGCCTCGATGCTGCTGATCGTCAACGAGGCGCAGGACGTGGCGCCGGCGGTCTACGACCGCAACTTCGCGCCCATGGCGGCCTCGACCAATGCCACGCGGCTGTTCATGGGCACGGCCTGGACCAGTCACACGCTGCTGGCGCGCGAGCTGCGCGCCGCCCGCCAGGCCGAACAGGCCGACGGCATCCGCCGCGTGTTCCTGTACGACGCCGAGGATGTGCGCGCGGTCGTCCCGGCCTACGGCGCATACGTGGATGGGCAGATCGCGCGCCTGGGCCGCGGCCATCCGCTGATCCGGACGCAGTACTTCAACGAGGAGATCGATGCGCAGGCCGGCATGTTCACGCCCGCGCGCCGGGCGATGATGCACTGCGACTCGGTGGATCGGGGCGACGCGGATGCCTACGTGTTCGCGTTGGACGTTGCCGGGCAGGACGAGGCGACGTTCCACAGCCCCGAGGAGCAGATGCTGCGCAATCCCGGGCGCGACTCGGTGTCGCTCACCATCGCCTCCGTGGACCTATCGGCCATGGATACGCTGCAGGCGCCCATCTTCCGCATTGTGCGCCGCGTGCAGTGGACGGGGCTCAATCACCTGGCGGTCTTCGGGAAGTTGAGCGCTCTGGTGGATCAGTGGGGACCGCAGCACATCGTCGTGGATGCGACAGGCGTGGGGGAGGGCCTGTGGGCCATGCTCGACAAGCGCTACCCGACGCGCGTGCTGCCGGTGAAGTTCAGCGCGCAGAAGAAGAGCGAGCTCGGCTATCGGTTCCTGGCGATGATCGAGACGGGGCGTCTGAGGGATTGTTCGGGCGAGCGGGCCGCCGGCCCGCATCGCCCACTCCGGTCCCACGAGGGACCGGAGTCACCCGCCGCGCATGCCTCCGTCACGCGCGCAATGGTGGACATGCAATACGGCGCCTGCATCTCGGATGTGCCGCTGGGTCCGCACCGCACATTGCGCTGGGGTGTGCCGGAGGGCACGCGTGACCCGGATGGCAATCTGATCCACGACGACATCGTCATGGCCGACGCGCTGCTGGCGGAGGCCGACGCGCTGGAGTGGAGCGTGCACACGCCGACGCTCATCGTCCGCCCGAACGACCCGCTGGAGGAGATGAGTCATTTTCGGGAGTGAAGCCCCCTCCACTCCTCACGTCGTTGCGAGCGAAGCGAAGCAATCTCCTCCGTGATCCGCGAGGAGATTGCTTCGTCGGGACGAACACCCTCCTCTCAACGACGAGCCCAATAGGGGAGGCAGGAGGGGGGGTTCTGTTGGAGGGGAAGAGCCTCTTCAGGGAATGAGCGCACACGGTCCCTCGCCCGCGTTCACGTCGTTTGAGCCTGCCCTTGGCCGGATCGTGATGCCGGATTGCGCATGTTGACTTTTGTCTCCCTTCGTGCAACAATCTTCCCAACGCGAGGAGGCAGAGATGAAGGAGTTCCGTTCTTCCGTGCTTGTGCTGGTGGCACTCGCCGTGGCCGTCGGCCTGCTTACGGCGGCTACTGCGGCGCCAGCGCCTCCGGAGAAAAAGTGCTACAACGCAGATGGTGAGGAGATTCCCTGCCCCGAGTCCAACTATCTCCAGACGCAAAAGGCGATCAGGGACGCGGGGTGACCTTGGGGCGTGGAGTTGTAGTTGGTGCTCGCAGCACTGTGCTGCATGATTTGCCCGAAGATATGATCTGTTATGGCAATCCGGCAAAGCCAATCAGACCCAGAGTCATGAACGAGAATGGGAGAGCCTGATCCGGTTTTGCAGTATTGCCCCTTGTGCCTTGAATATTTCGAAGACGCACAAATGACAAGACCTGCAGAGTCAACCTGCTCCGAGCGAAGGGAGATTGCATGAAGCGCATACGTTACTTTTCATCGAAGGTAAAGAAAGCTTGGTCCAGTGGAACCCTGTGGGACAAATCCACCCGAGTCATAGCCACAATGGCAAGGCGACCTTTCGAAGTGCTGATCGGCTATGCTCGTCTATCAAGAGCGGATCGTAGACTAAACACTGGGGATGGCTTTGCTGACCACCGTCAGATGATATATCATCATAGAAGCAACCCGGACCACCTGCGCAGGATAGTCACAGCCTATAGAGCATCCAAACAAGCTCAGCAACGAGCTCCATTGCCATTTCAGATCAGGGGTCTTTGGGAAGAATGGATATCCGTAAATCTTAAGGATCTGATAGCCGCCTTGGAAGCCGAGGATCTGTCATGTCTATCCGACTTGTTTGAAAACCTCCATCGTGAGCAGTTTACGATCGGTATGGGAGGCTATGATTTCCATCTTCGTTATCATGCACCCCTTGGAGGTTTGTATATCAAATATGTGTGGAGCGCGTATCGCGACAAGCTCCTAGCACTTGATTTTGATCTTGAGAAACTCGACTTTCCATTCGTGGGCAACCCGGAAGGGATTGCCGTGCGTGGAAGTATTATTGGTGTAGAAGTCCTTCGGCATGCGTATCATGCTATGGAGATGTGCGAACTCCTCCGAGATATTCCCAGGTCAATTATTGTGGAGATTGGAGGCGGTTTGGGAGGTCAAGCGTACCAGACCATAAAGATGGCCGGCGATCAGGTCTGTAAATACCTGATTTTCGATATTCCGGAGGTTGCTGCGATTAGCTCGTACTTTTTGCTATCAAGTCTTCCGGAGAAACGCGTGCGCCTATTCAATGAGGGGGCTGTTGGTATTGAGTCTCATGATGAATACGACGTGGCGGTATTCCCGCATTTTGCAGTTGCTCAATTGCCTGTTTCATCAGTTGACTTGTTCTATAATTCTTCTAGCTTCTCTGAAATGGACGGGGCATCTTCCAGAGAGTACTTGTCAACTGTTGAACGGACTTGTCGTAGATATTTTCTGCACGACAATCACGATAAGGTCTTTAAGTTCAGAGATCCTGATGGGCGCACGTCAACGAATGTCATCGGGTCAAAGCTTCTTCCTGACCCAGCCTTGTTCAAGCGAATCTTCAAGAAGCCTCGCGTTCACGGTTGGCCAGAAGATAGATCTGTCGTGCAATTTGAGTATCTATATGAAAGGATTTGAGAAGCAAGGCGCGGTCGGGCCAGGATGATCTTCGGCAAGGCAACTGGACCGAGATCGCTGTCAGGCGCAGCCGCGAGCCGCACTATTGCGCACAGGAAGACAATCTGGCGGGCCTCGATCAACCTGCCGGATTGCGCGCGTTGACTTTTGTGCGCCTTTGTGCAACAATCATGCCAACGCGAGGAGGCAGAGATGAAGAAGTTCCGTTCTTCCGTGCTTGTGCTGGTGGCACTCGCCGTGGCCGTCGGCCTGCTTACGGCGGCTGCTGCGGCGCCAGCGCCTCCAGACAAGAAGTGCTACAACGCAGATGGCGAGGAGATTCCCTGCCCCGAGTCCAACTATCTCCAGACGCAAAAGGCGATCAGGGACGCCAGCAGGGACTCCGGTCCCACCTATACTCCGGTCCCTCCGACATATACCCTCTCACCTACTGCGACGCCAACGATCACGGCAATCCCGACCGAGTCCCCCACACCGGGTGCAGCACCTGAGCCGTTGGCTGTGCCTCCCGCTTCCGCACCGCTGGAGACATCACCCGGGCCTTCGGCACTCCTAGTGCTGGTACCGCTCCTGATGCTTGGGTGCGCCGGCCTGATCGGGGTGATCCTGCTGGTACTCCTCATCCGCTGGCTTTCAAGCCGCAGGAGTGCGCCGCCCGGACCGCCGACAGCCCGGTGATATTCCCCCGTAATCGAAACGGCCGCGCGCAGCGGCCGTTTCGATTGCTCATCCCTGCGCTCTACTCTGCTGCCAGTTCCTTGCCGGAGAAACCAGTCCGCTTCTCGATCTCCGCCGCCAACTCCATGGCCTCCTGGAGAGCCGACTGGAATTGGTACATGTGGAGGGCAATGTACTCCCGCCACCTGTCCGAGTTCCCGTCCCGCTTAAGATGCCAGCGGGCGGTCTCCACCAGATAGAAGACGTCCTGAAGCGCGGAGGACCTGGCGCGCGGGAAAGAGTGCTCGTAGCGCAGGCACTTGAGCTTGTGCACCAGATCTCGGCCTCTGCCTCGGAGAGGCCATTCAACCGGTTGTTCAGTTCTTCTTCGGAAGACGAACGCTCGCTATCGCCCCTGACTTCGATCCGCTTGTGGAACTCATGCCACTCCCGTGCTTCTGAATTGTCCTCGGCAACCTCCCTTTCTTCTGCCTGCGCCGGGCCGGTGCGCCCCGCGAGGGGCCGTATAGTACACCCATTTCTTTCGGCCGAGAAGAGGCTTTCAGGATTGCTGGCACCTCGATTGC
>JAZDHO010000198.1:0-2455 GCA_043805815.1 Chloroflexota bacterium
GCGGCCCTGATTGCAGGAAAGAGCATGAGCTCCCCGATCTTCTGCGAGATGTCATAGTGTTCAGCCTCGTACCCGAACGTGCCTCCCATGCCGCAGCACCCTGCTTCCACCAGCTCAACCTCGTAGCCGCACTTCCCCAGAAGCTGCATGCCGGCGTACGGCTCGCTGGCCGACGACTCCGTCCCTCGAATCTCGGCCTTCTCGTGACAGTGGGGATGAAAGAGAATCCTTCCCTTGGATTCCGTTGCATCCGTCTTGGCCAGCCCGCTCGAGCGGACGAGCAGCTCTTCGACGCTTTGAGCGCTGGTCAGCCTCTCGACGGCAGCCTCGGTGAGTCCGCGCATCAGGCCTCGGTACTCATTGCGCGTCACAGACAATTCGGATGCTTCCAGGAACACGATCGGCACCCTGCCGCTCGGATCGGCCCGTAGGAGCTCATCCATCAGGCCGGTTGCGTGGCGGCGGGCCGCACCCAAGAAACCCTTCGAGATCAGCGCCGCCCCCGCGCTAATGGTGTTCAGTATCCGCACGTTGAAGCCCGCCGCTTCGAGCAAGGCCAGCGCCGCATCCTCAACCGCACCGTCCACGTAGTGGGAGAAAGGGTCACGCACAAGGAGCACTGAGGGCACACCCGGCTGCTGCGGCCTTCGTGACCGCGCACCGGCAATTCGCGGCAGCGGCCGTTCAACCGCGATTCCCAGGGCGCGCGCACCTATCTGCCGCACAAGTGGCACTCTCTGCACCGCGGCCGCCAGCGGCGCGACGGCACTCAGTAGACGCGCCGTAACGCCGAAGTACCCGAAGAGGTAGTCCCGGACGGGTCTCAACCGCGTGCGGTATCGATGCTCCAGGAAGACCGGCTTAAGCTGGGCCATGTCGACGCCGCTCGGACATTCCGCCTTACAGCCCTTGCATGCCAGGCACAGGTCCAGCGCATTGTGGACAGCGTCGGCCAATTCCGGCCGCGGCCGGTGGGCAGCGCGCCCCGTTCCACTCGGCATCTGCCAGCCCGTGGATATCAGAGCCCGCAGCAGATTGGCCCGGCCGCGCGTCGAGTGCATTTCCTCCCGAGTGGCCTGGAAGGATGGGCACATCACACCATCTGCCTTACGGCAGACTCCTTGTCCGTTGCATTGCTCGATGGCCGCGGTCAAACCACCGTGGGTCACAAAATCCATGCCCGGGGTCCACGCCCGGCTGCGATAGCCCTCGCCGTAGCGGAGGTTTGCGTCCATGGGCGGGGCGTCCAGCATCTTCCCCGGATTGAGTATGCCTTCGGGGTCGGCGGCCGTCTTCAGCGCCAGCATTGCCTTCGCAAGGTCGTCGCCGTACGTTCGCCGCAACCATTCGCCGCGGGCGAGTCCATCGCCGTGCTCGGAGGACATGGCCCCGCCAAGTCGCAGGGTCAGTTCCAATGTTTGTTGCGCGATATCCCTCAGGGCACGAACTCCCCTGCCGCTCTTCAAGTCGAGCACCGGTCGGATGTGCAGGCAACCCGCGGAGGCGTGACCATAGATGCCACCGCTGGCATCGTGATCGTCCATTAAGCTTTGTATTTCCCGGACGAATTCCCCCAGATGCTCGACTGGGATGGCGCAGTCCTCGATGAAGGCCGTCGGCCGGGCAGTCTGCGGTGCAGAGTCGAGCAGTCCCAGGCCCGCTTTGCGCGTGTTCCACACCATCGCCTGTTCCTCCGGAGTCGCGGCTGCCTGCACGTCTCCGCCGAGATCAGCCATGCGCTGTCTCAGGACCCGGGGGTCATCGCCGGAGAACTCGATCACCAGGATCGCCGTCGGATCGCCGCGCAGCCAACCCATCTGACTTGCGTAGCCGGGAATCCGTCGCGCGGCATCCAGGATCAGTCGCGGAATGAGCTCGATCGCCGATGGCCCGTGCCGCAGCAAACCTGGCACGGCATCGCATGCAGCCGCGAGGTCATCGAACGCGAGGATTCCCAGAATGGCATGCTTGGGCTTCAGCACCAGGTTCACAGTTACATCCTGGATGACCGCCAGGGTGCCCTCGCTGCCGGTCAGCAGATGCGCCAGGTTGAAATCCTCACCGTCGTGAATGGCGGGATAATCAGCACCGGTCCAACCTGGCGGCGCGCTTGGTGCCCACGGCAGCAGGTAGTTGATTCGATAGCCGGCCGAATTGCGCCACGTGCTGGGGAAACGATCCAGTATGGCCTGCCTGTGGCTGGACCGGATCCACCTCGCGGCGTTGAGGATGGCTTTGTATCGCCCAGGCCGAATCGCTGCCGGCGCTTCTGCATCATCGCGGTCTGCCCGATCTGCTCCAGAACTCGCGCCATTCTGCACTGGTCCAAGCAGGGCGCGGGTCCCGTCCCCAAGCAGCACATTGGCCGAGACGAGATGATCCGCCGTCATCCCGTACAGGATAGAGTGCGCGCCCGTCGCATTGTTCGCCACGACCCCACCCATGGTCGCCCGCT
>JAZDHO010000199.1:0-34005 GCA_043805815.1 Chloroflexota bacterium
CTGCCCCTGCCGAACCACCATGTCTGCCTGCCGCAGCACTGTGCGCGACAATCGTGGCAGGGCTTGCAGTCTAGATGGGCGGCACCGACTGGAAGGTCCAGTTGATGTCAATGCCTTCCTTGCTCATGCGGTACGCCCGGGCGACATAGAACACGATCAGGCCGCTGACGACAAAACCGGCCAGTGTAGCCAGGGTCCCCGTGCCGATGCGTCCACCGACGGCAGGATACAGGAACGAAGCAATGATCATCCACAACAGGTAGGCCATCGTGATGCCACCGACGATGGTGATCAGCGGGATGCCCGCCACTTTGCGCTTCACGAAGGCCGAGGCATTCTCAAACAGGTCGGGTTTGGTGAAGGGGAACAGCGTCATTGCCAGGACCGGGATCAGCTGCGTGCAAACTGCAAAGAACACGAAGTTCAGCTGCGCGCCCATGACGCCGCCCGTAGCAGCATCGATCACGCCGACTTCGGCAATCAGCGCGATGATCAAGATGGCGACAATCGGGCTGTGCAGTGTCGGGTGAATGTAGGAGACCTGTTCCGGGATCAGGCGGTCAAACGACCAGGCAAAGATGATGCGGCTGCAGTAGAAGAAGTACGTCTGCGCCAGGTTAATCAGCGTGTAGACCCAGGCGATGGCCACAATCCACAGGAGAATGATGTTGGGATTGAGGACGGCCGCATAGAACGTGATCCACGGCATGGGATTGGCGTCGCTCACGCCGGCATTGCTCAGGTAGGACTCGGCCGCGATCCATTCCATGGGCACGAGACGCTGCAGCAACAGGGCAGCCACAACAAAGATCGCCCAAGTCACGATCAGCGAAGACCATGAGCCGGCGAGGAGGGTCTTCTCAGCCTGCTTGACCTCACCCGCGAAGAACGTCGGGATGTAGTAGCCGTAGAAGATCCAGAAGCCCATGATCAGGCCGGCTAGGGTCATCATGCCCACATTGGGATTGATGACCATGCCATTGGCCTTGGCCAGATCAATGCGTGCAGCATAGCTCCCCGCGCCCATGAAGCGATCCCAAGCAGCCGGGAACGCATCCTTGGCCGCAGCACCCAGCTGGAAGTACAGAATAACCCAAGCGAGCAGGCCCAGGAAGAAGCCCACTTCCAGCACGCGCAGGATGGTGCGCGTTGGCATGATCATCAGGATGAACACGATGATCGCGCAAATGGTGCCGATGGTGATGATGCCGGGGGTCGTGACAGACCAGTCGGCCACGCCGATGAAACCCTGATTCCCCGTGACAATACCCATGGTGCGGAAGAGCACGGGTATGGCGGTTTTCGGAATCCAGGCGATCAGGGCACCGGCGACCATGGCACTGAAGATCACCAGCGTCCAGGAGGCGGCGAACGCCAACGGCGCGCTGAGCGTGCGGCTGGCAAGCGTGTAGTCTGCCGCGGAGCGCGGCATCGTGGCGCCGATGACAGAGTAGGTATAGGCATGGAACAGGCAGAAGAACATCGCCACTGTCAGCACGCCGATGATGCTGCTCCCGGGCCAAACACCGGCGACCCAGGAGAACGGAATCAGGCCCGAGGAGGACAGACTGATGCAGTGGACGCCAAAGACCATGGCACCAAAGACACCGATCGTCCTGACCAGGCCGGAGCTCTTGCGGGCGTAAAGCTTCTTACCCTTTGCGGCCGCAGGGGCAACCATCTCAGCCATTGCAATTCTCCTTTCTAACTCCTTGCAGGATAACGAACCATGAGCAAGTGCGGCTTTTCTGACTCATCGATCGGCTGTCTTGGCCTCCTTTCCGGATCCACTCGGATTGCCCGAAGGTGATCTCTGATCCAGCTGCGCATCCGCGTGGATGCGCACGTAATCGCCGCGCAGGAAGTCCTGGGAGAACACGATGGGCTCCTGGCTGCGCTCAAACGTGATGCGGGATAGCATGAGGAGTGGAAAACCCTCGTCCACGCGCAACTGCTGGGCAACCGCGTCCGCGGCCACGACCGCCTCGACGGTCTGCGAGATGCGCCCGGGCGTGATGTGATACACGTCCGTAAGCAGATCGTGAATGGGACTTTTCTCAAGGTTCCATTCCTCGAGGCCCGGGCAGCGCGCGCACGGAACAAAAACGCGTTCCAGAACAACCGGAACGCGATTTGCCAAACGCAGGATGGACACGTGATAGATGGGGTCGCCGATCTGCAACCCCAGGAACCCGGCCAGGCGCTTGCTGGCTGCCACCTGATCGAACTCCAACAGCTGACTGGCGGTGGCGATGTTGCGCTTCTGCATCGCCTCGACGTAATTCGCCAGTTCGCTGGCCTGGTAAGTCAGCTTGGGCTTGGCCACGTACGTGCCCGAGCCATGCTTCCGTTCCAGAAGACCCTCGTTGACGAGTTCCGTGATGGCGCGCCGCACGGTCATCCGGCTTACCCCCAGGTCTTCACTGAAATCCCGCTCAGACTGGATCTTGGAATCCGGCGCCAACTTGCCCGAGAGGATCAAGTCGGCGACATACTCCTGAATTCGCGTGTAGAGAGGCTTGTTTAGCTCTTCGCTCATGACCACTTGTCTGTTTCCAGCGCTCATGGCGTGATCGCGCCAAAGTGGTTTCTGGTATTAACAGCAAGCGAAGGCACTTCTAAGCGTCAGAACCATCAGAAACCTCCAAAAACTTTCAAGATCGTGATGGTTTGCACTTACTTAGGTACATTGTACGCCGTTTCGGAGAAGAATCAAGCCCCAATCCCACACCACATTGGGGCTATCGGCGGTTTTCCGTCGTATCGACTCGAAGTGGTATGCCCGTCCGCGAGGCCCGCTGCATACTACCCCCTGCTGATCCTGGCCCACGACCTCTTCATCTTCAGGGCATCCTCTTCCATAATGGGGCTCTCGCACAGGATCCGCCCTGCGCAGCCGTGAGTGCGCAGCGCGCGCAGGAGTGCCCTCACGTCCAAGTCCGCGTCCTTCAGCTCGAGATGTTGCTTCTCCCCCTTCGGGCCGTACTCGATCCCAGATAGGTGAATATGCAGCTGCTGCAGCGCCGCCTCGCCCAGCGCCCTGCCATAGGCCTCCAGCAGCCGCGACCATTCCTCTGAGGTGTTCATCGTGCCGTCACCAGGGCGCGCGTGCAGGTGCGCAAAATCCAGGCATGGCAGCACGCCCTCGATGGCCCGCGCCATCGCCAGGGAGTCCTCGAACGAGCCCAGCATCGCCGACTTGCCCATGGTCTCAGGCCGCAGCGTGACGGGGTTGCCCGCGCGGCGCAGCTCAGCCACGCATTCCTTGAGCCGCGGGATGGCCGTCTCCAGCACCTCTGAAGGGGGGTTGCCAAAGTACGAGCCGGGATGGAAGATGATGTCTGTGGCGCCGGCGAGATTCCCGTAGTGCGCCGCATCCATCAGGCGCTTGCGGGACCTGGGCCACTCGTCGGAGCCGGCGTTCAGGTTAATGAAATACGGGGCGTGGATGCTGACGGCAACCTCGTGCTCGAGCGAGGCGGCCTTGATGGCCGCGCACGTGGCCTCGGTCACGCGCACCGATCGCACCCAGCCGAGCTCGAGGGCCGTCAGACCAATGGACTTGCTGAACTGGATCGCGCCGACCGATCCGCCCGGTTTCTTGGGCGTGCCGGTTGGAGAGCCAACAGTGCCAAAGCGAAACGATAAGGTCACATCATCTCCCTGCCAAATACCGTGGATGGTAAGGCACGAACGGCAGGCACGCGACCGGACCCCTCCATGCGCCTGGCAGCGGCGCCAGGTCTCCGTCGGGGATCAACGCGTCATCATGGACTCGAGTTTGAGCAAGAACGGCGGGCCCAAGATCAGGATCCCGATGAACACGGCCGCAAGGGCTGTGAGCAGCACCGCCGCCGCGGCTACATCCTTTCCAACCTTGGCCAGCGGGTGCTCCTGCGGGCTGACGAGGTCCACGACCACCTCAAGCGCTGTGTTGAAGAACTCGGCGGCAAGAACCAGCGCAGTCGTGAGCACGATGACCGCCCACCGGAAGACATCCAGTTCCAGCCAGAACGAGAGACCGAAAACCGCCAGCGCGATGCCCACATGCAGCCAGGCGTTACGCTGCGTCCGCAGCACGTACCACCAGCCCTGGAATGCATGGCCGAAGGAACGCACCCTGGAGGTCGTGAATTTGCGCATGCCGCTATTCCCGGATCACAACGTCGTGCAGACCGAGTCCCCCCAATACCTCGGATTGTGCAGCCCACATGCGGGCCCTGGCTTCGGGCTCGGCGTGGTCGTGTCCCAGGAGGTGCAGTACGCCGTGCACTACGAGCAACTGCACCTCGGCCCCGAGCGAGTGCCCGGCCGCGCGGGCTTGCAGGGCGGCCTGCGGCCCAGAGATGATCACGTCGCCCAGATATGCCGCTCCGGTGTCCGGATCGGTCTCGGCGGCTGGAAAGCTCAAGACATCCGTGGATCGGTCGATCCCCAGGAACTCGTGATTCAACTCGCGCACCTGCGCATCATCGCTGAACACGACAGTCAGGTCGCCCGCAGCACCCATCAGGTCGAGCGTTTGGCGCGCCGCCGCCTCGATCAGGTCGGCGCCAACAGGCAGCGGCTGCAGTTGCGACTCGACGTGCACCATGGAGACTACGGGCCCCTCGGGCGTGCTGTCTGCGCCGGGGCAGCGGCGGGGAGCCCGGCGGCGGGGTATTGTATGCGCGGATGGTACGTGCCGCGCAGGGTGGTTACGAATGATTCGGCCACGAGATGCAGATCGTGCAGCGTCAACTGTGTGTTGTCGAGCTGGCCATCCCGCTCAACAATCTCGATGACCGAGCGGACGATCTCCCGCAACGTCTCCTCGCTCTGCGGATTCTCGGCACGGCTGCGCGCCTCGCATGCGTCCGACAGCATCAACAGGGCCGTCTCGCGCGAGCGCGGTCGCGGTCCGGGGTAGCGGAATTTCTCGATGTCCACCTTTCCTGGGTCACCGCCGGCACGCTCGACCGCCTGCGTGTATTGGTAACGCGTGAGCATTGTGCCGTGGTGCTCGAGGATGAAGTCATCGATACGGCGCGGCAGCCTGTGCTTATGTGCCAGCACCACGCCGTCGCGAACATGGCGCAGAATGGACACCGCCGCCTGCTCAGGCGTCATATCGGTGTGGGTGTTGACGCTGCCCGCCACCTGGTTCTCGATGAAGAACGACGGATCGGCCACGGTTTTGCCAATATCGTGATAGATCGCCCCGACACGCGTGAGCAGGGCGTCCGCGCCGATCTTCTCGGCCGCCTGCTCCGCAAGATTGGAAACATGCAGGCTGTGTTGGTACGTGCCAGGCGCCTTGCGCAGGAATTCCTGCAGGAGCGGGAAGTCTGGACGGGAGATCTCCAGCAACTGCAGGGCGGTCGGCAGACTGAGGAACTGGGCTAGCAGGGCCTGCAGCAGAAGCGCCAATCCGGCTGAGGCCAGTCCATTAAAAAGCGCGGCCCCAATGAGCGTTGCCAGGCCGATCCAATCCATGTCGCCGGAGGTCAGCCGATAGGCGAAGATCATTGCTACAGCCACGGCAGCCACGGTCATCCCCGCCCTGAAGAAGGCCCAGAACCGGCGCGCCTGGCCGAGCATGGCGACGCCGCACCACGTGGAGAAGAGGTAGTACGGCAGCAGGATCTGCGTATTGGACTGACCGTATGTGGCCAGCACGCAGATCCCCAGCGACAGGATCATCCCCGTCTCCATGCCGAACAACGTGGCCAACAAGAGACCGGCGGCGGACAGCGGGAAGGCGTATGGCACGATAGTCCGGTTGGGCACAACGAGCCGCGCCGTGATGAGGAATCCCAGAAAGATGAGAGCCAGCACCAACAGGCTGCGATGATCGGCAAGGAACTGCAGCCTGGGACGGCGATACAAGTACAGGACGATCAGCAGGGTGGTCGTCAAGGTCACCGCGCCGGCGCTCAGAAATGTCTCCACCGGGCGCTCGACATTCACAAGCCCGAACTCTTGCAGGGCTTCCATGCCGGCTTCGGAGATGATCCCGCCGCCGGTAACGATGGTTTCGCCTTGTTTATAGGAGCGCACCACCGGGTCCACAGCCTCGCGGGCCGCGGCCTGGGCGGCCGTCGTCAACTCCTGGCTGTACTGGCTGTTGGGGATCACAAATGCGATGACGATGTCCGTCACAAGCGCCGCATCCTGCTCGTTCAGCGCCAGGCTGACGCGGGAAGCGATGTCATTCGGCAGGAGATCGATGTTCTCGGGGCGCACCGCCGTGCGCATCGCCTGTTCGAGCACGCGCACCGCCTCCTGCTGCAGGGTAAGCCAGCGCCCCTCGGACATACCCAGGATCAGCCGGGCGCTCTCGAGTGTCAACCCTGGTGGAACGACGGCTGAGATCGTGGTCTCGCGCTGTTCGATCGTGGCTGCCTCGTCGAGCCGGGCGATGGAAATGCGTGCCAGGGCGCCCCTCAATCGATCGAGCTGCTCGCGGGCGATGGCGGGATCAGGCGCGGTGTACACGGGCAATACCGCTCGCTCGGCCGCGGTGCGCACCTCGTCGGTACGCACCTGGCTGACGTACTCGGCGTTGCGCGGCGCCTGGATGTCGTACGGCGCCACGTCCCCGGCATGCAGCGGCGGTGTCGGGGGGCGCAGGCTGAGCGGCACCACGAGAGCGGCATAGGTCACGACGGTCACCGCGACGACCAGGAAGGCGCGCAGGGTACGCAAGCTGAAGGAAGCGGGCGGGACTTTCTGGATTTCAGACATGTGGAGGGCAGGAGGGCGGTGCCTGATGCCTGCGCAGTTGACCGCCGGAGTGTCGCGGCGCGTCAAAAGGAGCGCCGGCACCCCGGGCAGTTCTCACGGTAGACTGCTTTTGGGGCCCGGCAGGCTAAGGTGCATCACTTGGTGAGCAATTCCTTCACCATGGCGCTCACCTGGTCCCCGGCTGCGCGGCCGGCCACCTTCGGCATGAGCTCCTTCATCACCTTGCCCATGTCGGTCGGAGCAGCGGCGCCGGTCTCCGCGATGGCGGCCTGCACGAGCTGGCGCAGTTCGTCGGGCATCATGGCCTTTGGCAGGAAGGCCTCCAGCACCTTGATCTCGGCTTCGTTCTCGGCGATTAGATCGCTGCGGTCGGCCTTGCGCGCCTCCTCGATCGCCTCGCGGCGGTTCTTGATCTCCTTTTGCAGCAGCCCCATCACCGCGGCATCGTCCAGCGCGATCCGCTTATCCACTTCCACCTGCTTGATGGCAGCGAGCGCCATGCGCGTGGTGCGACGGCTCACGTCGTCATTGGCCCTCATGGCCGTGCGCATGGCCTCGGTGAGTTTTTCCTTGATATCCATGAGAAAGATTATACCTGTTTGGCTATCCGTGCTTCGGCCAACCGGACGTATGCAGGGTTGGTCTCGTATCCGACGTAGCGCCGGCCGGACCTCAAGGCCGCCAGAGCCGTCTGGCCGCTGCCCATGAACGGATCGAGGATCACCTCCCCTTCGAAGGTGTACAGCTGGATCAGGCGATAGGGCAGCTCCACGGGGAAGGGCGCCGGATGGCCCACCTTGCGCGCAGACTCGGCCGAGAAGGCCCACACGGACTTGGTGAATTCCAGAAACTCCTCTTTCGTTATGGTGTCCTTTCGGCCATCGGGGCGCTCACGGCGGTAGTTGCCCTTGGAGAACACCAGGATGTATTCGTGCGCGTCCCGCAGGGTCGGGTTGGATGCAGACTGCCATGAGCCCCAGGCTGTGGAGGCGCTGGACGAAGCGCCTTTGTCCCAGATGATCTCGCCGCGCATCAGGAAATCCATGTCAAGCAGGTCGCGAATCATGAAAGTATGCAGGGGGATGTACGGCTTGCGCCCCAAATTCGCCACGTTAATGCAGGCGCGCCCGCCGGGCACCAGCACACGGTAGACCTCCTCCCAGACGCGCTTCAGGAAGGTCAGATACTCGTCCAGGGAAAGGTCCTCGTCGTAGTCCTTCCCGACGTTATAGGGCGGCGAGGTGACCATCAGGTGCACCGAGTCATGGGGCAGCTCGTGCATCTGCTCCGCCGATTTGTTGAAGATCCTGTCCAGGTTGTCCGGCGCCGGTGGATTCTCCGCATACGGCATTGCCTGATCCTGCGGCTGATCGGCGTACAATCGGGCCGCATAGAACGCCGAGGCGTCGTGCCCGATGCGACCGGGTGAGCCGAACGAAGAGGTTCTGGTCTTCTTTGGCATGCTCAGGTACCGAACCTGGGCGGGCGCAGACTAGACCGCCAGATCCCTAAAGCGGACGAGGAGCGGCGCTGTCAGCGTCTTCGTCAGCAGGTCATACTCCAAGCGCGTGCGCTTCACCGCGGCCTGGAATGCATACTCAAACATCGGGCCTCGGGCAGCCGAGTCCAGGTGCATGTGGGCGTGCGAGTCGGGCGGCAAGAGCCTGTCCGCCCACGGGCCGATGACCGGCACGAAGCTCAGGAGGCCCAGCGGCAGATAGGCTTTCCCAGAACGCAGCGCGGGACTGCCCACGAGATCCTCGTCAAGCGGATCGATCTGAGACGCGGGCGGCGCCAGGCCCTCGGGCTGGCAGGCAACCCACAGGTCGACGTAGTTGGTGTGGGCGTAGAAGTCCTGCGCCGCGTGGGTAAGCCTGCCAAAAGCCTGCCACGCGCCTTCCGGTTTTCCCGCCTCGAGTGCGGACTCAATGCGCCGCCGCTGGTCGGCAAGATACGCATGCGCCTTCTCGAAGGCATTGTCGTCGAAGTGCAGCTCGTGGCGGCCAAGTTGGTTCCAGACCGTATCCACCTGCACATTTGCCACGATAATCGCCTTGAGGGCGCGGGCGCTGAAGAAGCCATCCAGGGCACGGTGCATCATCTCCGCGTGCACAGGCCGCAGCATGGGGTCAGCCGACCTCACCGCGACGGACTGCAACGGCGCAGGCGGCGACCGGGAGCTGGGGCACGAGACGGGTCTGATGAGCCCATCTCATCAGGGGCTGCGAAACTGCAAGGCGCATGCGGTTGTTCGAGGTATGCATCTCTCTCCGGCGAAATTATAATGCAGCCATGCCACACTACACGCGCAGGGGTGATGACGGCACAACAGGCTGGCTGGGCAAGGGGCGACTGCCCAAGAACCATCCGCGCATCGAGGCCGTTGGCACACTCGACGAAGCCTCCGCAGCCATGGGTGCGGCCCGGTCGGCGGCCCGCGACAGACGCACAGCCCCGCTGCTGCTGGAAGCCCAGCGGGATCTATATCAGCTGATGGCCGAGGCTTCGGCTGCGCCGGAGGGGGCGAACACTTTCCGTTTTGATCCCGCGCGGGTGGAATGGCTCGAGCAACAGATCGACGCGCTGGCGCAGGAGATCCCCATGCCAGGAGAGTTCATCGTCCCGGGCGATTCAGCCGCGGGAGCCGCGCTGGCCGTAGCGCGTGCGGTTGTGCGTCGCGCAGAGCGCCGTGTGGTGGAACTGCACCGGCATGGGCAGCTCAAGAATGCGGCGCTGCATCAGTACCTTAACCGCCTTTCCTCGCTGTTGTTCGTGCTGGAACTGGCAGAGAACAAAGCCGCCGGAAAGAAGACCACGCTTGCAAGACCAGACAACAGAGGGTCCGCACATGAACGCTGAGGAGTTCCGCCGCATCGGGCATCAGGTCATCGACTGGATCGCCGACTACCGCGCACGCGTCGACGCGCTGCCGGTCAGATCGACGCTGGAGCCGGGCGCGGTGCGGCGCCAGTTGCCCGCCGCCCCCCCCAACACACCCGAGGGCTTCGACCGCATCTTCGGCGACCTCGAGAACATCATCGTGCCGGGGCTTTCACACTGGCAGCATCCCGGCTTCTACGGCTACTTCCCTGGCAACAGTGAACTTTCCTCCGTGTTGGGCGACTACCTGAGCACAGGACTGGGGGTACTGGGATTGTCGTGGCAGTCCAGCCCGGCCCTGACCGAGCTTGAGGAGGTGGTCACCGACTGGATGCGGCAGATGGTGGGCCTCTCGGATGAGTGGAGCGGCGTCATCCAGGATACCGCCTCGACCAGCACCCTGGTGGCGCTGATCTGTGCCCGCGAGCGCGCCTCGAACTTCGCGCTGGCGCACGGCGGGCTGCAGGGCCTGCCCAACCCGCTGGTGGTGTACGTTTCGCCGCACAGTCACAGCTCCGTCGAAAAGGCGGCGCTGCTGGCGGGTTTTGGGCGCGACAACATCCACACGGTCGAGGCCGACGGCGAGTACGCCATGAAGGCCGAGGCGCTGGCGGAGACGATCCGGCGGGACAAGCAGAGGGGTCTGACGCCCTGCGCGGTCGTGGCGACGGTTGGAACGACAGCTACCACGGCTCTGGATCCCGTCGGTGCGATTACGCAAGTGGCGCGGCTGGACAACGCCTGGGTGCATGTGGATGCAGCCATGGCGGGCTCGGCAATGATCCTGCCGGAATGCCGCTGGATGTGGAGGGGCATCGAGGCCGCGGACTCGCTAGTCTTGAACGCCCACAAGTGGCTGGGTGCGGCCTTCGATTGCTCGCTATACTACGTGCGCGACCCGCAGCACCTGGTGCGCGTGATGAGCACCAACCCCAGTTATCTGCGCAGCGGCGTCGACAGCCAGGTGAGGAATCTGCGTGATTGGGGCATACCGCTCGGGCGGCGCTTCCGCGCCCTCAAGCTGTGGCTGCTGATCCGCGAGCAGGGAGTGGAAGGATTGCAGAAACGCTTGCGCCGCGACATGGGGCATGCCAAATGGCTGGCCGCTGAGGTGCAGGCCGCTCCACACTGGTGCGTGCTGGCCCCAGTCCCGCTGCAGACTGTGTGTGTGCGGCACGAACCGCCCGGACTCGGGGGCGAGACGCTCGACCAGCACACGCAGGACTGGTGCGAGAGGGTCAATGCTTCCGGCGGCGCGTACCTCACGCCGGCGATGCTCGACGGCCGCTGGATGGTGCGCATCTCCATTGGCGGCCTGACGACCGAGCGCAGGCACGTCGAGGCGCTCTGGGCTCTGATGCGGCGGGAGGTTGAGGGACAATAGATGTTCGCCCACGGACCATTCGCATCCCGGAAAAAAAGAGGACGGCCCATGGCCGTCCTTTGTCGTACTGATCTTGTTTCTTACTGGGTCCCGGCCGCGGCCAGAGCTGCATCCAACTTCTGCTGAAAGACCCCGAAGCCTTCGGCGCCCTTGATGCTGTCGGTAACGGTCTGCCCGTCCACCGTGTAGGTGATGATGAAGGACGGCGTGGACTGGATGCCGAGCTCGCGTGCTGCAAACAGCTCCTGGCGCACCATGTCGCGGTACTTGCCGTTGTTGAAGCACGAGCCGAATTCGTTAATGTCCAGTCCCAGCGCCTCGGCGAACGCCGTCAACCGGCGGGTGCTAAACCAGCCCGCGTTCTCTCCGCGCTGATTA
Source organism: Chloroflexota bacterium (assembly GCA_043805815.1). Lineage (GTDB taxonomy): Bacteria > Chloroflexota > Anaerolineae > Anaerolineales > Villigracilaceae > Fen-1038. Next base: position 11,369 of record JAZDHO010000199.1, read on the forward strand.
CCCAGGACGTAGTCGTGATACTCCCAGAACTTGTTCTGGTCACCCGCGCAGTAGGCAGCCTCGGCCGAGGTACTCGATTCAGGACCGATGAATTCACCCACGGAGTGGTACGTGAAGAACACCTTGCCCGTGTCGACGTAGGCATCCAGCAAGGCTTGTTCCGTCTGTTCGCTGAAGCGCGCGCAAAAGGGGCACTGGAAATCCGAATACTCGTCCAGCTTGACGGGGGCGTTGGGATCCCCGGCCTGGTTGAAATCGACCTGCGTGCGCGTCAGCGGCGTCACGGCAACCACGTCGACCGGCCGCAGCGTGGGCCAGATCAGGAAGAACGCCACCAGGGCCGCGCCGAGCACGATCAAACCAATCGCGACCAGCCGATTGCGGGTTTCAGTTCGCCGGCGCCGCTCCCGGAACATCTCGCGCTTGCTCATCCCGTCTCGGTCTTTTCTACTCATCAATTCACCTCAGGCTCCAGGGTTAAGGATTGGGCGGGATTTTCTCATGCCCGGGCGCATTTGTCCAGCAGGCGGTCTCGCACTCCGTCGATTCTCTAACTTGCGGTTCATCCAAGCGATGATGGTCTGCACCACTCGGCGTCTTTCGGGTTCGTTGTGCAGCTCGTGATACCAGCCGTCCCAAAGCCGCCATGTGACCTTCCTCCCAAGCCGCCGGGCAAATTCCTGGCTGGCCTCCCAGGAGGTGAGGCTATCCGCAGTGCCATGCATCAAGAGAAGCGGAAGGCGAAACTCGGCCGCGTGCTCCAACGCCCACTCTCCCGCCTGCGTGCAGGCGCGGTACATCCGCGCCGATATGAGGTTGTGCCGAAGAGGATCACGCGCAAAGGCGCTCGCCACGGCTGGGTCCTGAGAAAGCTCGGTTGGTTCCTGCGCCCACCGCTCGGTATACGTCGGCAGGATGGGTTCCAGGATTCGAGCAAGCGCCGCTTTCAGCGGCGGCGCCTCGATCACCGTTCTGAGCCATGGTGCTGTCGCTATCACGCCTTGGATTCTTGGCGCACGCCTCAGGACGTAGTTAATTGCCAGGGCGCCGCCCAGGCTATGCCCATAGAGAAATACGGGCTGCCGTGGATATCGACCTTTGACGCGGACCAACAGGGTGTCGATATCATCCAGCAGAGCCTCGTAGCTGGGTGTATGACCGCGCCGACCACCGGAGCGCCCATGACCGCGCAGGTCGAAACCGATCACGGCATATCCCGCCTTCACGAGAGCCTCGGCGAAGACGGCATAGCGGGCGATGTGCTCTCCCAGGCCATGCAGGAGCGCTACTACCGCCGTCGGCCTGGCATCCGGCTCCCAGCTCTGCGCATGGAACGTGATACCCTCTTTGTCCTGCCAACTGGACTGCAGTATCTTCAATGCGCCTCTCCGCTATTCTGCCCTGCCGAATCCGCCCGCTGGACCGCGAAGGCAAACACGGGAAAACGTTCACCCGTATGCCGGAATCCAAGGCTTGAATACAGGGCATGCGAGGCGGTATTGTCGGACTGTGTATTGACCGTGATGCGCGGCTCGCGTCCCTCGGGAATATGCGCGATGAGGTCATGCACCAGCGCAGCGCCCAGGCCGCGCCCCTGCGTGTCCGGCCGCACGGCCAGCCGGGCAAGGTGCGTGCCGAACGTGCCGCCGGTGGAGAACTGATAGCCGACCAGGCCTGAGCGATCCTCGGCAACGGACGCGTAGGAGGCCTGCTTGAAGGCATGCGTCAGCGCCTCGAGCGAATTGCGCCACAGCGGATCGAAGGCAGCGGAATCGACCTCCACCACTCGCGGCAGATCATCGGGCAGCATCGGCCGGATCACGCAGCCCGTCGATCCGTGCGGCGAGCCCGCCGTTCCGATATTCAGTTGCATCAGCACGATGTGATTGACCAATCTGAAGCCGTTCTCCAGCAGGATCGGGTCGAGCCAGCGCTGTGTTGCGATGGCCGCGACAGTGCCGCCGCCCTGCGCCTCCAACTGCTGCAGCGCTGCGGGCCACAACATGTTCCAGGCAGCGGAACCGCTGAGGTGCGACGCAAACACGAACAGGCGCAGCCAGGCGACCGACTCGGGGTCCGGCGGGCATGCCAGCGCGCCGGAGATGCGTGGTCCCTCCTGCAGCACCGCGAAGGGGCTGTATCCCAGCCAGTCCAGGGGGGCTTTCCAGTCCAAATGCTTGTGTACATGAGACTCAAAGAAGATGAGGTTCGAGAGCTGTTCGCGATCCCCCTGCCCGGCAGGGCGGACCTCAAGCAATGCCGGGGGGGAAGGCGATGGACCGAGAGGTCTCATCGCCAAAGATGCAGCATCCACTTGAGCACGCGTTCCAGCAGCGTGGGCCTGACGGTGGATCCAAGGGCGCCGAGCATCTTGAGTCCCGATTCAGTGATCTTGCCCCGCCGCAGCTGGATGGCCGCCGCGGCCTTGAGCACTACAGCGCGCAGCTCACGTTCCCCCGCCTCCCCCAGCAGCTGAGCGGATCGTTCGTAGGCGGCCAGCGCCTCATCATCGCGCTTCAGGTCCTGCAGCGCGGCGGCCTGGTTATTCAGTGCCATGCCCTGCCGCTTCATATCACCGGCAACCGCAAAGACTTCATCGGTTCCGAAGGCTTCGTCCAGCGCCTCCTGGGGCCGCCGCATTCTGAGCAAGGTCACGCTCAGATTGTTCTTCTGCTCGGCAGCATTGACCCGATCACTGATCTCGGCATAGCCTTGCGCAGCACGGCGGAATCCATCGGTCGCGGTCTCGTAGCGGCCGGCTTCGAAGTCCCGCTTCCCCTGTTCGCTGAGTCTCATCAGTTCCGTTGGGCTTGCCACGTGGATTCCTTTGCCTGCCGACGTGCAGCACGGATGCGGTGGATTGCTGGAGTACCAGGACGGCACGCCGTGCGCCGCGATGTTGTGCGTCGGCTGGAGCAGTATGCCTTCAGTGAACGAAAGGTGAAGGCGGCAGCGTAAGTACCACCTGTCGGGCGCTTACAGGGTTATATCGAGCAGACCCTCGGCGACCGAACGCAGTTTCTCGCTCGACATGGAGCTCAACTTGACCGCCAGCTCCAGATAGGGCCGGTTTACCGGTTGGCTCACAAACGCCCGGAGCTCCCCGGGAAGTTCCATGAAATGTTTCATGGACGTCTGCTCGGTCATCCACTCGCCAACGGGTCCGCTCTGGTCGAAGAACGTCTCCACGCGGGCGGAGAGGGCCATCACCAGCGCTTCAAGCTCCGGCAGCGGGATCGGGCGCTCGCCCAGCTCATAGGCCTTGATGCGGGCGCTGGGAATCCCGGTCTCCTGTGAAAGGGTCTTGATCGAAAGGCTGGCATTGTTGCGCTCCTGTCGCAGCAGGGCGCCGATCATCCGCTGCCGCAGCTGTGCCAGTTGCGGCAGATCAAGCGGCTCGGCCTGGGGTGCATCATCCGAGACGGCGGACTTGCCCCAGAAGTGATCCATCGGCAGATGCAGGAAATACGCCAGTGTCTCAATCTCGGGCAGCGATGGGGCGCGGCGGCCCTCCTCATAGGCCCGCAACATGCCCCGGGTGACTCCCATGGCCCTGGCGCATTCCTCAGGGTTGCGGCGCGCCACCAGCCGGGCATCGCGGATCAGTATCCCAAGCTTCTTGGTGCGCAGGGTTATTTGGGAGGAGGTATCCATCGATCACCGAGACGATTATAGCAGACGGGCCGCGCCCGATCAGCGCCGCTGCCGATGGTTGATCATGTCCGCGATCGTGGCTCCAAAGACATCGGCCCTCAGCTTCAGGCCCGCAGCCTCAAGGCGCGGCGAAAAGAGCGGGCGCATGCCGGTGGCCTTCAAATCGCCCAGCACCTGGCCGTCTGGTCCCACACCGCTCTGCTCAAACTTGAAGATGTCCGTCAGAACGATGACTTCTCCCTCCATGCCCGCAACCTCGGTAACCGCCGTGACGCGCCTCGCCCCGTCCTTCAACCGCGATTCCTGCACAATGAGATCCACTGCAGAGGCGATCTGCTGCCGTACCACCCGGAGAGGCAGATCCACGCCGGCCATCAAGACCAGCGTCTCGAGCCGCGCCAGGGCGTCGCGCGGTGAATTGGCATGCAGCGTGGTCAACGAGCCGTCGTGCCCGGTGTTCATGGCTTGCAGCATATCCAGGGCTTCGCCGCCGCGGCACTCTCCCACGACGATGCGATCCGGCCTCATCCGCAGTGCATTCCGCACGAGGTCCCTGACCGTGGTGGCGCCGCCGCCATCTACGCTGGCAGACTTGGTCTCCAGCCGCAGCACATGTTGCTGCTGCAACTGCAATTCGGCGGCGTCCTCAATAGTCAGGATGCGCTCGTTCTCCGGAATGAAGCTCGAAAGGACGTTCAGCAAGGTTGTCTTGCCTGCCCCAGTTCCGCCGGAGACAACAATATTCAAACGAGCCAGCACACAGGCCCTCAGGAATTCCGCCATGCCCGAGGTCACCGTATCAAAGCGCACCAGGTCATCCATGGTGAGCCGTTCCTTGGGGAATTTCCGGATGGTAATGGCGGGCCCGTCCAAGGCAACTGGACGTACCACGGCGTTGACGCGGGATCCGTCCGGCAGCCGCGCATCCACAGTCGGGCTGTCAGCATCCACGTGCCGTCCCAGGGGCAGAACAATGCGTTCGATGACCCGCATGACATGCGCATCGTCGTCGAACTTCAGATCGGTGCGTTGGAGCTGTCCCCCTTTTTCGACGTAGATGCTCTCAGGTCCGTTCACCATCACGTCGGTGACCTCAGGATCGTCCAGCAGCGGCTGGATCGGGCCGTAGCCAAGCATCTCGTGTACGACGTCCTCAAAGACCCTGCGCTGCAGATCCTCTGGCAGGTCACGCCGAGCCTGGTCGTAGACGCTTTTTAGGTGCTGCAGGATGAAGCGGCTGCGTTGTTCGGGTGGAATCCCCTCGCTCTCGAGGCCGCGCGCCAGGGTATCCACGATGTCTTGCTTCAATTTCTTCAGGTCGGCCGTGGACGGCGGCGACGCGCTCTGAACCGGCTGCGCGGTCATCGCGGCTGATCCTTGGGATCTGCCGCCTCCGGCATCACCCATACGATCTGGGACCGCCTGACCGCCAGAAAGGGACCCTCGAACAAGGTCCGGCCCTCGGCGTCCACCACGGTGGCGTCGGTGACCGCAAGAAAGGGTTCGTCGCGGTCCAGTTCATCCTTAAGGCGTTCCCCCTCGCGCACGTGCACTGTGCCGCGAACCAGTTGACCGACGGTCTGCAACGTGGCCTGCACGGCCGTCTTCGACACCCAGTCCGTGTAGAACTTACCCTTATCATCGAACTTCATGACCATGTGATCGTCTCCGCTAAGCCGGAGCGCGCAGCCGCGCAGCCAGCGCGACCATTTCTCGCGCCGCGTCCTTGAAGATGATGGAGGCCGTATCCCCGGGATACTTGACGCAGTACGGTATGTGCTGATTGTTGGCCAGGGCAAAGTCGCCTGCAAGGTACGGCACGGCAATCCGGATCGGAAGTCCGATGATCTTCTCAGCCTCGGTCTTGGTTAGACCCTCCAGGCCCACAGCCCGATTCAGGATCATGTACACCGAGGCAGCCTGCACCCCCTGGCTTTGCAGGTATTCCCAGATGGTCTTGGACAGCGTGACCGTGCTCACGTCCGTGCCAACGATCATCACGATCAGGTCAGCCTGTTGGATCAGTGGCAGGCTGATGCGGGAGAGCGAGCGGCCCAGATCGATGACCACGAAGTCAAATGCGGACTGCAATTTGACCACAATGTCATCGATCCGACCGACATCGACCTCATTGGCACTCTCGGGATCGGGCGGGCCCGGCAACACCTGGAATCGCCACCTGTCCGAGTGCGGCAGGTTGGCGCGCAGGAACTCCGGCGTGACCTCGCTTTGCGGCCGGCTGACGACGCTGACGAGGTTCTGCGGGCCCTCGTATCCCGCGATTCCGCCAATGGACCCGAGCGGCAACACCAGGTCCACAACGACGAACCGGGATTCCGGTTGCTGCTCGGCCATGTTCATGACCAGGTTGGCGCACAGAGATGATGTGCCCGTGCCGCCCTTGGCGCTCAGGAACGCGATCAGCAAACCCCTTGCCTCTTTGTGTGCCTGAGTGCCTGTTCCCAAGTATGCCGCCAGTCTATCTATTAGAGCCGGCATGGCATCCGGGGATTTCACGAAAAAGTCGGAGAAACCCGCCTGCATGCAGGACTTGAGATGTGCCGGGTCGGGGTCACTGCTTAGAGCGACCAGCGGGACATTTGCGGTGCGTGCATCAGAACGAAGCCTGGCCGCCAGCTGCTCTCCGGGAAGATCGAGTGTGGCCGGGTCGGTAACGATCACGGCGTGAGGCTCGCGCCAGGCCGCAAGCAGGCCGTTCTGGCCGGAGGCCGCCAGCTCCACGGCATACCCATGCTGACCAAGGGCCGCGGCGACAAACTTGCGGCTTGCGGCATCACCATCGATGAAGAGGATCTTTCTGGCGGCCATCCCGGCCTCTCATGCTTCAATAGGCGGCATCAGGTAGCCCAGCCCGGCGCGCGTGACGATGTGCCGAGGATTGTGCGCGTCCTCCTCGAGTTTTTGTCGCAGGCGCGCTATGCTGACCCAGAGGATCTCCTTGTCCGACCGGTACTCCTGGCCCCAGACGCCCGTGAGTAAGTCCTCCGAGGTCAGGATCTTGCCCATATGATGAGCGAACTGGAGCAGCAGCCGGTACTCCGTGGCGGAGAGCGAAATCTGGTGCTCGCCGCGCCACACCTCGGCGCGTGCAAAATCGATGCGCAGGTCGTCGTGTACGAAGTGGCGCGCAGTGGTCTGCTGGTCTGGGGGCTCTGCGCGCCGCAGCACGGCACGCACACGCGCCAGCATTTCGGAGGCGGAAAACGGCTTAACCAGGTAATCATCCGCGCCAAGATCCAGGCCCCGCACGCGATCCTGCTCCGAACCCTTTGCGGTCAGGATCATGATCGGCACGTTCGAGAACTGGCGGATACGCTGGCACACCCCGAAGCCATCCAGGCGCGGCATCATGATGTCCAGCAAGATCAGGTCTACAGGTTGCGCGGAGAAGGTTTCCAGGGCCTGGAGGCCGTCCGCCGCCGTGAAAACCGAGTAGCCCTCGGTCTTCAGGTTGGCCTCCAGCAGGCGCACATAGCGTGGCTCGTCATCCACCACAAGAATGCGTTTGGCCGCGGTTTGGGCTGGCGCTTTGGACACGGTCTATGAAGTCAGGAGGGGCAGATCCACGAAGAACGTGGCACCTTGCTCTGCAAGCGACTCTACCCAGATCTTACCATGATGGGCGAGGGTGATCTGGCGGCAGATGTAGAGCCCGAGCCCGGTGCCCGTCTTGCTGGCATCCGCCTGCACCCGATAGAAGCGCTCAAACACGAATGGCACATACTCCTCCGGAATGCCCGGGCCGCGGTCCTCCAGGCTGAAGTGAACGTGCCGGTCGTCGCTGCTTACGCGAACGGTAAGCGGTGAACCCGGCGCGTACTTCACGGCGTTTCCGAACAGGTTCTCGAGAACCTGTATGAGCCGCGGCGCATCGCCGCTGATGGGCGGCACCTCCGCGATCTCTGCCCGCACCTCCAGGTGCGGATGGCGGAGCCGTACACGCGCAACCACATCCAGCACAAGGGCGTCGACCTGGACCGGCTGCGTGCGGAACTTGGCAGTCTGGCTTTGCAGGCGCGCCGATTCGAGCAAGTTGTCGATCAGCTGCGCCAGGTGTTCGGTCTCCTCTTCAATGATGGAGAGGAACTCCTGCCGGGTATTTTCGTCCCAGGTGGTGTCCTGGCGCAGAAGACTCGTCGTGTAGCCCTTGATGAAACCAAGGGGGGTCCGCAGCTCATGCGAGATGGTCGAGATAAAATCATCCTGCAGCCGCATCTGCCGCTGCGCCATCTCCACTTCAGCGCGCGCCGCCAGCAGGCCGCGCGACTCGAGCAGCGACTCCACTGTGTCGGCGATCCACTCCGCCAGCAGCCGGTGCGTCTCAGAGTACACCGGTCCGCCGAAGCGCACGAAGATCAGGGCACCTTCTGTCCGGCCCGCGAGGACGATCGGCAGCCCGATCAAATACGGCCGTTGGAGTCGGTCGGCGTTGGCGTTGGCGGCCGGTTCGCGCTCGATGGTCTGGTTGCGCGACAGGACTTCGCCAGCGAGGGCCTCGCCCCAGTTCGCATCCGCCTCAAAGCTCCGCCCGCGTCCTGCGGCGCGGGCGTTGGCAACCTCCAGATTCCGCCGGCGCGAATCCAGCAGGTACAGCGCGACATTGTCGTACACGAAGTCCCCGCGCACGCGGGCTAGCAGTGTCTCGAACGCGGACTTCCAGTCGCTGCCGGAACGTGCAGCGGCGCGCACTGAATGCAGAGTGGCTAACGTGGAGGGATCGATGGGCAATCTAGTGCCTTCAACCATCCGGGTGCCTTGCGCTGCCCACGGAACAAACGCCGGCTCTCACGCGTCAGCGGGCATCTCAACCCCGAGTCTTCGCGGTCCGCGGCTTCGTCGCGGCCGCCACCAGGAGCGGGAACTTGAACGTGGTTCCCTGGCCCTCGACCGAACTCACCTCCAGCACAGAGCCGTGCGCCTCCACGATCTGCCGGACCAGGGTCAGGCCGAGACCCGTACCGCCCGCCCGGCGTTTCGAGGAGCCATCCAGCTGCTGGAAAGGCTCGAAGATCTGCTGCAGCCCCTGCGGCGGGATGCCGATGCCGCTGTCCCGCACGGACACCATCACCAGGTTGGTGCTCTCGGGTTTGAGCCCAAGCATGGCGTGCCCGCCCGCGGAGGTGAACTTGATGGCATTGTCCAGCAGTTGGTTGAGCGCCCACAGGAGCTTCTCCCCATCCCCCTGCACAGGTGGGATCTGCTCCGCGGCAACCAGGCGCAGGTCCACACCTGCCTGCTCGGCCTTCTCCGCCGAGTTCTTGATGGCACGGTCGGCGAGGCGGCGGATATCAAGTTCCTCTTGGCGGAAACTGACCTCCCCGTGCGAGGCACCCGCGAACATCAACAGGTCCTCGATGAGCTTCTCCAGCGTGTGAGCCGCTTTCTGGCTGACCTGCACGGCGTGTCGCTGCTCGTCCGTGAGCACACCCAGCGAGTCGGTCGCCATCAGTTCCAGGTAGCCCTTGATATGTGTGAGCGGCGTGCGCAATTCGTGCGAGATGTTGCCCACGAAATCTGCCTTCATCTCCCCCATTTCGGACAGGCGTTCCAGGGCCTGCTGCAGTTCCGCTGTGCGCTCACGGATGCGGCGATCCAACGTGCGGTTGGCAGATTGCAGCGCACCTCGCAGCTGGATGATCTGCTCGGTCACAGCCTGATCCAGCGTGGCCCGGTCGATCAACCCCAGCTCCAACAAGGCCTGGCCCAGCAGCAGCGCCTGGCTGGCCGCGGCCCGTTCACTCTGATAGGCGAGCGCCCTCTGCAGCTCGTCCTCCGAGATGCGGCCCGCCTGCACCAGGGCAGCTCCCAGTCTGGGCACCAACATCTCCGGCGTTAGTTGAGGCTTCTCGCTGACCATGGGGCTCTTGTTTTGAAGAGGGGCTGCGGCACCTTTGCAGGCATAGCCGGCAAAAGTCAAACGCTTCCAGATGGCGCAGTGCCATGGGGCGGCTGGAAATCGAGGCATATCACGCCTGATACACCCATTCGCCGCCAATCATTGTAGCAGAAGATCTCAGCGACTTGAGCTCGTCGGGGTCGATCGAGAATGGATCCTGCTCCAGCACGATCAGGTCCGCCAGGTATCCGTCGGCCAATCGGCCCTGACGTTTCTCCGCATAGGCTGCGTATGCCGCCCCGAGCGTGAATCCTTCGATGGCCTGCTGCACGCTAAGTCGCTGCTCCGGATGCCAGCCGGCGAGCCCCGGCGTGCCGTCCGCGCGCCGCCGCGTGACCGCGGCGTGAATGCCCCGGAAAGGATCCGGGGATTCGACCGGCGCGTCGGAGCCAAACGCCAGGTGCGCGCCTGCGTCGAGCTGCGTCTTCCAGGCATAAGCCAGAGAGGTGCGCCCGCCCCAGTAGGTGTCGGCCATGAGCATGTCGGAGGTTGCGTGAAGCGGCTGCATGGAGGCCACCACATCCAACCGGGCCAGTCGCAAGGCGTCGTCCGGATGGAGCAATTGCGTGTGCTCGATGCGGTGGCGAAGGTGCGGCAGGCCCTTCTGCTGTTCGTAGGCGCGCAGGTGCTCATAGGCATCCAGCACCTCGTGATTGGCGCGGTCGCCGATGGCATGCACCGACATTCCTAGTCCAACGTCGGCGGCGCGCCGGCCCATCTCAAAGAGCTGCTCGCCATCGTGGTTCAAGATGCCCTTGTTCTCCGGCTCGCCGTCATAAGCCTGGAACATGGCGGCGGTGCGCGGGCCAAGGGCGCCGTCCATGAAGGCTTTGACAGCGCCGATGCGCAGCATGTCATCTCCGAAGCCCGTCCGCAGACCCAGGTCAAAGGCCTGCTCAAGCAGCTCAACCGGGATGTTTTTGGTAACGCGCAGCTTCAGGCGTCCCTCCGTGTGCAATTGCTGCAGCGCCATGAAGCAATCGCGGCGGTCAAAATCATGCACGCCCGTAAGACCGAACGTCCACAGGATCCGTTGGGCGCTCTCAAGCGCCTCCGCCAGCGCCCTTGGGTCCGGCTCGGGTATGAGCCGGCTGATCAGTTCCGATGCCGTCTCCAGCAGAATGCCGGTCGGCGAGCCCTGCTCACTGCGCTGGATCTGCCCGTCTTTGGGTTCCGCGGTTCCCGCGTGGATCCCCGCCAGCCTGAGTGCGGCGGTGTTCGCCCAGGAGGCATGCAGCGACTTGGCTGTGAGGTATGTGGGATGGTCCGGTGCCACGCGGTCGATGTCTGCCGCGGAAGGCCATTTCCCCCATGCGTTCTGATTCCATCCGTGGCCCAGTATCCATTGCCCGGCCGGCATATCCACCGCTCGGTCACGCACGCGGCGCAGGCATTCCTCCAGCGAGGCGGTCTCGCAATCGATCCTCTGCAGCGAGAGGGCATAGGCCTTCAGGTGCAGGTGTGAATCCGTCAGCCCGGGCAGGATGGTGCGGCCGCGCATGTCTTGCTTTTCGCTGCGGTCGAATTCGCGCAGCAGTTCCTCCCCGCCAACGGCAGCGACCTCCCCGTGGTCGATGGCAATGGCCGATGCCAGCGGTCGGCTGGTGTCAAGCGTATGGATGCGTGCGTTGTGGAGGATCTTCACGAATCAGGGCTCAGGCCGGTCGAAGAGCCCTCGCACCGCACGGCCTGGCGCCCGCGCCAACTAGAGCAGTCTTTCCAGGAGCGCGTCGAGCTCCTCGTTGGAATAGTAATACAGCGTCAGAGTGCCGCCCTTCCTACCGTGCTTGAGGGCCACCTTGGTCCCCAGGCTGGCGCGCAGCCGTTTTTCAATGTCGGCGGCATCGGCACTACGCCGCGGGCTCTTCTTGGGTACGGGTTTCCTTCCGGACAACTTGCGTGCCAGCAACTCCGTCTGGCGCACGCTGAGATCGAGATTAATCACCCTTTGCAGGGCGATCTCCTGCGCCTTCGCGGAGGAAAGCGACAGCAAGGCGCGTGCATGGCCTTCGCTGACCTTGCCATCCACCAGTGCCTGCTTGACCGCGGCCGAAGCATCCAGCAGGCGCAGCGTGTTCGTCACCGTCACGCGGCTCTTCGAGACCCGCGCCGCGATCGCTTCATGCGAGAGATTGAATTCCTTGACCAGGTGCTGGAACGCCTGCGCCTCTTCGATCGGATTGAGGTCGGCGCGCTGAACGTTCTCGATCAGCGCCAGTTCGAGCAGCTGCTGGTCGCTGGCGCTGCGGATGACGACCGGCACGCGGCCCAGACCCGCGCGGCGAGCGGCCTGCAGGCGGCGCTCGCCGGCAATCAGCGTGTACCTGCCCCCCATGGCCGGGGCTACGACCAGCGGCTGGATGATGCCGTGCTCGCGGATGGATGCGGCCAGCTCTTGCAGCTCGCTTTCCTTGAAGCTCTGGCGCGGCTGGCGAGGATTGTGCGAGATGGCATCGATCGGGACCTGCGCCGCGCCGGCGCCACTGACAGCCCCCGAGCCTCCCGGAATGAGGGCATCCAATCCCTTGCCGAGGCCTGAGCGTGCGGGCATGCGCTACTCCTTGGTCATGACGGCTGCCTTGGCCCGGTCGCCGCGCAGCAGTTCGCGGGCGAGGGCCTCGTAGGCCTGCCCCCCGACGGAAGATGGGGCGTAGGCCAGGATCGGCAGGCCATAAGATGGGGCTTCGGCGAGACGAACGCTGCGTGGCACAATGGCTTTGAAAACCTGGCCGGGAAAGTGGCGGTTGACCTCGGTCACGACGTCGGTCGATAGGTTGGTGCGAGGATCGAACATGGTTAGGACGACGCCGCGGACCTTGAGCCCGGGATAGAGCGACTGACGCACCCGCTGGATGGTTTGCGTCAGCAAGCCCAGCCCTTCCAGCGCCAGATACTCGCACTGCACCGGCACCAGCGCGCCGTCCTTGGCGGCGATCATGCCGTTGACCGTGAGCAATCCCAGCGAGGGGGGGCAATCGATCAGGATGTAGTCATAGCGGGGGGCGAGGGGTTGCAGCGCCTGCTTCAGGCGCTGCTCGCGGCGTTCCTCAGCCACTAGTTCCACCTCGGCGCCGGCCAGCGCGGGCGATGAGGGAAGCAAAGCGAGTTTCAGGCGTTCGTTCATCAGGATCGACGCGGCCGCCGCGCCTCCGGACAGGGCCTCGTACGTCCCGCTTGTGACCGCGTTCTTATCGACGCCCAGGCTCGAGGTGGCGTTAGCCTGAGGATCGAGATCGACGACCAGCACTCGTTGGCCCAGGTGCGCCAGGTACGCGCCGAGGTTAATGGCGGTGGTCGTCTTTCCAACACCGCCCTTCTGGTTGACGAGGGCATACATGTGAGCCATGAAGACTGGGATCCTGGATTCCCGATCTGGTCCGGATGATATGCGCGGTTACTGCATGACTTCCATGCTGCAGGCCTCGATGTCGCGGCTGGTGGGAATTCCTTCGAATCCCGGCCGCGTCACCGAGCGCGCCGCCAGCAGCGTGGCGAAGCGCGCCGCTTCCCACGGATCGCGCGTCATGTACAGCCGGATGAAGAGGGCGGCCGCGAAGACATCCCCTGCACCCACATCGTCAACCTCCGTCACTTGGGGAGCGCGAAAACGACGACTATCGCCGTTCCAGTAGATCACCGAGCCGGCCGCGCCTTCTGTCACCGCCAGGACGCGAGTCTGCTGCGCCATGCCGTGGATGGAATCCTCGTCCCCCTGCACATCCTCGCGGCTGATGACCACCGCACCGGCCTTCGGCAGCAGCACATCAGCCGAGCGCCACGGGCAGGCCTTCACATCCCCGGCATCATCCCACGTCCGCATCCAGCCCTGGGGCGTGATGCCCAGCATCGAAGCCGCGAAGCCGCCGGCCGACTCAAGGTTCAATTCCTGCGCCACCGGCCCGAGATGGACGATCGGGGCTTTGCGCCAGCTATCCGGCAGACTCTCAAGCGTGATGTTCGATGCTTGGCGTCTCAGGATCTGTTTGCGCCCCGAGGGCGTACGCGAATTCTCGAAAGTCGTGGTGTGTGGCGATGGAACTTTCAACACCGGGATGCCCTGGAGGGCTGCCAGCGACGTGGCCTCCCCCACAGACGTGACGATCCCCGCTCGCAAGCCGAACGCGCACGCCGTAAGGGCTGCGAACGCCGCGGTCCCTCCGAGGCGCAGGCCGGTGGGCGTCACGTCTTCGGTCAGGTGTCCAATGACGAGGTAATCCACCGGCTCCAGAGGGACCAACGAGATCATGGATGCATTATACCGTTTGGGCCAGATTCGCCCCCTGAGGAACGGATCGCGATCGAAGCCAAATCACATGGAACGATGTTCGGCGCCCTGGAATTCCGCTGGGACCGGCCCGGCACACCATGCTATACTCCCGCCTGTTGCCTGCGGGCACAGCATTACCACCCAACTCTTGCTGGTCATAAGGAGACCACAATGGCGAAGATACTGGTGCATGTGACGCACGGCCCCGAGCACCCCACACGGGCGGCACTGGGATTCATTGTGGCGAAGAGCGCCATCGAGGAGGGGCACGCGGTATCGCTGTTTCTCGCCGGAGACGCTGTGCAGCTGATCCGCGACGCGGTCCTGGACAATCTGGTCGGACTCGGGACGGGCAGGTTACGAGAACACTATGACGCAATTGCCGCAGGCGGCGGGCGCTTCTATCTTTCGGGCCTATCCAGCAAGCCCCGGGGTGTCACAGATGTGGACCTGGCGGGCAAACCGGCTGAATTTGCCATGCCGAACGTGCTTGTGCGGCTGTCACTGGAGCACGATCGCATGTTCACGTACTAGAGCCGGCCAGCCTGTAACCCGTGGCCGGAACTGAGGCCCGCTCCACCACGATGATGCGCAAGGCGTATTGACCAACCCGCTTCCCTATGTTCTAATTATCCCCTGAAGCGGCAGGTACGCCAGGGGGGTAGCAATGTGAAGCCCGAGGAGCATTCCCGTTTTCTGAAGGACAACGGCCAAGCGGACCGTGCTGCTGGGACGCCCCTGCCTGGAAACCCAAACCAAGTAGAGCGAGACCCGGCCGGTGGGTCAAGCCCAGCCTCCGCCTGGAGGTTTGGGTCCACTTCTCGCCGAGGCAGAATGGAGTGCCAAGGAATGCAATCAGTATGGAAAATCCTGGGGGCTGCGTCGGTCTTGCTCGCGTCATGCGGCCCGCAGGCGACCCCAACCGTTGATCCCGTGCTCGTGCAGGCAACCGCGGTTGCAATGGCGGAGACAATGCTTGCCCAAACCCAGGAAGCGATCCCGCCAACGGCGTTTCCCACCAATACACCCGAGCCTACTCCAAGCCCCTTTCCGAGCCCAACCCTGGCGCTGATCGCCACGCTGCCGGTTCCCAGCGCCACCGCGCAAGGCGCCGCAAACAGCTGCCTGCATCCTCTTGACATCGGTGCGGCCGGCCCAACCCATCCGACGCTGATCAAGAATCAAACAGGTGGAACGATCAACCTATCGCTCAACCTGTATGAGAAGAATGCCTTCGGTGAATGCGGGGCGATCTCATATGCCAACCTCGGCAAGAATTCGAGCGTCATGGCCGGCCTGCCCTCAGGATACTGGTTCGCGTACGCCTGGGCAACGACCCCAAAGGAATCCTTCAAGGTGCAGGGGTCGTTCTTCGTCCAGCCGGCGCAGTTCGACAAGATCGAGCTATGCGTGCGCCAGGCCGTCATTACCTATAAACCGCAGTGCTGAGGCGGCGATCCGAGCTGGGGGACTCTAACCGGGCGAGTTGGTCAGCCGGGGTGACGTCTCCCGAATGCCGACCATCCTGGATTGGCAGTATCGAGGGAAAAAGGCGACCGACTTCGGTCGCCTTTCTTGTTGCGGTCGCTGGTTGCGCAGTTCGCAGGCCTGCAGCCACGCTCATTCCTTCGGCACGATCGTCACCTTGCGATACGGGTCTTCGCCCACGCTTTCCGTCGTCACCGCCGGGTGCTCGCGCAGCTCGATGTGGATGATGCGTCGTTCCGCCGCGCGCATGGGCTCAAGCGTCATCTTGCGGCCGGTTTTCAGGACCTGCTCCGCCGTGCGCTGCGCCAGCTGGCGCAGCTGACGCTCCCGTCGGTCACGATGCCCCTCCACATCCACCACCAGGTGCGTGAATTGGCCGGTCTCTTTGCCGACAACCAGGGCCGCGATGTACTGGAAGGCGTCCAGCGTTTGGCCGCGGCGGCCGATCAGGATCCCCAGGTCGCTGCCGCGCACGTCCACCATTACCGGGCGTCTGTCCTCGCGCGGCTCACCGTAGTGAGCAGAGACCTGTGCTTGCAGCCCCATGAGAAACAGGAGTTTGGAGACGATCGCTTCCGTCTTGTCCAGCACATCATCGTGTCCGTCTGGCAGCATCTCGGCGACGCGCTCAGGTGCAGGTGCAGGCTCGCGGCGCTCAACAGGTTCGTGGCGCTGCGCGATCGGCGCCTCCCGCCTGCGGCTCTCCGTGGGACGTGAGCCGTTCCGCCTCGCGCCGCCCTGCGAGGGCGGCCGCGATGGCGGCGCGGGCTTGTCGGCAACGGCGGGTACTCCCTCGGGGGGATTTACTGTCAGCCTCACGCGCACCTGGCGCCCGCCCAGGCCGAACAATCCACCGCTGCCAGAATCGAGTACCTCCACGGAGACGGCCGTCGCAGGCAGGCCCAACTGGGCCAGACCCTGGGCGAGCGCCTGCTCTACTGTCGGGGCGATAATCTCCAACGTAGTCCGCTCGGTCATTCTGACCTCCCTCACCTATTTCTTTCTGCCCGGCGTAACCTGCTGCGGCTTGGCGCCCGGCAATAGATTGCGCCAGTTGACCCTGCCCATCATGGCGTACTGCACGATGCCCAGAACATTGCTGGTGACAAAGTAGACCGCCAGGCCGGATGCGAAGTTCAGGGCGAAGTACCCGAGCAACAGCGGCATATAGATGCTCATCATATTGCCCATGGCCGCGCTCTGGCCTCCGGTGCTCGAGGAGGTGGGCGGCATGGTTAACTTGGTCTGCAGGTACGTTGTAATGGCCACGATGATGGCCAGCGTCGGGAAGCCGTACGGCAGGAAGCTGAGCGCGAATCCGCTGGGGAACGGGATGCCCTCCGGCCGGCCGAGGTCCATCCACAGGAACTTGCTGTTCAGCGGGATGAGCGCCGCGGCGTTCAGGAAGGGATAGATGCTGCGCGCAAGCTGCAGCAATCCGAACGGTGTCGTAGCCAGCGCGTGGGTGATGCTCCCGTACAGCCCGAAGATTATCGGGAACTGGATCAGGGTCGGCAGGCAGGAGGCGAAGGGATTGATGCCGCGCTCCTTGTAGACGCGCATCTGCTCCGACGCCAGCTTCTCACGATCCTTGGCGTACTTCTTCTGGATATCCTGCCATTGCTTGTCCTGCTGCAGGTCCTGCATCACCTTGGTGGACTTGAGCTGCGAGGCGTTCAGCGGCCACGTCACGATGCGGATCAGGATGGTGAACAGGATGATGGCCACGCCGAAGTTCTGGCCGATGGCATCGTAGATCCACAGCATCACATTGGTGAACGGATAGAGGATGAATTCATTCCACATGGTTTGCGTCCTTAAGAGTCCGGGCGGTCTGGGCCGGCTACTTTCCAGTGAACTCCCATGGCAGGAGCTTGCCGTCCTGGCTGACGGCGCGCAGCAGGAACTCGGCCTTCATGGGCGCGATCAGGATCGCATCGCCGCCGGCGACCGGTGTGGTGAAGATCTGTCCCCCAAGGGCCACGTCCCAGAGCTTGGTGCCGGTGCGGTCGTAGGCAAAGATCGTGCCTGATTCCGTGGCCACCAGCACTCCGTCCGGAAGCACCAGCGGACTGCCTGTGATCGATTCATCTGGCTGGAGATCCGGCCAGGCGTTCTTTCCATGCGTTGTGCCCAACGAATAGATGTGTCCGCTGATATCCGCTGCGTAAAGGGTATCGCCATCCTGCACCGGAGCACCCCAGACCCAGTCCTTGACCTCTGCAGTCCATTGGATCGCGCCGCTGGCAGCGTCGATGGCGAACACCTTCTTGTCGAAGGAGCCTACGTACACGGTGCTGCCGTCGCTGCTGACGGTGGCCGAACCGGGTGCCGAGCCCCCCAGTGCGGTCTTCCAGGCAATCGCGCGAACCTGCGGATCGACCGCGTAGAGGGTGTGGTCCAGCGATGTGACAAAGACCAGCTTGCCGTCGGAGGTGGGCGCGCTCCACAACGAGTTGTCGATCGGGAGGAACCACAGGATGTACCCTGTGGCCAACTCGGCCGCATACAGCATGCCGTTGCTGTTTGCAGCATAGATCGTCTCGCCCACGACCAGCGGCGAGGCGATCCAATGGTTGTTGGCGACCAGCGGCGCAGCCCAGTTCTCGCGGCCCGTTGCCGGATCGAGGCTGACTATGCCATTGTCTGTGCCGGCGCTGCCAAGCAGAAGTTGGCCGTCGGGGGTCAAGACGGGGTTGGAGTGGTAAACCTGCCCCCCCGACTTCTCCGGATACTGCCAGAGCTTCAGGCCGTCGCTGAGACGGACCGCATACACCAGGTTGCCGTTCGCCAGGTACGCGTTCTCCGCATCGGCTGCCAAGCCCGGCCAGCTGACGTTCGTCGGAGTGCCGCAGGCGCTGAGCGCCAGGGCGGCCAGGCCAATGAGTGAGAGCAATGCCAGACGTTTCATATGAGAAGGATGACTCCTATTGGACGGGATCGTAGCCTCCCGGGTTGAAGGGATTGCAGCGGAGCACGCGCCACACTGCCATGCCCGTGCCTTTGACCGCGCCGTGCCGGTAGATGGCCTGATAGCCGTAGTGCGAGCATGAGGGGTAGAAACGACAGGTGCCCCCCGGCAGGCCGCGTGAGAGCGTATTCTGGTAAAGGCGGATGAGTGCCAGCAGCGGCAGGCGCAGCCAGTAACCCGGCGTGCGCGGCAGGTCCCGCAGACGCGGCTCGTTGGGGTAATCGTTCGGCAAATAGAATTCCGACTGCATCAGGAAGCGATCACCAGCTCGGCGCGGCGCAGGAGCGTCACGAGTACTTCACGGATCTCGGTATAGTTGGATGATGCCAGCGGCGGACGGGCGATCAGCACGACATCCCAACCGGGCGGCACAGAAGCCACGAGGCTGTGCATGGCGGCCCGCAGCAGGCGTTTTGCCCGATTGCGTTTCACGGCATTGCCGACGCTGCGGCCGGCGGCCACGCCCACGCGCGCGCGCCCCGTTTCATTCTTGCGGGCCACCAGCACGACCAGCCGGTGTGCATACGACCTGCCGGACCACCGCGCGCCCTCGAAGTCGTCTGATCGGGTCAGCCGCAATCTGCGCTGCACGCGTACCTCGCTGGCCGGCGGCGCCTCGGGGATCTCCGCTGCTGGGAGAGGCGTACTTAGCCACGCCTGCTGGGATCTACCAGCGCGTCCGCTTCACGTGCTGATTGGAGGTCGGGGCGAGCCTGGTACGCCCGCGCAAACGTCGGCGCCTGAGCACGGCGCGCCCGGCGGCGGTTGACATGCGCTGCCGGAACCCATGTACGCGCACGCGGCGCCGGATCTTCGGTTGATAAGTTCTCTTCGGCATACTCTGCGTTCCTCACTCGCGGGGCACGTCTGAGACCAGCCCCTGCCTGGGAATAATTGCACGCCTGATCGGGATCGATGATTCGGATCCAGGGGGCGGGTCAATTTTCGGTCGACTTTGGAACCCGCACTCGCTTTCGGCGGGCACGAGATTATACCGTGAAGGCCGGGATTCGGTCAATTTGGATCTGCAGTCGTGTCATTGCGAGCAGGGCGCTCCTGCGCAGCAACCTCCGTGAGGGCGAAGTAGTCCCGCCCCGCCCCGGGGGAGATTCTACGCCGCGGCCTGCTTCCTCGGCTTGCGTACCGGGTAGACCGGGTGGGCCAGCAGTGCAGACAACTTCTTGGCACCCTCAGGACTGGCCACGGCGATAATCTCATCCCCGGCTTCGAATGAGCTGTCTCCGCGCGGCAGCGTCATCTTTCCGTCCCGGATGATGGCAGAGATGACGCACTGTTCCTCCAACCCCATATCCTTCAGCTCCACGCCGATGCCCAGTGCGCCCTCCGGCACCTTCTCCTCCACGACCGAGTAGCGGCCGCGGCGGATCTGGAAAAGCGTCATCATGTCGCCCAGCGACATCTCTTCCTGGATCAGATGCGCCAGCACGTCAGCGCTATTCAGGGCCACATCCACGTGGAAGCGCTCGTCGAACAGCCAAGAATTGTTCGGGTTGTTCACGCGCGCGATGCGCCGCGGCACATCGAACATTTCCTTGGCCAGGAAACACAGGGCCAGGTTGACCGAGTCATCGCTCGTCACGGCCGCCACAACATGCGCCTCCCGTATGCCGGCCTGCTCCAGGACGCCTGGGTCCACCGGGTTGCCCTCGATGACAACCTCCGTGGCGAGTTCCTGGTGCAGCCTTGCAAGCAGGCCCGGCCGGGACTCGACCATCCTGACTTTGTAGCCCTCGGCGATCAGCAAATTGGCAAGCCGCGCTCCCGTGCGGCCTCCTCCGGCAATCAGCACGAACATGTCAGGCCTTCGCTTTCGTCTCGAGCCTTGCCGTCAGCGGGCCCAGGCCCTCGAACGTCGAACTCACGTTCAAGACATCACCAGGCTCCAGCTTCAGCGTGGCCTGCGGCAGCAGAGAGGTGCCCGCACGGGTCAGGGCAACCGGATAGCACTGCGGCGCCTGCGCAAGCAGTTCGCGGATCGTCAGCCCATTCCAATGATCCGGCACCACGATCTCGTATACCTCCACTTCGCCGTTACCGGCCGAGTACACCGTCCTGCGCACCGGATTCGTCAGCAGTTCTTCGACGCGCTGCGCGCCCCAGGAGGTGGAGCTGACGATCTGCAATCCAAAGGCCTCAAGTACGGTGCGCAGATTCGGATCGTAGTTGCGGACCACAACGATGGGGACGTTGAAAACGGAGCGGGCCGTGTGCGCCACGACGGCATTCAGCGTGTCGGAGTTGGTGACAGCCGCCAGGCCATCCGCGTCCTTGATGCCGGCGCGCTCCAGCACGCTCTCCGCCAATCCTTCGCCCTCCAGCGTGCGCCCGCGGAACTCGGGTTGCAGGCGATTGAAGGCTGCGCGGCTGCTATCCACCACCACCACATGATGCCCGCTCTTGAAAAGGCGCTGGGATAGTTCCGCGCCCACACGTCCACACCCGACCACGACGAAGTTCATGCAGCGTCCTCCATTGCGCCGAGCGGGTTGCCCAGCTCGTCCTCCCCCAGTCGATAGGGCACATCCGTCACGACCACGCCCGAACGCGAGAGCAGCTCACCGCGCAGGACGTCGGCCGTGCGCATGTGCAGTGCATTGTGCCACGGCCTGGCCGGGATGAACTGCGGAACCACGATGGTGATGGTTTCGTTCGGCTGCCGCGCCTCGATGATGCCCTGCAGATACTTGAGCAGCGGCTCAATGAACAGGCGGTACGGGGAATCCAGCACCACGAGCCGCGTGCCCTCGCCCCAGGTGAGCCACTTCTTCTGTACTTTCTCGGTCTCCGCCGGCTCCAGCGAGACATGCACTGCGGTAACGTCATCCGAGAGCAGG
This sequence comes from Chloroflexota bacterium, assembly GCA_043805815.1. Taxonomy (GTDB): domain Bacteria; phylum Chloroflexota; class Anaerolineae; order Anaerolineales; family Villigracilaceae; genus Fen-1038. The sequence goes on from JAZDHO010000199.1 coordinate 32,521, forward strand.
CGCGCGTAGCGCAGACCTTCGAGCGTGCCTTGATGCACGCCGCTGATGGGCATGATCACCCGGTGGCGCGTGCGGCGTGCGGGCAGGCCCTTGAACCCATCCAGCGTCAGTCGCCGCGCCACGCTCCTGTAGTGCCTGTGGATGCCGAAGAAGAACAGCACCAGAAGCGGCGTCACGATCAGCACGATCCAGGCGCCATCCCTGAACTTGGTGCTGGCAAATACCAGTGCGACGACTGCCGTGCAGACTGCGCCGAATCCATTGATAACCATTCGGGAAGGCCAGTCGCGCGAGTACTGCAGGACGCTGCCCCGCTCTGCCAGCGGCTGCCCCGGCTTGAGGTGGCCAATCTTCCACCACCGGTGCGCCATGCCGGACTGGGAGAGCGTGAAAGACAGGAACACACCGATGGCGTACAGGGGGATGAGCCGGGTGACGCTGGCTTGAAACGCAATGATCAGAATGCCCGCGATGACCGCAAGGGCCAGGATGCCGTTGGAGTAGACCAGGCGGCTGCCGCGGAATGCCAGCTGGCGCGGCAGGAATCCGTCGGCGCCGATGAGGGCCCCGAGCCGGGGGAAGTCCGCGAAGGCTGTGTTGGCCGCCATGATGAGTATGATCATCGTGGCCCAGATGGTTGCCAGGTAAGGAAGACCGCGGCCATCATAGACCGTGCGCGCCAACTGCGAGATGACGGTCTCTTCCTCGGAAAAGACTCCGTGGATCTGGCCCGTGAGGAATGAGATCCCCAGGAAGAGCGCGCCGAGGATGACAGCCATCCAGATCAGGGTGATGCCTGCATTCCGACTGCGCGGTTCCTTGAAGGCTGTGATGCCATTGGAGATGGCCTCGACGCCCGTGAGGGCAGTCGTCCCGTTCGCGAACGCGTGCAGAAGAAGGAACGGGGTCACGGCCGCGGCAGCCGTGAAGACCATCGCATGCGGCGGATCCGCCACAATCGTCAGCGAGCCGGTCAGGTACCTGAACAAGCCTGTCCCAACGGTGAGCGCCATGGCAACGATGAAGAAGTATGCGGGCACGGCAAACGCCGTGCCCGACTCTCGCACACCGCGGAGATTGATGAGCATAATGAAAAGCACGGCTGCCACCGCCAGCCAGACCCGGTACTCAAAAAGGTGCGGGTAGGCCGAAACGATCTGGGCGATGCCGGAGGAGACGGACACCGACACGGTCAGCACGTAGTCCATCATCAACGCCGCGCCAGCAATCTGCGCCGGCAGCTCGCCAAGATTGTCGCGGGCCACGATGTACGCGCCGCCTCCGCCCGAGTAGGCATGGATCGTCTGCTCGTAGGAGATGACCACGATACACAGCAGGGCGACGATGGCCAGAGAGATCGGGAACACGAAACCGTAGGCCAGCGTGCCCACAGCAGCCAGGACGCCGAGGATCTCCTGCGTGGCGTACGCCGTCGAGGAGAGGGCATCCGAGGCAAACACCGCCAGCCCGATCGCCTTGCCGATG
>JAZDHO010000200.1:0-2999 GCA_043805815.1 Chloroflexota bacterium
CATCCGGGGAGCCGAACACCATGATGAAAGAGAGATCCTCGCCGCCGATCTTGCCTTCGCTGATCGGCTGTTCACCCATCGGTGAACCGACCGTACCCGTCAGCTTCGCGCCTTCGGCCTTGAACGTGAAGGTGATGTCGATCGTGTCGCCCTGGAATCCGGGCACCTGCGCCGTCCACTTCCCGTCCACGTCCGCCGCCGCGGCACTGCCCGCGAACAGCGTCAAGATTGCCAACATCGACCACACCATTGTTCTCGTCACCGCAACCGCCTCCGGCAAATGAGTATACCCCGAACGCCACACCGTGCACTGTGGGGTGGACACCGTTGTCCAGCCCCGCGTTGATTTCGGTTTCGACGCCCCGTAGCGGCTCGTTGATTTGAGCATTTCGCGGCGTTATTGTTGGCTCAGCGGAGCCGTGCGCCGAGCCTTCATCGGCGCGGGCGGGCCCGCCGGGAGCACAGGCCCTAACACGTACCCGATCCGCCGTAAGGGCACGCCGGCGGCATGCCCCTATATTTTCGCCCGATCTGTAGGTTTTACGGTCGATTTCTCCGCCGCCGTGCCGATGATACTTTTGTGCTGTCAGCGTCATTCGGCATTCCAGGGAGAGGAGAACGACACATGAAGTTTTTGAGGGAATTCTGGCGCGACGAGCAAGGGCAGGACCTGATCGAGTACGCCTTGATGGCGGGATTCGTGGCGGTCGCTGCCGGAGCTGTCATGCCCAGCGTGTCCACTAGTGCAGTGTCCAACAAATAACTGGACAGGACCGCCCCTTTTGCATTATGCTGGGACATGACGTTGTCCAGCGGTCTTACCGTTTCCGAGCGGCAGCAGATTCAGCAATGGGTGGCGGCGCACGGCACCCCTCAGCAAGTCGCCCTGCGGTGCAGGATTGTGCTGGCCAATGCGGACGGACAGTCTGACGTGGCCATCGCTCAGCAGTTGTCCGTCAACCGCAAGACCATCATCCTGTGGCGCCAACGCTTCTCGGAACAGCGTTTGGACGGACTGTGGGAGATTGCCCCCGGACGGGGACGCAAACCGAACTACGACGCCGATGAGATTGCTGCCATTGTGGATGCCACCCTGCGGACCAAACCCGAAGGCATGACCCATTGGAGTTGCCGCACGATGGCCCAGAGTCAGAGCGTGAGCAAGTCCACGATCAACAACATCTGGCAGGCCCACCAACTGAAGCCGCACCGGGGGAAGACGTTCAAGCTATCCCGCGATCCGAAGTTCCTCGAGAAGATGACCGACGTGATCGGGTTGTACTTGAATCCGCCCGAGCAGGCCATCGTGTTGTGTGTGGATGAGAAGAGTCAAATCCAGGCGCTGGATCGCACCCAACCCGGTTTGCCGATCAAGAAGGGCCGTTGCGGGACCATGACCCACGACTACAAGCGCAACGGCACCACAACTCTATTCGCCGCCCTGGAGGTCTTACAAGGGAAGGTGGTCGGCGAATGCCACCAGCGCCACCGCCATCAGGAGTTTCTCAAGTTCCTACGTACTCTGGACCAGGAGTTCCCTGGCGAGGTCCCGCTCCATCTCGTCATGGACAACTACGGAACCCACAAGCACGAGAAGGTGCGGAACTGGCTGAAGCGTCACCCGCGCTTCGCGCTCCATTTTGTCCCCACCAGTTCCAGTTGGCTGAACCTGGTCGAGCGTTGGTTTGGCCACTTGGATCAAAAGGCGATTCGGCGGGGCGTGTTCCGAAGCGTGGAGGACCTGAAGGCGTCCATCGACGCATTCCTCGCCGCCTGGAACAAGAATCCGAAGCCGTTCGTTTGGACCGCGACAGTGGAATCCATCACTGAGAAACTCGCCCGATGCCGGCGAACGTTGGAGAAGATCCAGCCTGGCTGCACCAGCCCCCGGAGCCGAAAACGGAAGAAATAGCTGTCCAGCTATTTCGTGGACGATACACTAGGCCTGCCATGTCGGCGGTCTCGCCGACAGAATCCGCCGGCAGGACTGCCGGCGTGGCGGGCAAGACTGCCCGCTCCACAGTATTGGTTGCGGCTATGCCGCGCCGCGGGCACAGGCAGACGACAAACTACGATCGTCCGCCCCACAGAGGCGAGAAATGCAGTCTGAGCCCCTGCGCAACAGGTTCGAGTTCTTCGTAGCACTGCGCTATCTCAAGGCCAAGCGCAAGCAGGCCGTGATCTCGATCATCACTGTGATCTCGGTGGTTGGAGTGGCGGCAGGCGTCATGGCGCTGGTGGTGGCGTTGGCCATCAACAACGGCTTCCGGAACACACTCCAGCGCAATCTGCTTGGAGCGACGGCGCACGTCACAATCCTTGAGAAGGAACCGGGCTACGGCATCAGCGACTGGCAAGGGTTGGCGGAAAAACTGCGCGGGCTCGCGCACGTGACTTCGGCCGGTCCCAGCCTGTACGGTTCGGTCTTCGTGGTAGGCCCCATGCAGTCGGAAGGAGCGGCTCTGAAGGGGGTCCTGGTGGATTCCGAAATGGGGGGCGAGGGACTGAGCCGATACATGAAGGAAGGGTCGCTCGCGGCGCTGAAGCAGCAAGGGATCGTGCTGGGGTCCAAGCTTGCCGCCAGGACGGGCCAGCCCTTCGAGAGCGTCGCCAGGGTGATCATCCCGCAGGGTGAGCTGACGCCATTCGGGATGAAGCCAACCATAGACCGGTTGCGAGTAGTTGGGACCTTCGAAACCGGTTTCTACGATCTGGACTCGGCCTGGGCTTTCACATCCCTGGAAACCGCGCAGCGGCTATTCGGCCTCGCGGACGTGGTGAACGCGATTGAACTGAGGATCGACAACCTCGATCTTGCGCCTGCTGTCGCCAAGGAGGCCGAGCAGGTTGTGGGTCCGAAGCTCGCCGCCACGACCTGGATGGAGCAGAACCGGCAGACCTTCACGGCGTTGCGCATGGAGAAGGTGGTCACCATTATCACGATTGGCCTGATTGAGCTGATTGCCGCGCTGAACATCCTGACCGCCCTGGTGATGATG
>JAZDHO010000201.1:0-2241 GCA_043805815.1 Chloroflexota bacterium
GCGACAAGTTCGCTGAGAAGCCCCATAGGACATCCGTAGCGCCATTCCTGGCGGTTCTGGAGAATCCGTTTAGAGCATGGAAAAGCATTCCGACTGGCAGGTTGTCTCTGCTGGCGACTGGGTTATTACGCGGCGGGCCCAGGGTTCGCGCAGAAATAAGTTGGCAGCACCGAGGGCACCGAGGCGCACCTGAAGACAAGGCGCGAAGAGGGCGAATACTGGTGGTATTTAACCGATGAGCCACGCAGTCAGAGGCGCGCCGGTCCTCGCGCCCCTGCAGGGCGCTCCGGAATGAGACAGCGGCGCGGGATCGGCGCCCGAATGCCCAAGTTATTTCTGCGCGAGCCCTCAAGGTAGTCGGCATGAATCAGGACCTCTCTCGTCGGGTGCAAGCATCCTGTTCGGGCCACTGTCCGGTCAGAATGCAGCAGATCGCATCCTTGGCTTCCTCGCCAATCTCCCATCCCATCCTGCTCATGGTTCTGGCATCAACCCTCGCCAGCGTTCGTAAGGCTGGCAGGGCCACTTTGGCGCGGAGAGTTCCCAGGGCGAAGGCCGACCAGAACCTGACCTCCGGGTCGTCGTCTTCAAGTCCAGGAAGGAGCACCACTACCGCGTTGCGCCACATGCGCGTCCGGCGATCGGTCCCCTCCAACAGATTCGCGATGCCTTCTGCGCACTGCGCTCGCAACTCAGCATCCATCTGGTGGTTACAGAAGGCGGCCGTCAAGAAGTCCAAGGCGCCGAGGTCAAAAATGAAGGACAGTGCGTAGGCTACGTCCCTGAGGACGGTGCCGCAAACGTCAGGTCTCTTTCCGATCCTCAGGAGCCCACGAAGAGCCACCCTTCCACCGAGCGCCGCCACTGAGGCTGCGGCCTGACCGCGGACCCCGGCGTCGGGATCAATCTCGATGGCGCGCAGTAATAGTGGAACCGCGCGCCGTCTGCCCAGTCGTCCGAGAAGCCACGCCGCTGTCATGCGTCGCCCCTTGCTCAGACTGGCAAAGCGGCTCGCCAGCTGAACCTCGTTCGTAATGCCCGCACCCCTGGTCAACGATCGCACCTGTCTCCGCGCGCGCGCTCGAAACCTCGGCTCGAGATCGGCGATTGTCTTTTCGCACTCGGCAACGAATGGAGTCATGCATGCCCGATCGTGGCCGTTCATTTGGCTGTGCGCCGAGCCCTTGAGTAGCCAAGGACCCAAAAGACGACGGTCAGCAACTGTACGATCCAATGGATGGCGTATCCGCATTTGACGTAGAAGGTACGATCCGACAGCCTGGGAACCTCCGCATCGAGAAACCCCACCCTGTTGAACCCAAGCGACTGGAGCACTCGGCCGTCCGGCGCGACCTGATCGTTCTCTCAGGGGGCAATTACTCGGATTCGATGATCATTCCCGTCAGCAACGTAGATCTTGCCTTGGCTGTCCACCGCGACGGCTTCTGGAGATCTGAACCGGGCCGACGCTATCGGGCCGTCAGCAAAGCCCGGAACACCGTCTCCGGCCAAGGTGGTGACCATGCCACTGGCAATCATCCGGACCCGATGGTTGTTGGGGTCAGCCACGTAGACCTTGCCCGCCGCGTCAACCGCCACGTCATAGGGATAGTTGAACTTTGCGGCGGCTGCGGGTCCGTCGGCAAAGCCCTGTTGGCCGTTTCCAGCGAACGTGCTTACCTGGTTGCCGGCGATCATTCGAATCCGCCTGTTGTACCCGTCGGCGAGGTAGAGATTGCCAGAGCTGTGAAATGCAACACCTTTTACATCTTCGAACTTCGCCGTCCCCACGGGTCCGTCGGCAAAGCCATCCACCGGACCGCCTGCCAGGGTGCTGACCTGACCGCCCGAGACCACCCGAGCCCTGTTTTGTTGGCCGACGTAGACCGTGCCCTTGCCATCAAGCGCTATGCCTTGGGGATAAAAGAACGAGGCAACTCCTGCTGCCCCGTCCACAGACGCCATGGTACCATTGCCCGCCAGTGTGCTGACCCACCCACCAGAGATGACCCGTACCCGCGAGTTGTATGAATCGATGACGTAGACCTTGCTCGTGCTGTCTACGTCAATACCAATCGGGTGCTTGAACTTGGATGCTGCCGCCGGGCAAGTCCTAAAGTGGGTTGAAAATTGAGAAGTGACCTCCGCCCATTTTCTCTCACACCGTGTCCTCGGCCGCCGTCGATTCGATGTTGAGTTCCTTCATCAGCGCCTGTCTCAGGAGGGGCAGGTGCTTGTATC
>JAZDHO010000202.1:0-2172 GCA_043805815.1 Chloroflexota bacterium
ATTCTGATCCTCGACGCAAAGACGGGCCTGGTTGAGGACGTCAACCCATTCTTGATGAAAATGCTGGGCTATTCACGCGAAGAGTTCACAAAGAAGAAGCTCTGGGAGGTCGGCGCGTTCAAGGATATTGAGGCCAGCAAAGCTGCCTTCGCAACGCTGCAGGAAGACAAGCATATTCGCTACGAGAACCTGCCCCTCAGAACCAAGGATGGGCGGTCCGTTCAGGTGGAATTCGTCAGCAACGTCTACCAGGTGGGCCGCGAAAAAGTGATCCAGTGCAATATCCGCGACATCACCGATCGCAAGTTGGTGGAAGAGGCGCTGGCGGCAAGTGAGGGCCGTTTTCGCGCCCTGATCGCCAACAGCGCCGACGCCATCACGATGTTGGACGCCAACGGCGTGGTTCTGTACGACAGCCCGGCAGCCCCTGGATTGCTCGGATATGCTGCCGGAGACTGGATCGGGCAGGAAGTGTTCGCCCTGCTGCATCCGGACGAATTGCCGCACATCCGCGGCCTCTTCCAGGACCTCATCCAAACGCCCGGCGCTCACATCAGCGACACATTCCGGGCCCGCCACAAGAACGGAGAGTGGCTCTGGCTCGAATTCACCGCTACCAACTCGCTCGCCGACCCAAGCGTGGAGGCGATCGTCCTGAACTACCGTGACATCACTGCGCGCATGCAGGCGCAGGAGGCCGTGGTTGCCTCCGAGAGACGCTTTCGGGCGCTGGTCGAAAATGCCCTGGACGCCATTGCACTGATCGCTGTGGATGGGACCATCCTCGGCGACACCCCGGCGGCTGCGCGGCTGCTCGGTTATGAACCCGGCGGACTGGTCGGCCGGAATGTCTTCACGCTCATCCACCCGGAAGACGTGCCGCAGGTCAGCTCCCTTTTCCAGCAGCTCCTGCAAGATCCGTCCACCAGCAGGGTCAGCCTGTTTCGTTTTCGGCACAATGATGAGTCCTGGCGCTGGATCGAAGCCTCCGGCCAGAACCTGCTGGCTGAGCCGAGCGTGCAGGCTCTGGTAATCAACTACCGGGACGTCACCGAGCGCAACCGGGCGGAAGCCGAGAGTGCAGCTCTGCTGGAGATCATGCAGGGCGCGGCGGCAACCGACAGCCTGCCGGCATTCCTGGCACTGATTCGCCGGGCACTTACACGCGTGCTCGATGCCGAAAACCTCTTCGTCGTTCTTCATGATGAAGCCACCGGCATGTTCGAGGAGGTCTTCGCCGTGGACAAGTACGACCCGTCCATGGTGCCCTCGAGACTTGCACGAAGCATCACCTCCTATGTCTTCCGGACCGGTCAGCCGCTCCGGCTGACCGGCTCGGCGCTGGACGACCTGGTTGCGCGGGGTGAAGTGGAGCTGGTTGGCACCCGGCCCGCAAGCTGGCTGGGCGCGCCGCTCAAGACACCTGCCGAAGCCATTGGAGTGATCGCTGTTCAGAACTACGAGGACTCGCACTGCTATACCGACCGCGACAAGACATTTCTCGCATCGGTCGGCGCCCAGGTGGCATTGGCGATCCAACGCAAGCAGGCAGGCGAGCAGGTCGAACTGAGGGCGCGCGAACTTGAGGCGCTCTACGATACCTCCCTTGAGGTCAGCGCCCGGATCTCTCTGGACGAACTGCTCTCGGCGATCGTCGCAAGAGCCAATGCCTTGCTTGGCACGGACGGCGGCGGCCTGTACCTGCTGCAGCCGGATCGGCAATCCCTCAAGCTCGTTTTCGCGCAAAGCTCGCTGAAAGACTACATTGGCGTCACGCTCCAAATGGGAGAGGGTCTCTCCGGCCAGGTGGCGCAAACTGGCACGGCGACGTACGTCGAGGATTACCAACAATGGACGGGGCGGTCCCCGGTCTATGACGGTACCGCCTTCCGCCGCACGCTGGCCATTCCACTACGAGTCGAAGACCGAGTCATTGGCGTGATCGCTGTAGTGGATTCCAGGGCGCCAGGCTCATTCTCTGCGGATGAATTGCGCCTGGGCACCCTCTTCGCCAATCAGGCTGCATTGGCGATCGAAAGCGCGCGCTTGTACGAACAGGAACGTGCTCGTGGCCGGGAGCTCTCCATACTGTATGAATCGGCTATGACGATCAGCTCCAAGCTCTCTTTGGATGTCGTGCTCACGACCGTTATCGAGCAGGTCTCCAGAGCG
>JAZDHO010000203.1:0-7741 GCA_043805815.1 Chloroflexota bacterium
TGCAGTCCCCGTTCTCCCGCGTTCCGGGCCAGTGGGCATGTGAACGCGCCCGTGATAATTGCCAATTGACTGCGGGAATTGCCGATGCTACAATCATCCTGGTGCCCAGAGGGGCAGGGGGTGATTGCGGCAACACTCACATGCTTCGGCTTATCCGGGACAATGCCCGCGAAATCGACGGGCGTCTTTGGAACGGAGGTGCGCGGAACACAAGTACCCAGGCGTAGCTTCACACGATAGACCCGATAACTATCAAGGAGACAAGGAGAGATATGCATACGAATAAGCTCGTGTTCAAAGTGTTTACCCTTTCTGTAGTGGCCGCCGCTGTGCTCGCGGCTTGCGGCCCGGCCGCGACTCCAACCGAGGCGCCTGCCGCCCCGACCGAGGCGCCGGCTGCGCCAACTGAGGCTCCCGTCGATCCGATGGCGGAATTGGTAGCTGCGGCGAAGGCCGAAGGCACGCTAACCACCATCGCCCTGCCGCACGACTGGTGCAACTACGGCGGTGTGATCGAGGGCTTCAAGGCCAAGTACGGTCTGGAAGTCAATGAGCTCAATCCGGATGCCGGTTCGGGTGATGAGGTCGAGGCCATCAAGGCCAACAAGGACAACAAGGGCCCGCAGGCACCTGACGTTATTGACGTCGGCTTTGCCTTTGGTCCGTCCTCCAAGGCCGAGGATTTGCTGATGCCCTACAAGGTTTCCACGTGGGATAGCATTCCGGCCGAAGTCAAGGATGCCGATGGCTACTGGTACGGCGACTACTACGGCGTGATGGGCTTCATGGTCAACACAGATGTCCAGCCGACGGTGCCACAGGACTGGGCTGATTTGCTGGATCCCGCCTACAAGGGGCAGGTTGCTCTTTCGGGCGATCCCCGCACCTCGAACCAGGCCATCCAGGCAGTGTTCGCTGCGGGATTGGCCAATGGTGGCTCGCTCGATGATGCCCAGGCCGGTCTCGATTTCTTCGCGCAAGTCAACCAGGCCGGCAACTTGGTGCCGCTGATTGCCAACAATGGCCTCGTTGCAAAGGGTGAAACCCCCGTGCGCATCACCTGGGACTACAACGGCCTTGCCGGCATCGATACGTTCGAGGGCAATCCGAAAGCCACCCTGGTCATTCCGGCATCCGGGCGTTTCGCGGGCGTCTATGTCCAGGCCATCAGTGCCTATGCCCCTCAACCGAACGCGGCCAAACTGTGGATGGAATACCTCTATTCCGACGAGGGTCAGTTGCTTTGGATGGAAGGCTATTGCCACCCCATTCGTGAAGCCGACCTGCGCGCTCGCGGTGTAGTGTCTGCCGAGCTTGCCGCCAAGCTCCCGGATGTGAGCGGCGCGGTCTTCCCCAGCTTGGATCAGCTCAATGCTGCAAAGACGCTGATCACCGAAGAATGGGATACAGTCGTCGGTGCAGACGTCAAGGCTGCTCCCTAGGTCGGATTTGATCTGGTATGTTGATGGCGAGACCCCACCGCAAGGCGGGGTCTCGCCGCACCCTCACATTCAGGAGGGAATTGCGCCATGACTGAGACCACCATTACCGGCGCGAAAGCCAAGCTGCCTTCCCCAAGTTGGCGGACATGGCTCGGCGTAGCACCCTTTTTCCTCTTTGCCATTCTCTTCCTTTTCTTGCCGTCTGGCCGACTGTTGGTGGGGAGTTTCTTCGACGAAGAGGGCCGTTTCACCTTCGGCAACCTCCTGGAGCTGGTGCGGCAGCCGTACATTCTCAATTCCTACTGGCTGAGCATTAGGATTAGCGCTGTAACTGCCGTCGGGGGCGGCGTATTCGGCTTCTTGCTTGCTTATGCGGTCACGATCGGGGGATTGCCCAGGTCCTTGCGCACTGCTCTCATAACCTTCTCCGGCGTGGCTTCCAACTTCGCCGGCGTGCCATTGGCCTTCGCCTTCGTCGCCACCCTTGGCCGCACCGGATTCATTACGGCCTTGCTGAAAACCTACTTTGGTTGGAACGTCTACAATAGCGGTTTCAACCTGTACAGCTTCATGGGCCTTGCCTTCACCTACATGTACTTCCAGTTCCCGTTGATGGTTCTGATCATGGCGCCGGCCCTCGATGGTCTGAAGCACGAATGGCGCGAGGCCGCCGAGAACCTTGGCGCCAGCACAACTCAATACTGGTTGAAAATCGCTTTTCCGATCTTGTTGCCATCGATCCTGGGTTCGATGATCCTTCTCTTCGGCAATGCGTTCGGCGCCTATGCCACGGCATACGCGCTCACCGGCGGAACCCTGCCCATCATCACCATCCAGATCGGCGCGCAGATTCGCGGCGACGTGCTTCACAACCCGGGATTGGGCTACGCAATGGCCATGGGTATGGTGTTCATCATGGCAGTCTCGCTTGCAGGCTATTCCTGGATGCAGGGCCGCACCGAAAGGTGGTTGCGATGAGCGGCGGCCGGAGGTTGCCATTTTGGAGTTGGGTGTGGTTCGTATTGGGTGTCCTGTACTTCGTTCTTCCCCTCTATGCCACCCTGGATTTCTCCCTTCGTATGGAGCGCGACGTGATTGGCTTCAAAGCCTATGAGCAGGCCTTCGCGGCCACCAGCTACGGGGGATTTTGGCCGGCCTTCAGCCTTTCGTTGCAGTACGCGGTTCTTACCATCATCACCAGCATCGTCCTGGTTGTCCCCACGGCGTACTGGATCCGCCTGCGCCTGCCCCAGGCGCGCCGCGTCGTGGAATTCATTACCTTGATGCCGTTCGTCATCCCCGCCATCATCCTGGTTTTTGGACTGATTCGAGTGTACAGCCAACCCTTCAACATTCCCTTCACGTCGGTTCCGTTGATCGGTTCCTTCACCAACTCCACCTGGGGCACCGGTGTCCTGATGGTGGCCGGCTACACCATCCTGGGACTGCCATACATGTATCGTTCCGTCGACACCGGAATGCGCACCGTGGACGTACGCACGCTCACGGAGGCCGCCCAGAGCCTGGGCGCGAATTGGTTCACGATCATGCTCCGGATTATCTTGCCCAATGTGCGGACGGCCCTGCTCAGCGGGGCGTTGCTCACTTTTGCCATCGTCATCGGCGAGGTCGTCCTGGCCTCCTACCTGGGCATCAATTCCTTCGGACCCTATCTCTTCCTTGTCGGGCAGCACCGCGCCTATGAGCCCGCCGCCTTGACCTTTCTTACCTTCCTTATGACTTGGGTCGCCATGGGCCTGATTCAGCTCATCACCGGCGGTCAGGGCCAGGTCGCAGGCGCCCACTAGTGCGCCGAGGAAAACCAATATGTCCCACCTCAGACTCTCCAAGCTCTCAAAACAATACGGCGGGGCCAACGTGGTTGCGGATTTCAACCTGGATGTTGAGAAGGGGGAGTTCGTCTCCTTCTTGGGACCGTCCGGCTGCGGCAAGACCACGACCTTGCGCATGATCGCCGGCTTCGAGACACCCACGACCGGCACGGTCTCCATCGATGACGTCGTCATCACGGATAAAGCGCCCAATCAGCGCAATGTGGGCATGGTCTTTCAATCCTACGCCCTCTTCCCCAATATGAGCGTGGCCCAGAACATTGGCTTCGGCTTGCAGATCCGCAAGCAGAGCGCGGACGATGTCAAGACGCGGGTCGATGAGATGCTTTCCTTGATCCATTTGGAGCAGCGGGGTGCAAGTTATCCCTATCAGCTTTCAGGCGGGCAGCAACAGCGCGTGGCACTGGCCCGTGCCCTCGCCATTCGTCCGAAAGTGCTGCTCTTGGACGAACCACTCTCCGCGTTGGACGCCAAGATCCGCGTATCCTTGCGCGCCGAGATCCGCGCCATCCAGCGGAAACTTGGCATCACCGCCATCTACGTCACACACGACCAGGAAGAGGCCCTCTCCATCTCCGACCGGATTGTCGTGATGCATGATGGCAGGATCGAGCAGGTCGGCACGCCATTTGAGATCTACAACTTCCCATCCACGGCCTTCGTTGCCAACTTCGTCGGAACGCTAAATACCACGGAGGCCGAGGTTCTGGATCCGAGGGCTTTGACACTCCGCCTGGAAGGCCAGAACCTGCAGACTGCCGAGGGCTTGGACGGAACGCAGTCAGGACAGAAGGTGCGGATCGCCATCCGCCCCGAACGCTTCAGTTTTGCCTCGGAAGAGAAAAAGGCTAACATCCTGGATTGCACCGTCGAGAACATCACCTTCCTCGGCTCCATCGTCCGTATCCAGGTGTCCGTCGGGCAGACCCGGTTCTACATGGACACCTTCAACAATCCGTTCCTTGAGCTGCCCAAGCTCGGCTCCAAGGCGCAGATATCCTGCTCGCGCGAAGCCGTTTTGGTTCTGAATAGCTGATTCGGCCTCCGCCAGTCTTCTGTCGGAAACGTCCAGGCAACCGCCTCACGTAGGAGGATAGTTCATGCTCCGTCGTTTGTTTGGGAAACGCGAAAACGTCTTCGTGAAATTGATCCGCGAACAGGCCTCACTCACCCTTGAGGGCATGGAGGCTCTGAAGACCTACCTGGCCACAGGAGATCCTCAAGCATCCGCTCTCTTGAACACCAAGGAGAAGGCCGCCGACGAGGCCCGCCGCATCTTGATCGACGAGCTGAACAAGACCTTCGTCACGCCGTTTGACCGCGAGGACATCTTCGCCCTATCCCGCACGATCGATGATGTCATCGACTACGGCTACAGCACCGTCAGTGAGATGGAGATCCTCAAGGTCAAGTCCACATCCTACATGCAACGCATGGCCTCTCTGCTGCGCGACGCGGCCTACGAGATCTTCATGGCTGTCGAACGGCTCCAGGATCACCCGGGTGTGGCCAACGACCATGCCCAGCGCGCCAAGGCGCTCGAGAATCGGGTCGAAGACGTGTATCGCGAGGCGGTGGCCGACCTGTTCAGCGGCGCCGAGGACCTCGAGCACGTTGTCATGATGCTCAAGCTGCGTGAGGTCTATCGGCACCTCAGCAATGCCGCCGACAGGGGTGACGAGGCCGCCAACGTCATCGCCGATATCGTCGTCAAGCTTACGTAGACGTAGCAACCCCAAATGACGCCCATTCTGCTGGCAGCGGTCCTGCTGGCCCTTGCCTTCGACTTCCTGAACGGCGTACACGATTCCAGCAATGTGGTCGCCACCATGATCTCTTCACGGGCGCTGTCGCCGCGTATGGCGCTCGGCACCACCGCGGTCGCCAATTTCGTGGGCCCCTTTGTTTTTGGCGTTGCGGTCGCCACGACCATCGGCCATGAGGTCGTGGAGGCGACAGCCATCAACATTAACGTCATTCTGGCCGCCCTGCTCAGCGCCATCGTGTGGGACATCCTGACCTGGTGGCTCGGTTTCCCGAGCAGTTCCTCCCACGCGCTGATCGGCGGCATCCTGGGCGCGGTCCTAATCGGTGCCGGGTGGCGGGCGATCGAGCTGCCCGGACTGCAGAAGATCCTCATAGCCCTCTTCGCCTCGCCCTTGGTCGGCTTTGTCATTGGCTTCGTCGCCCTCAGAGTCGTCATGGCCCTAAGCTGGAACGCCACGCCGCGCATCAACCAATGGTTCAAACGCGGGCAGGTGTTGACCGGGCTCGCGTTGGCCCTTAGCCACGGTACGAACGATTCGCAGAAGACCATGGGGATCATCACGCTCGCGCTGGTCACCGGCGGATTTCTGGACACCTTTGCCGTGCCGGTGTGGGTGATTGTCCTGTGTGCTTCGATGATCGCCCTGGGCACAGCAATAGGCGGATGGCGCCTGATTCGCACTCTCGGCGGCAAGATCTTCAAGATTCGCCCGCTCGATGGATTCACGTCCCAGCTGGCATCCGCCTCTGTCATCCTGGCTGCCTCGCTTGTGGGTGGCCCGGTCAGTACCACGCAGGTGGTCAGCTCCGCCATTATGGGGACTGGTGCTGCTGAGCGTGCCAACAAGGTGCGCTGGGGCGTGGCGCAGGAGATCGCCGTCGCCTGGTTGCTCACGATTCCGGCCTCTGCCCTCATGGCTGCTGGCCTCTATCTCGTCTTGGCTCGCATTCTTCCCTGAGTTCGCAGGCACCGCTCGATTCTAGGTCCGGCCAGATCGTCTGTCGGCTGGCCGTCTCCTCGGAGGTGAACACCATGCCGCTCAATGGAAAAGAATATGCGATTCTCGTGGCCGAAGGGGTGGAGGACCTGGAATACTACGTCCCCTTCATGCGGCTGCAGGAGGAGGGGGCGCATGTGCTCACAGCTGCCCTGGAGCTGAAGCCGCTTCACGGAAAGAATGGCCTGTCGATTGCACCTGATACGCTGATTGCGTCCCTCAAAGCGCAGAAGCTCTCCGGCTTGGTCATTCCGGGCGGTTGGGCGCCGGACAAGCTTCGCCGGCATGCGGTCGTCACAGAGCTCGTCCGTAACCTGCACGCCGCGGGCAAACCGATCGGCATCATCTGCCACGGCGGGCTGGTCGCCATCTCTGCGGGCATCGTCAAGGGCCGCCGCACCACGGGCTCCGTGGGCATCAAGGACGATCTAGTCAACGCCGGTGCGATCTGGGCCGATGAAGCCGCCTTCCGGGATGGAAACCTCGTCTGGGGACGCGTCGTTGCTGATATTCCTGCCTTCTGCCGCGAGCTTATCACCGCGTTCCGGGAGCAAACGGATTAGCGTGTCCATTGCGTCAGTAGGCCCCGCGGTTTCGTCCAGTCGCGGCGCAGGCCGCCTTCGCACGGAAGGATGCCGGCTCCCGCGGTGTCCCTGTCACGCTCAGCAACTCACTGAGTGGTTAGTGGAGCAGCCAACTCCCCTGCATCGAGTTCTCCCCTTATCACTCCCTTGGGGTTCTTTCTGCCCTTCGTGTGGGTCACATCTTACAAGTTGAAAGGCACGGCAGATGTCCAACTTCACCAAACCCTTCGACGCGGAGCTCCGCAAGCGGCTGACGCCGGAGCAGTACCAGGTCACGCAACATGAAGGGACTGAACCTCCCTTTCGTAACGAATACTGGGACAACAAGCTCCCCGGCATATGCGTGGACGTCGTCTCGGGCGAGCCGCTCTTCAGTTCATTGGACAAGTATGACTCCGGCGCCGGCTGGCCGAGCTTCACTCAGCCGCTCGAGCCGGAGAGCGTCGTCACGCGCATCGACTTCGGGCTGCTTTTCCCTCGTACCGAGGTCCGCTCTCGCCTTGCCCACTCGCACTTGGGGCACGTGTTCCACGACGGCCCCGCACCGACGGGCCTGCGCTACTGCATGAACTCTGCTGCAATGCGATTCATCCCTGCCAGGGATCTTGAGGCGGCGGGATACGGCCAGTATTGTGCCTTGTTTTCCGGCGCTCGCCCCAGGCCGGAGTAGTTCTCCTCCCGGTCTGATCCGGATGGTCGCCTGACATTCTGTCCTCACGGCCGGTCCCTTTACTAGATCTTCATGATCGCTTCACGTCCGCTTCAAGCGGTCGTCCTATACTCACGTCAGAACACATCGTACAAGTGGTCTGTAGAACTGAAAGGAAGCGATCTGTGAACAATACGCTGAAAACGATCTTGATCGTCCTGGCTGTCATTGTGGTTGGGGTCGGCCTCTTCGTCGCCGGAAGCATGTTCGGGCGCAATGGCCTCCTTGCCTCGCGCATTATGATGCCCGGCTCCGCGGTTGACCAAGGCTACTACCCGTACGGCCCGGGCATGATGAGCCGGGGCGGCGGCTGGGCTGGCCCTGGAGGGTTGGGCATCCAGCGCGGCAACTATGGCATGGGGCCTGGAATGATGGGCAACCAGCGCGG
>JAZDHO010000204.1:0-9979 GCA_043805815.1 Chloroflexota bacterium
GACCGGTCAGCAAGCATTCGCCGGTGTCACCTCCGCGGTGATTTTTGACGCCATACTCCACAAATCCCCGATCTCCGCCGTGCGACTCAATGCCGATTGCCCGCTCGACCTGGACCGGATCATAAGGAAGCTGCTCGAAAAGGACCGCAAGCTCCGTTATCAGTCCGCCAGGGAGATCCTGGTCGATCTCCAGCGCCTGCACCGCAGCCCAACCTCAGACAGGCAGGCAAAAGCCGTGCAGGCACGGGAGCACCAATCCATCCTAGTAGATCGATTCCAAAATAACATATCAATGAACCTACACAACGGAAAGGCAATCGAGCTTATATTTCCAGCGAAACACCACCGGGTCTTCATTGACTTCCCGTAGGTACATCTCAATTCGTGTCTTGAGTTCGTCCTTGGATTTGACGCGAATCCCGCGCAAGAGTGTCTTGGCCATTTTACCGAAGAAAGATTCGATTAAGTTCAGCCATGAACCGTGCGTGGGCGTAAAGGTAAACGCGAAGCGGTTTGGCACCGTGTCGAGGTAGGCACGCGTCTCTTTCGAAATATGGGCAGAATGGTTATCGAGCACGATTCGAATACGAGCCTGCTGGGGATAGTGGACATCCGTCAGGCGGAGGAATTCGATGAACTCGGCGCTGCGATGCCGCTCGCGCACGAGGCCTAGAACCTCCCCGCTAAGCAAATCGATACCCGCCAACAGCGAGAGTGTGCCATGACGGATGTATTCGTAATCGCGCCCGATCGAAGCGTGCTCTCCGGGTACGGGCGGCAAATCGGGCGCTGTATTCTCTATGGCTTGTATCCCTGGCTTCTCGTCGTAGGAGAGGACTGCTACCATCTCCGATGGAAGCCCGGTCTTGTGCCAGAGCTCGACTTGCTTATACACATGCAGCACTTGCTTCATCTTCGCATCAAATTCTGAATCGCGGCGTTCCAGGTAATACTGTATCCTATGAGGGTGGACTTGGTTGGCGCGCAAGATTTTCGATACCGTCCCTCGCGAGAGTTGCTTCAAGCTGTGGTGGCCGGCATCAACACAGTGCGTACGGACATGCTTTGCCAGCAGTCGGGTGGTCCACAATTCTTGAGCATAGCCCAAGTCCTTGGGTTTCTGGCATGCCAATGAAACCACCCATGCTCGCGCTTCCGCATCAAGTGATGGGCGCCGCCCTCTGCCTGGCAAGTCTTGCAGGGCCATATGAATGCCTATCTGCAAGGCTTTGGAAATGCAACGCTCCACTTTCGGCCGATTGGTTTGCAGTTCAGCAGCTATCGACGATACTGTCGCGCCTTTGTGATAACGCAACAGGATTTTAGCACGCTCCACCCGGCCAGCGGTCTCGGCGCGCGACTGGGCGAGCTGTTCTATCAAGCGAATTTCCTCATTCGTAAGCAACAATTTGGCACGTCTGCTGGTGAATGGCATTGTGAGACGTCCTCCCACAAATGGTATACCCAGCAGCATAAACCACAATCTATTGTATTGCAATGTTATTTTGGAATCGATCTACTAGTAATGTCAGGATTTTGACCATCCGCAGATCGTTATTGTCCAGAAGAGCTTCTACAGGCAATCGGATTGGGGTGTCCTTTGCTAAACCATTTTTCGAAGTCCTATCGGAAGACATAGACCAGCAGAGGGTTTCAAGACTCGCTGGGTGGAATAGGATTGAGAAGCAATTCGACTCCTACCTAATTGAGTCAGCCGGATTCTATGCGCCTTGGGTGTAGCCGACCGGGCTTTTCTTCAGTAAAAAGCAGTGATTGCTTGTTCCCGATTTCAGTGTAGGCTGGGAATCGGGAGAAGAGGGTGGCGCCCTGCGTTGGCACACGCAAGGCGCCGTGACCCTCGCCTCACAGACAGGCAAGGGTCATGTCGAGCATCGCGCTTCCTTGGATAGATATCAAGTTGTATTCGGAATCGATCGGGCCGGGTCGGGGCCGGCCCAAGCGCCCGAGTACCTGTCTCCAATGCGAGCACCACCACATTTGGTATGACGGCTGGCGACTGATATTCAGCGCGACCCTGATCGACGGGACTCCCGTCCGCTTCGACGACGGGATCTGGCTGCAGCGGGTTGCCTGCAGTCTATGTTGGTTTTCCTGGACCTGCCGTCCGCCTTTTCTTTACCCGCACCGTTCGTTTGAGCCGGATCTGGTTGAAGCGGCTGCCTTGGCCTACCTGAAGGATCCGGCCGCCACGTATGCGAATACGTCGAAGCGGTACGGATGCTCCCTCACGATGCTGTGGCAATGGATCGGCTGGCTGTCGCGGCTTGTCGATCCCGGCCTGATTGTTGCCGAGGCGGCTCGGCTCGCTCCCTCCGTGCCTGTGGCCGAGATGATCCCTGCCTCCGTTCCCCAGGATCACCCGAAGGGCCGTTCATCCGAGCGACAGGGGGCCCTGCTGCGTGCGCTTCAGGTGCTGGTGGCGATTCTGGCGCTTGCGCGCGCTCAGGTTGTTCCTCCGGCAGACCCGAGTCCGCTGCGCTGGTATCTGACCGGGCAGTTCCGCCTGTTCCGGCGCAAGGCGCTCGTGAATCAGCAGGGATGGTCCCCGGCCATTGAAGTAGTACAGCGCGGTCCGACCGGATAAAACATGGGTTCATGAGCTTTGACCAGGACAACGAGGACCGCCGGCGGGCGATCGCGCTGTTTCGCGAGAAGGTGCTGGCGGATTTAGGCGAATCCGGCATGCCGCGCGGGGAGATCTCCGCCTACATCGCGAAGATTGCCTCACAATCGATCGTTCTGCCCGACGGCACCGAGCGCCGTTTCAGTGAGCGCACGTTATGGTCATGGTGGAGCGCCTACCGCAAGCAGGGCCTGACGGGATTGCTGCCGCGAGAACGTTCCGACAAGGGTCTGCCCCGGGAGATCACGCCCGAGCTGCTTGCCGCCGCCATCGAGAAACGCAAGGAAATCCCATCGCGCTCGACCGCGACGATCATCGACATCCTCGAGCGCGAGAAAGTCGTCTCCAGGGACCAGCTCCGCCGTTCTACTCTCGACCGCCATCTCGAACACGCCGGTCACTCCCGGCGTCGGCTCAGGAGCCTCGGCGACAAGCGCTACATCCGGATGCTGTTCGAGCGGCCGAACCAGTTCTGGGTCGGGGACTACCACGAGGCGCCGATTCTCTTCGACCCGAAAACGGGGAAGTTTCGCACGGTGCACCTGTCGGCGTTCATTGACCACTACTCAAAGTTCGTCCCGCACGGCCAGTGGTACACCAATGAACGGCTGGCCACCCTGGAAGACACCTTCAAGAAAGCCGCGCTCAAGCGCGGCCTTCCCGATACGGTCTACGTCGACAACGGCAGCGTCTACCGTTCGGACGCCTTCGCTTTCGCCCTGGCTCAATTCCACATCCGGCTGTGCCACTCGAAGGCGTACAGATCGGAGGGGCGCGGGGTTATCGAACGCTTCAATCGCACCGTGGCCGAGCAGTTCGAACCCGAGGCCCGCGCGGCGCGCATAGTGGAACTGGACCGCCTCAATCTGTTCTTCGAAGGATGGCTCGAGGAACGCTACCACCGCGAGAAACACGGATCCACCGGCCAGCCGCCGCTGGACCGATACGCCCAGGAAGGCTTCACGCCGCGCTGGGCCGATCCCGTGCTGGTGGCCGATACCTTCCGCGTGCGCGTGTCCCGCAAGGTCCACTCCAAGACCTCCACCGTCGAGGTCGGAGGCGTCCCGTTCCTGGTCGAGAACTTCCTGCGCGGCCGTTGGGTCCGGGTCTATTACGACCCCCACTGCCTGGAAGACATCCTCGTCTACCTCAACCGAACTCGCGTTCAGCGCGCCTTCGTCGCGAAGCCCAACGAACGCCCACAGCCGGTGCCCGAGCGCCCCACAGCCGCACCCCCGCGTTTCGATTACCTCGCCGCGCTGCGCGCCGATTACGACCGCCGGATCGTCCAGCAGGCCAGACATCTGTCTCTGGCGGATTGGACCCCCGAGCCGGCCTTCTCACTCGCCGCTTTCCTCATACTCTGCGCGCAGATGCTTGGCAAAGACCTGTCGCCCTACGAAGCCGAGGATCTCACCCTCGCATTCCAAACCGTCGGGCCCTTCTCGGAGCGAACCTGCCGCCTTGCCCTCGAACATGGCCTTAAACTTCGCGGCCGCGGACTGCATGTCTCGGTCTACTCCCATTACCTGCGTACTTTCCATCTTGCCGCAATGCGCGAGCTTGCGGCTAACAACCAAAACAAGGAGAACTCATGATAAATGCCGATCGTCTCGTCAACCACTTCAACCTCTCGCAACTTCCTTTCGGCCGCGCAGTCAGCGAGGCCGGCCTGTTGCATCACCGCAGCTTCACCGAAGCTCTGGCGCGTCTTTCGCTGGCAGTGTCAACCAGAACGCCGGCCCTGTTCACCGCCGAACCCGGCCTGGGCAAATCCACGCTGCTCGGCAACCTGGCCGATTCCCTGGACAAGACCGCCAACCGCATCGTCTACACTCAACTTTGCTCCTGCGGCCCCTTCGGGCTGACCGGCCAGCTCGCCGTGCGCTACGGCTTGCGCCCCAAACGCTCCGCCTCCCAGACGGCGCAGGGCATCCTGGATGAACTTGCCCGCTCCGGGCGCAGCGAGGTTCTCATCCTTGACGAAGGCCATCGCTTGCCTTTCACCACCCTGGACGAACTGCGGCTGCTCTCCAACCTCGACTTTGACCGTACGCCCCCTTTTGCTCTCATCCTCGCCGGCCAGCCGCCGCTGCGCGAAACGCTCGCCCAACCCGAGCTCGCTTCTCTCCATCAGCGCCTGGCCATCCGCGCCTCGCTCTCGCCCCTGACCGAGCAGGAAAGCGCCGACTACCTCGACCGCCGCCTGCGCGCAGCCGGCGCCCGCGCCACCATCTTCCGGCCCCAGGCCGCCGCCAGGATCTTCGAGAAGACCCGCGGCGTGCTCCGCCCCATCAACAACCTGGCCATCGCCTCGCTCCTGACCGCCGCCACGGCGGGCAAGAAGCATGTCGACCTGCAGGAAGTCGATGACGCTTCCTTCGACCAGGAGAACTTCTGACCATGAGCCAGCCAACCTTCAATCTCGTAAACACCGGCCCCGACCCCGCATCCCTATGGTCCGCCGTCCTGTCGAAGCTGGCATCGAAGGCAAGCCCCCAGGCTTTCGATACCTGGTTCCGTCCCATCGTTTGCGCAGGCTGGGATGAAACCGCTCTGAGGCTGAATGTCCCCAACGATAGCTTCCGCATATGGTTGTCGGACAACTACGGGAAGCTCCTGCGCCAGACCGCGGAGGAGATCCTCGGCACCGCGACGGATCTGCTCATTGCGGCGCCAACAGCAGAGCCTGCCCCCGCGGCATCCCCTGGAACTCTGCCCGTCGTTCAGGCCGCGGCGCTACAACAGGGTTCACCCGGCTGCCGCTGGCTGATCGAACGGCTCTGGACGGCGGAAGCCGTCGGTTTCTTGGGCGCGCCCCCAAAACATTACAAAACCTGGATGGCAATGGAGATGGCCGTTAGTGTGGCCTCCGGCGCGCCTTGCCTGGGATCCTTCCCGGTGCCAAGTCCCGGGCCGGTCCTGCTCTATGCCGCCGAGGATTCCGCGTCAGCGGTCCGCGAGCGTCTGGAGTCGTTGGCCCTCCACCGCCGTGTCGAACTCGACCGGCTGGCTCTCTGGGTGATCACCGCCGACTCGCTGCGCCTGGACCGGCCCGACGATCAGGAAAAGCTCGAAGCGACCGTAGCGCGCTTTCAGCCCCGCCTGCTCGTTCTGGATCCTCTGATCCGTCTTCATCAGATGGACGAGAACGCTTCAGGGCCTATGGCCGCCCTGCTCGGGTTCTTTCGCTCTCTGCAACGCAAAACCGGCGCCGCCATTGCCCTCGTGCATCTATGACGAGTAGTGCAATATGTCTCAGTTGCGCACGCTGATTGGTTGGCCATTGCCCGATCCATGCGTCCACCCCATGGGCTTGGTGAGGCAGACCGCGGCGGAATCCTAGCCAGCAGCTCGGCATATTGTCCGGCCCTAAAGCGATGCGAGGATCTCGAGTAGCTCCGGCTTCGGTGCCCAGGGAGCACCTTGGCCTTCCGAGAGATCCACGGTCTTCCAAAACGCCTCGAGGGCCTGCCGCTTCGTCTTCATGTTCGCTCTCGTATAGCGGTTGGTGGTGCGCACGCTCTCGTGGCCCAATAGGTCACGCACGGTCACCAGGTCAACGCCCGACTGAAGCAGGGCGCAGGCGCAAGAATGGCGCATCACGTGGGGAGTGATCTTCCGTTTTCGCAGTATCGGGTGCTTCTTCTTGGCTGCTTCAAAGTGCCTTTCCAGGATGTAGGCGACTCCCGAGGTCGTGAGCGGGCGACGGCGTCCATTGCAGAAGAGCCGTGACTCCGCCCCGAGCTTCCATCTGGCGATGTAGCGTTTTAGAAGCGCCGTTGTGCTGCGCCACAGCGGACACACCCTGTCTTTCCGCCCTTTCCCGTGCACCCGGACTTGACGAGGGGCGCTGAGTTCCAAGGCACCAACTGATAGGGACAGCGCTTCGCTGACGCGCACGCCGGTGTTGTAAAGAAACTGGATGAGTGCGTAGTCCCGCAGGCCCAAGATCTGGTCTTGGTTGGCCTGCTCAAGAAGCAGCTTGACCTCCGCTGGTTCTAAGTAAGGGATATCCGGCTTGGGTCCCTTCTTTCCCGCTATCGAGACGATCAACCCGTATTCCGCAGCGTGCGTCGTATCCTTCCGAATCAAGTATCGGCAGAAGCTCCTGATTGCTGTGAGCCGGCTGTTCCGGGTAGCCACGCCGTTGCCACGACCCGATTCCAAGTGGTCAAGGAACGCGAGAACCTTGTTCTCCGTGATGTCATCGAGACAAAGCTTCGACACGTCCCCTCCCTTTTCGTCAGCGAGGTAACAGAAGAACAGTTGTAGACTGTCTCGGTAGGAAAAGACTGTGTGACGACTCGCTCCGCGCGTACGCTGCAGGTGCTCGCGGAAAAATGACTCGACCTGTTGAAGCAGTCGATCTCGCCTGCCCACACTCATGTCCATTCGAATACTCATCGAGCCTCCCGATCCCAGCAATGACTGATGTAATCCTCGTGGCGCGTGCTAACAATGCGGCGCAGCTCCGGCGTCAACTGAAGGTAGTCCTGCGTACCGAGCAGGTCATTGTGACCAAGGTATGCGGACAGCCACGCGAGACGCTCCTGCACGTCGACGCCCTCACGGTACCACTCGGTGAGCCGATTGACTGCGAAGCTATGCCTCGTATCGTAAGGTCGCGGCCCAACGCGACCTGTGCGAGGTTTGATGCCTGTTTGTCGTAGGAGAACCGTTATCCTGTTCGACACGATTGGACGACCACAAGGCGAACCGTTCGGCTGTACGAGAAACCGGCTGTCCTCGGAGGCCGGGTTGATCAAACGCCGTTCCCGGAGATAGTTGGAGAGCTCCCTGGCCAGGGTCTCCTCGAATGGCACCCATCGCGACTTGGCCTTGCTGACTTCGACACGGAGGGCCTTCTCTCGCAGGTCCACATCTCGAATCCGTAGTCGTACCGCCTCGCCCGTGCGCAGGCCGGTGCAATACAAGATCAGGAGCAGCGCTCGATAGGTCCGCGAGCGAAATGGGTGCTGCATCTTGCCGATCTCGTCGAGCAAGATCCGTATCTCGGCGGGCGAGAAGATGTACGGGAGATGATGGGATTGGTAGACGCGCGGCGCTAGGTCGCGATCGGGAACGAAGCCGTTCGGATCTCGTCGCCGCAAGAACAGGCAGAACTTCCTGAGGACGAGGAAGTTGTTGGTGATAGTCACCGGCCTGCAGTGAAGGGTTGCGAGCCACCCCTCAATGGCCACCTTGAGGTCAATTGGCCTGCGCCCTTTGAAAGTCTGTGCCACGAAGCGATCGAAACTCCGTAGCACCCACTCGGCGCTGTCGTATTGAATGCCGAGCGAGCGCTTGAATTCCAAGAAGTCTTGGAGTTCATTGGCGAGGCGGCTTCTATACCCGTTTGTCATTTGGGCACCGGCAATGCGCAGCGCCTCAGTTGTTCTATGTCGATGCCGGCGTACCTCGAGATTGATCGTGTATCCGAATGGCCGACGACATCTACTACCACTTTTGGCGGAACCCCGCGGTTCAGCTGCTCGGCAATATGGGCGCAGCGAAAGACCTTCATCCTGTACCTTGGTGGAAACGGGATGCCTGCCTTTTCTGCATATCGTTGCAGATTGGACTCAATAGAGGTTGTAGTGGGCACCTTGGCCCATGGCGCGTAGTGCCGCAAGAAGACCTCGCGTTTCCCGGTGTTAGGGGGGCGAGCGGTCTGTACGTACGTGGCAAGGGCGTGCGCAACCTGCGGCAGCAGGGGGACCTCGATCCGAACGCCGGTCTTGGGACGTACAATCGAGAGCGTGTTTCGGTACCAATCAATGTCATCGAGGCGCAGGGAAAGGACGTCAGCGGCGCCCCATCCATAACTTGCGGCTGTGACGAAGATGGCGAAGTCCCTCTTACCGAGGGGCCGCGTTCGATCGACGGCTCCAAGGACCCTCTTGAGCGCCGCCCAGGAGACCCTCTCTGGAGGCCGCTTTACCATCTGGCGTAGCGTTGGGCCGATCACTGCTGGCGCGAGGTCAGTGCCAATTCGCCTCGTCCTGTATAGAAACCGGAGGAAATGGCGAACGCAAATGCAGGCATTCGCAGCACTCGTCAGGGCCAGCTTGCGCTGCGTGGTCAGCGTGGAGACAAAGTGGTCCACGTCAGTCAAGGCAATCGCATGGAGCCCGATCTTACGCTTTTTGAGGTCCTCCAGAAACCAGGTGACGTAGAGGCGGTGCTCCTTGAAGGTTTTCTCTGCGAGGTCGCGGATGCGCCGCGTATGCGACCAGTACTCATCTATCAAACCGCGGGATGCCTGCGATATCCAGGCGGTAACGGGCTTGCCCAAGGCGCGCAGTGCATCCGCCCATGCTCGTAGGGACGCCCTCATGACCCGTGCGTTTAGCTTCCTGTTCCCTGGTCGGCGTCGCGCCTCGTCCTGAGCGATACGACTGACGCTTTCGCAGGTCAGCTTTCGAGCGATCCGACTGTCTCGTTCGTTCCTGCCGAGACGACGGTATATCCTCCACTTATCCCGGATCCTCCTCTCGACGGTGGAGGGCACATATCCCGCGCCGAGCCACATCGCGATGACTTGGCGCTCGAGCGCGTTGGATGCGAGCGCGAGAACGTCTCGTGTCATGCTCGTACATACGTCGCCTCAGGGCAGATTGTTCAATCAATATGAAGAGCTGAAGCGTGAGATCCGTCGCGGCGGCGGCGCTTCCGAGTGTGCGAATCTGCCTTCACTGATGGGCCAATCTGATCCTCGCGGCTACTCGCTCTCCCCCACTTCCGCACGGCAACTGCGACATATTGCACTACTCGTCATAGATGCACTTATGAGTTGAACTCATAAGTGCATCATACCCGCAAAAATCCCGCGACCGCCGGTTACAGCCTACGCGGTTCTTCCGATTTCTATGCATGGACGGACTCATTCCTCCTTCTCCAGCGCCGACGCGGCCAGCTCACTCTCACGGCCGAGCATCGCTCCGCTCCTCCCTTCGGCCCCGTCGCACTCGAACTGGCCCAGCAGGATGCCGCCCATGCTCATCTCGAGCTCGTCTCAGGCGACACCAGTGTGGCTGCAGCCCCGGCCGCCGATCCTCCAGATGAACTGCGCTCCCGTATCATCGAGCTGCTCTCCACCTCACCTGAACCCCTTACCGTTGCACAATTGCGCTCTCGCCTCCACGTCCGCAACCAGCGTCTCGTCGAGGCCCTTCGCCAGTTGTCTTCACAAGGAAAGATCCTGCGCATGGAAAATGGGTATGCACTCCAAGGACCATCATAGAGAGGCAGGGTTGTTCGTGCGCCTCCTGTTCCGTTCCCGCGTTCCCAAAAGATACACACGCATGCCGGAACGTACATGGGAACGGAGCA
>JAZDHO010000205.1:0-6151 GCA_043805815.1 Chloroflexota bacterium
AGCTCGACCATCTCGTCTTCGCGCCCGGCCCAATCGGAGTGCGGGTGATCGATCTCGACGGCGAGGAAGCCCTTGAAATTCGCTTTGTGGAGCAATTGGGCGAGTCGTTGATTGTCGATCAGCCCGTCGCCCACAGGGACCCCGGCAAAGAAGTGCCAGTCGGTCGCCCGGGCTTTTTTGTCCGGCATCAAGTCCTTAACGTGAGTGGCCATGACGTGGGGGGCGAGTTTCTCCATTGCCGCGATGGGATCATCCAGCAGGCGCAGGAAATTGCCCGTGTCAAAATTCAGTCCGAAGTTCGGGGAGTTGACCTCAGACAGGAGCTGCAGGATCTCGTCACCGGTGAAGTCGATGTGATTCTCCACGGCCATCTTGATGCCGGCATCCTCGGCGGTCTTGATGGCCTTCTTGAACATGTCAGCCAGCGCCTTGATCTGCGGACCGTGCGGCTCGTGCCGGAACATGAGGCTGCTTCCGACGACGCGCATGACCTCGGCACCGATGGCTTTCGCCTTGGGCACGCTCGCAACCATCTCTTCGTAGGCTGTCCAGTTCTGGCCGCGCTCAAGTCCATCGGGATGACCCCAGGCATAGACGCGATCAAGTCCGTAGCCATCCAACTGGGCCTTCAGGTCCTTGAACCATGCCTCATCCGCCTTCAGGGGAAGGAAGCAGGATTCGAGCGAAACCCCGTCGACCTTCAACTCCTTAGAGCGTTTCAGGAAGTCCTGAATGGTCCAGTCCTTGTCCGGCTTCTTTTGATCTGGATAGACCTCCCCAAAGAACCGGTGGTAGCAGTAGCTGTCAATTCCGACCTTCATGTCCGACCTCCTGGTGTGGGTTGAGTGGGTTTCTTCTCGTCGTGGGTGGATCACTGGGATCACTACCTGTCGCAGGCAGCGCTCGTTCGAAAGGGGCTGCTCCTCGATGCCGGAGTCGGGTCGCCGCCTTGACTTGTCATTACAGGATAACATTATTATACAGCGTCCCCACGGAAATGCAAGTGATTCCGAGCAGTGAAAACGGGGCGACGCCGGACAATGGCAATATTGTCTACACCTAACAACATGGACTGCTGGGGCCCACCGATGCTGTGAAATGCCTGCCCCAGCCTGTTGCTGCCGTCCTGCGAAGGGCGCGGCGAAGCTTGTCAGCGTAGCTTCTTGGTTCCGCCCTGACATGCATGCCGATCCACAGTTTGTGGGGGAAAGCGAGGGCCGCCGGCAGCGGTTTGGGACCACCCTATTGACATGCACACATTTCTGCATATAATGAATTGTAATAACAGGATTACAAGCGGCGTACCAAGATCTTGGGGAGAGAACTCCGTGGACGCAAAAATCGATTTCGAAAGTCATCTACCCTACTACATTCAGCTGATCGACATCTTGAGGGAGAAAGTGCAGCTCGGGGAATGGGTGCCCGGTGACCAGATCCCCGGTGAGCAGGAGCTTTGCGAACTCTATGCCGTCAGTCGCACCGTGGTCCGGCAGGCCCTGCGCGAGCTCGAGCTCGATGGAGTGATCTCACGCAGAAAAGGGAAGGGCACGTTCATCTCACCTCCGAAGATCAGTGAAGGCCTGGTGCAAAAACTGACGGGTTTCTACCAGGACATGGTCGAGCGCGGTCTCCGCCCGGCAACGAAGGTGCTGCATCAGAGTGTTGTACCCGCAACGGATAAGGTGGCGCGGTTTCTCACCATTGCACCAGGAACGAAGGTCGTCGATCTCCTGCGACTGCGGTCCATCAATGATGAACCCATCCAGTTGGTGACGAGCTACGTTCCCCTGGAAATCTGTCCGGGGCTGGCGACCGTGGACCTGACCAACAGGTCCCTGTACGAATACATGGAATTGGAGAGCGGAGTATTCATCGCCAAGGGCCGCCGCTACCTGGAGGCCGTGCTGGCGAATGAAACTGAAGCGGCGCTGCTAGGAATCGAGCGCGGCGCACCCCTGCTGATGCTGGACAGCATAAGCTTCTCTGAGACCGGTCAGGTGATCGAGTACTACCACGCCGTGCATCGCGGCGATCGGTCCCGGTTTGAGGTCGAACTCCTGCGAACGCGGGAAGCGGATGCACGAACGCCAAGGTCGGGCTAGGGCAAGGCGCGGGCGGAGAGGGCCGGTCGAGACCGGCATGCGGCGCTTTGCAGCCCGGATGCCTGACGGAGGCCGCGCATATTGGAGCAGAGCATGCCACAGAAGTATCTGATCGGAGTGGACCTCGGAACGAGCGGCACCAAGGCCGCGCTATATGAAATCGATGGGAAGCTGATCTCACAGGCCGCCGTAGAGGTTCCACTGCACCACCCCAAGCCCGGCGTGGTGGAGCAGGGTAATGAGGACTTCTACGCATCTGCGGCCCGCACCGTCCGGCAGTGCATTGAAAGCAGCGCCATCGAGCCGGAGTCGATCGCAGCCATCGCTTTCGATTCTCAGATGGCGGGCGTCGGCCTGATCGACGAGAACTTCGAGCCGGTAGGGCACTTCGATTCCTGGCTCGACATGCGGTGCCAACCCTACATAGAATGGATGGACAAGGAGGCGGGCGATCGCATCACACAACTGACGGGCTGTCCTCCCACCTGCGATCATGGCCCCAAGATGTTGTGGTGGAAGAACGAACAGCCCGACACCTATCGCCGCACCGCCAAGTTCGTGATGCCCGTCGCGTACGTTGCAGGCAAGCTTGCGGGCCTGAGGGCGGACCGGGCCTTCATCGATCACACGTACATCCACTTTTCCGGGTTCTCGGACGCACGGAACGGCTCATGGTCCAGCGAACTCTGCGAACGCTTCGGACTTGACACGGACAAACTCCCGAGGATCGTCGATCCGTGCGACATCATCGGACAGGTGCTGGAAGAGCCCGCGGCGGAGTTTGGGCTGGCCCCCGGCACCCTTATCGCTGCCGGCGCGGGTGATACGGCTGCCAATGCCCTCGGCGCAGGCATCGTACGGGCAGGAATGCTGTTTGATGTGGCAGGGACGGCGGCGGTCCTGGCCGGGTGCACCGACGGCTTTGTGGCGGACACCAGGCACCGCGCGCTTCTAACGATGCGCTCTGTGATCCCCGGGTTGTGGAATCCGCTGGCCTACATCGCAGGAGGCGGACTCGCGCTGCGATGGTTCCGCGACCAATTCTTCAACACGTCCCAGGGAAAGACGCTGCCGGTACACGAGGACGTGTACGCGCAGATGATCGCTTTGGCCGAAGGAGTGGCGCCGGGCTCTGAGGGGCTGTTGTTCTCGCCGCACCTGGGCGGCCGCATATGCCCTGCCAGCCCAGACATGAGGGGCGCCTGGGTAGGCGTCTCGTGGTCTCACACCCAGGCGCATTTTGCGCGTGCCATCCTGGAGAGCATTGCTTTTGAGTACGCCTTCTACCTGCAGATCCTGCGCGAGCTGCTACCCAAACTGGAACTGGTGGAGGCGCGGGTGGTTGGCGGCGGCGCCCGCAGCGAAACCTGGAACCAGATCAAGGCAGACGTGCTGGCAGTCCCGTACCAAAGGCTGGCTGGGAGCGAATTCGGCACCTGGGGCGCGGCGATGATCGCCGGGAAGGCTGCCGGGCTGATCAGCGACCTGGCAGCACACGCAGAGCGGTGCGCCATCCCTGAGGGCGCAGCCATGAGGCCATCCACGGCCGCCCATCAGGCCTATGCGCCACTCGTTGAACGATTCATCCGGCTCGAAGGAACCTTGAATCATTTCTTTGCCGGTTGAACCAATGAGGTAGAGAGACCGAGAGACGTGGAGCTCGAGAGGTGTTGATGAAACAACCAGTTCGAATCTGCATGATCGGTGCAGGTCGTGTGGGCAAGAACCATTCACGCGCCATCGTCCGCAACATCGCCGCGGCGCGCATCGTGGCGATCGTCGACAACGTGGACCCGGTGCGCGAGCAGACGGCTTCCGAATTTGGGATCGAGCGGCAGTTCAACTCGCTGGAAAGCGCCCTCGAAAAGGCGGATTTCGACGTCGTGGTCATCACGACCCCCACTCCCACCCATCTGCCACTGACGGCCATGGCAGCCGAACACCGGAAGCACATATTTCTCGAGAAGCCCATGGCGCTCAATCTCCAGGAATGCGACGCCATCCTTGACGTCGTGAAGAAGGAAGGCGTGCTGCTCCAACTGGGCTTCATGCGGCGCTTCGACCCGGAATTCGTCGCGGCCGCCAGCCGCATCGAAGCCGGCGAGATCGGCCAGCCCATGATGATCAAATCGAATACTCATGGGCCCGGATTGCCGCCGCCGTGGGCGCGCGATCTGCGAACGTCCAACGGCATGCTGGCCGAGGTCAACAGCCACGACTGGGACAGCACGCGCTGGCTGATGGGCTCGAACTACGAGCGCGTGTATACCGAGGTGGCCAACTTCAAGGGTGCAGCGCACGGCGTGGACACTGAGAACTTCTACGACAATGCGCTCGTCACCCTGAAGTTCGAAAGCGGCGGCCTGGGACTGATCTCGGGCGTCTGTCCCTGCGGGTACGGGTACGACGCGCGGGTGGAGGTCGTGGGCGAGAAAGGCATCATGCAGATCGGTTCGCTTCAAGGTCAGGCGGTGGTGGTCTGCACCGACCGCGACCACGGTTTGATCACCCCGATCTACCGGACCTGGCCCGAGAGATTCGAATGGGGATATATCAATGAACTGCAGCACTTCGTCAGCTGCGTTCAGAATGAGACAACGCCGCGGGTGGGCGGCATCGAGGGGCGCTGGGCGGTTGCGGGCGTTCTGGCCGGGACCAAGTCATTCCTGGAGGAGCGACCTGTGTACCTCAAGGAAATCCTGACGGACGGGTCAAGGGCGAACTGAGGAGCCATGCTAGCTGCCGTCTATCACGGTCCGAACGATCTGCGGGTGGAGGAAGTGCCGGTGCCGGAGACCGGGAAGGGTGAGATCCTGGTCAAGGTGCTGAGCGCCAGCATCTGCGGCACCGATCTGCGCATATGGCACGGGAATCACCGCATGTATCCGGCGGGAACCGTCCGCATCCCGGGTCATGAAGTGGTGGGGACGATCGCCGATCTGCCCTCCGATGTCACGGACTACTCCGTGGGCCAGCGGGTATTCTGCGCCCCCAATACGGGCTGCGGACACCGCCTGCAGTGCGTCACCGGCAACAACAACCTGTGCGCCAACTACGACGCCATCGGTGTCACGTCGGATGGCGGCTTCGCCGAGTTCGTTCGCATTTCCGCAAAGGCCGTGCAGCAGGGGAATGTGATCCCGATCGATGAGTCTGTCGATCCAGCAGTGGCCGCCCTCCTGGAGCCCTTTGCGTGTGTCGTCAGGGGCCAGAATGCCTTGCGCGTCCAGCCGGGAGAGGTGGTCCTGGTAATGGGCGCGGGCCCCATCGGCGTGATGCACGCCAAGCTGGCGAAGGCGCGCGGAGCCGGTCGCGTGATCGTCAGCGAACTCGTGCCCGACCGGCTGACGCAGGCGGCGAAAATGGGCGCTGATAAGGTTGTGAATCCTGCTACGGAAGACCTGCAGGCTGTGCTGGACTTGGAGACGGACGGCCGCGGCGCAAACGTGATCATCGTGGCCGCGCCGGCCCACGCGGCCCAGCAAAGCGCCGTGCAGCTGGCGGCCATCGGTGGACGGATCAACTTCTTCGGAGGCCTGCCCAAGGACCGGCCGACGGTCGCCCTTGACGCGAATCTGATCCACTACAAGGAATTGTTAGTCACGGGGACGACAGCCTGCAGTACTGCGGATTGCTGGCAAGCTGTACAAATCGTCAATTCCGGGATCGTTGACCTTTCACAATTGATCAGCCAGCGATTTCCATTAAGAGAGGCGGTAGCGGCATTTGCCGCGGCGGAAGACAGGAAGTCACTGAAAGTCGTGCTGCAGCCATGAGCTCGATGACGGATTTCACTGAGCACGCAGCCGCGCGTCCGGTCATGACGGTTCAGGGGCCGGCGGCATATGAGACCTTGGGCATAACAGACGCGCACAATCACGTGTGGATCAGCCCTGTTCCGGGGGCCAATCCAAGTGGTCCCGTTCTGGATCAATTCGATGCCATTCAGCGGGAGTTGGTCGAGTACCGCGAGGCGGGTGGCAAGACGCTGCTGGATTGTCAGCCCGGGGGCTGCGGCAGAGACGCGAACAAGCTGCTGGCGCTATCCA
>JAZDHO010000206.1:0-8541 GCA_043805815.1 Chloroflexota bacterium
TGCGTATCCGCTACCGCGCATCTTCGTGGGCCTGACCGCCGAAGAGGCGGCCCGCACGTGGCTGGCAGAGTTGGACACGGCGCGCGAGGCGTTTGCACCCTACAAAGGCACGAGCCGGAAATCCCTCAAACCCAGCAGCGCACTCCCGACTCTGGTTTACCCAAGCCTGCCGCGGCGCGTGCTACTTGACACCAGGGAATACGACGACATGGCCATGGTCTACAAGAAGCAGGTTGATGTTGCATTGATGAACTACACCAGGGCCGTCATGTGGCTCCAGCGCGACTCTGCTCTCGCCACCGCGAAGGCCCGGCTGATGGACGCCCGGCGGCGCTACGACAATCTGCAGGACGTAGCCCTGTCCGATGCCGGCGCAGGAACGCGGGCTGCCCTGGCCACGGCAGAGATCCGGGCACCGTTCGACGGCACCATCACAAGCATAGACCTCAAGGTTGGGGAGGCGGTCACCGCGGGGCTTGCTGTCGTAACCGTCGCGGACCTTTCCGGGTGGGTCGTCGAGACCACGGATCTTACCGAGATAGACGTAATGAGCATCCGAGAGGGCCTGCCTGTGACGGTCTCACTGGATTCCTTGCCGGACGCCACTTTCAGCGGAGGCGTGCGCTCCGTGGACTTGAGTTATTCGGATCGGCAAGGCGATATCGTCTACCCCGTCAGCATCCTCCTGGCCGAAAGCCACCCGCGCATGCGTTGGGGAATGACCGCGCAAGTGACCTTCGACGAGTAGTCCGCTCCATGCCGGCTGGACCGACCTTAGTCTGAGACGGCGGCGTGCGAGGGCCGTTGTCCGGGGATCGAGAGGCGTGATGTTGACCAAGAGTGCTACCGAACCCGATGGCCGCAGTCCGCTGATGGTGGACCTGCGGTCGGTACAGAAGTACTACACGACTGCTGCGGGCGACTACCACGCGCTCAAGGGTATCGATCTGCAGATCTTTGCAGGTGAATTCGTCAGCATCATCGGGAAATCAGGCAGCGGTAAGAGCACCCTGCTAAACATGATCACAGGCATAGATCGGCCGACCACCGGGGAGGTTTGGGTCAACGGCACGGCCGTTCACGAGATGAGCGAGAATCAGATGGCCATCTGGCGTGGCGGGAGCCTGGGAATCCTATTTCAGTTCTTCCAGTTGCTGCCCGCCCTGACTCTGCTTCAGAATGTCATCCTGCCGATGGATCTGGGCAACAAGTATGCTCCTCGCGAACGGCGGAAACGTGCAGAGCACTTGCTCGACATCGTCGGCCTGGCCGAGCACCAGCACAAGCTGCCGAGCATGATTTCCGGCGGGCAACAGCAGCGCGCAGCCCTGGCGCGCGCCCTCGCCAACGACCCCCCCTTGCTCGTTGCCGATGAACCGACGGGCAACCTGGACTCGAAGACGGCCGAGACCGTCTTCGCGCTGTTCAATGAACTCGTGGGACAGGGTAAGACCGTGATCATCGTCACGCACGATAGCAGCCTGGCGAAGCGATCGAATCGCACCGCGTTGATCGCCGATGGGGAGATCGTCAACGAATACCTGGCCAGGGCTCTGCCCACGCTCACGTTTGATCAACTCCTGGCCGCGAGCCACATGGCAGAGCCGCGCAGGTATGAGGCTGGAGCCATGATACTCACCGAGGGCACGAACGCCGATGCCTTCTACATTGTGTCCAAGGGGACTGTTGAGGTCATATTGCCAAGACACAATCAGTCAGACGTTGTCGCCGTGGAGCTGGGCCCGGGCAAGTTCTTCGGGGAAATTGAATTCTTCCACGACCATCGCAACCGCGCCTCGATTCGTGCATGCGAGAGCTGCCCTGTGGAGGTGCTGGAACTCACGTACGCCGAGCTCGGCGAACTGTTGGGCAAGTCCGAAGTGACCCGCGAGGCGCTGCAAAAGGCCGCGCAGGCGCATGAGCAGGAGAACATTCGGGGACGCCAGGCAGGAACCTGAGATGGGCGTAATCTGGCACAAGATCTGGTTCGATCTCTGGCACAACAAGACACGGACGCTGCTGACCGTGTTGAGCATCGCCGTTGGGGTTTTCGCGATGGGTGCCATCTTCGGCATGAGCGACATGATGAGCAGCGAAATGGACCGCTCTCACCGCTCAGTGGTTCCTCCGCACTTCAGCGTGTATCTGACGGAGCAGGTGGAGCCGGAAATCATCGAACGCCTTCGCGATTTGCCGGGGGTCGAGGATGTAGAGCCGTTCAATGAGATCAGCGTCCGGTACAAGATCCGCCCTGAGGACGAGTGGCGGCAGGGCGCGATCCACATGCGTGGCGATTTCGATAATCAGAAGTTCGAGCTGGTGCAGCTTCGGCAGGGGGAATGGCCTTCCGACAAGGACGCGCTGGGCGTGGAACGGATGGCGGCCCAATACAACAAGCTGGGTGTCGGCGACACGATCATCTTCAAGATCGGCAATCGGGAGCGGACGGCGGCGATCTCAACCTTGATCCGGCATCCATTCGTGCCGCCGCCGCAGTTTTTCGACCTGTCGATGTTCTTCATGAGCGGGGAGGGCCTCGAGCGCTTCGACGTCCCCAATGGTACATACGGTAGTTTCTACGTACGGGTTACGCCGTACAGTCCCGACTTCGCAAAGGACGTTGCCACATCCATCAAGGACAAGCTCTCCAAACAGAACATCGGCGTTTCCACGTTCGTCTATCAGGATCCAGACAGGCACTGGGGAAGAGGATTCATGGACGGCTTCACCCTGGTCCAGGAAATCCTGGCCGTGATCGCGGTCCTGATGGGAGCGGTGCTGGTCTACAACACGCTTTCGAACCAGATCACGCAACAGACGAACCAGATCGGGATACTCAAGGCCATCGGGGCGCGCAACAATACGATAGCGGGGGTGTTCCTCGTCAGCACATTCGTGTTCGGCCTGCTGGCATTGATCCTGGCGCTGCCTCTCGGGGCAATCGTCGCCTACGGGGTGGCGCGCTACTTCCTGGATCTGTTCAATATCGACTTCACGCCGTTCCAGTTCTCCACCAAGGCGATTGGGCTCCAGGTCGTGGCTGCGCTCGTGACACCGTTGTTGGCGGGCGTGCTGCCCATCACGCGGGCGGCTGCCATCACCGTTCGGCAGGCGATCGCCAGTTACGGCCTGGGAGGAACATTTGGCTCAAGCAGGATCGACCGGGCAGTGGATCGTTTCGGCGAACGCTGGCTGCCTTCCTACTATGCCACGGCGCTGGGGAACATGTTCCGTCGCAAGGGACGGCTGTTGATGACGGAGCTCGTGCTGATCACGGCCGGCAGCGCGTTCCTGATGGTGATGGGCCTCAACTCGTCCATCGCGCTTACCATGGACAACATCTACGCGCGCAGTCGTTACGACTCCGTGATCGTATTCACACAGAACGAACGGCTGGAGCACGTGACGACGCTGGCGAGCGCGGTCAGCGGCATCGAGAGCCTCGAGCTGCATCTGTCGCAATCAGCAAGTCTTTTCGTCGAGGGTCAGCTGATCAAGGAGGCTGGCATTGGCACCAGCATCGAGGGCCTGCCCGCGGACAGCGATTTCTATACGCCGCTGATCGTGGCAGGACGATGGATCGTGCCCGGCGATGGACGTGTGGTCGTCTTGAAACGCGAGGTGGCCGAGGACAATCACATCCGGGTTGGAGATATTGTCACACTCGACCTCGGCGATCTGGGCACAGACGACTGGCAGGTCATCGGGCTGTATGATCCGATCTTCGCCGGAGGATTCAGCTCAGACACGATCTATGCCCCGCTGGAAGCACTTCAAAAGGTTACCAAGAGGTACAACCAGGGAAGCCTGATGTACCTGCGCACGACACTTCACGATACCGCCTCGACCAATGCCGTGACCACGCAGTTCAAGAACCTGCTGGACGATCGTGGTCTGAAGGTGGCCCAAAGCCAGACGATTCCCGAACAGCGTGCAACGAATGACTTCCAATTCGGGATGGTGATCACGATGATGCTGGCCCTGTCCGTCATCGTCGCCCTCGTTGGAGGCATTGCCTTGATGGGCGCGCTCTCCATCGGCGTGATCGAACGCACCAAGGAGATCGGCGTCCTGCGCGCGGTGGGCGCGCGCTCGCGTACCATACTGGGCATCTTCATCATGGAGGGCATGCTCCAGGGGCTGCTAAGCTGGCTGATCGCCGTGCCTATCTCCTTGGTGACCACGCCCATGCTGGCGCGGGCGTTGGGGGTGGCGATGTTCGGTGCGACACTGGATTATCAGTACAACTGGGGCGCGGTCGGGATGTGGCTGCTGTTCATCCTTGTGATCTCGGCCGTGGCCTCCATCATGCCGGCCAACAGCGCAACGCGCATCAGCGTTCGTGACAGCCTGGCGTACGCTTAGTCGGCCGGGCCGCGAGACGCAAATCCCTTCCGTTCGGCGTGATTGCTGAGGCCACGGGCAAGGCGATCGACGGTCTGACTTGCGGGTCGCTCTCCGAAACCCGATTCTCGCCGCACCTTGGACGGCAATCTTGCCCCGAAGGACAGCTGCCGGAAGGTGGCGACATCAGCAAGAGGGGAGCCGGGCCCCTGCGCAGGCATCGGGTGCACGAGATGGAGATCTTATGGGAACACTCAACCAGTTCGAGGGCTGCTTGCCAGCGCACCTGCGCGCAACGTTTCGGGCGTTCAGGACCCCGGCCGACATACAGCGGTATCTTGACAGCGTGCCGTACGTTGGTGAGGAGCGTGACCGCTGCCCTCTCGATGTGATGAAAGACGCCCAGTGCCACTGTCTGGACGGCGGCCTGTTCGCGGCGCTGGCCCTGCGGCGGATCGGCTACCCCGGCTTGTTGATAGATCTGGTGCCTGCACACGACCGCAAGGGCCAGAAGCTGGACGACGACCACGTGCTGGCGATCTTCCGGCGGCACGGGGCCTGGGGCGCGGTGGCGAAGTCCAACTATGCCTGGCTGAGGTATCGCGAACCCGTCTTCCGATCGCTGCGGGAACTGGTGATGAGCTACTTCGAAGTGTATTTCAGCATCGATGGGATCAAGACACTGCGGGGATACACGCGTCCCCTGGATATTTCCAGGTACGATCATCTCGAATACGCCTGGATCGAGTCCGGGGCGACCGAACTGTACAAGGCGCTGTATCGGCGCAAGCCGATCAGCCTGATCTCGAAACAGGCAGCCGCCGACCTGCTCCCGATAGACGAACGTGCCCTCGCATCGGGGACCGTGGGCGTTGATCTTGGTTGGGTTTTCAGGCCGAAGTAAGGCTCAGAAATCCAGGACAAGTGAAACGAAGCGGACATCCTGGGCAATACGGCCCAGGATGTCCTTCGCGGTTGCCGTGCTCAGTATCGACCGCGGTTCAGTACCGCCTCCGGGTGCGCAAGCTCGTCGTCACGCGCCGGAAATACCTGCACGGCGCAGGCCTTGTACTCGGGGATCATGGCCTGTGGATCGAGGGCGTCGTTCGTCAGCAGGTTGGCAGCCGCCTCGGCAAAATGCATGGGGATGAATACGACGCCGACGGTTGTCTTCCCGGTGACCGATGCCCGCAGCACAACTGTCCCCCGGCGCGAAGTCACCCGCACCGCCATGCCGTCGAGTATGCCGTGCATCTCGGCGTCGGCAGGACTAATCTCGACGCGCGCCTCCGGATAGGCCAGATCCAGCGCGGAGTTGCGCGTCATGGATCCGCCGTGCCAGTGCTCGAGCACGCGGCCGGTGGTAAGGATGAACGGATACTCGTCATCGGCCTCTTCCATCACCGGGATGAAATCCAGCGGCGTGAACTTCCCCCTTCCCCGCGGAAATGCCTCCGTGAAGAGCGTTGGCGTGCCCGGATGCCCTAGGTCCCACACGGGATACTGCAGGCCGACCTTATCGATGCGATCGTAGGTCACGCCCGCGAAATCGGGCACGACGCTGGCCATCTCGGCGAAGACGTCAGCGGGACCACCATAGTCCCAGCCTGCTGAGGCGGTACGGCCGAGGCGGGCTTCCACGCGTCGGGCCAGATCACAGATGATCTGCCAATCCGGCCGGGCCTGCCCGCGCGGGGGTTGTGCTGCCCGCACACGCTGCACGCGGCGGTCCGTGTTCGTGAAGGTCCCATCCTTCTCTGCAAAAGGGGTGGCCGGCAGGAAGACATCTGCAAAGGCCGCGGACTCATTGATGAAGAGGTCCTGGGCAACGAGGAATTCAAGTTGTTCCATGTGCTTTCGGGTGACATTCAAGTTCGGCTCAGACATCATCGGATTCTCGCCCATGATGTAGAGCGATCGAATTCCGCCTTCGTGCGCGTGGCTCAGGATCTCCGTGGTCGTGAGACCCAGTTTGCGCGGGAGGCCACCCGCCTCGATTCTCCAGGCCTTTTCCCACTTCGCGGCGTTGTCGTCACTGTCAACACGCATGTATCCCGGGTAGTGGAATGGCATCGCCCCCATGTCGCTTGCGCCCTGCACGTTGTTCTGGCCGCGCAGCGGATTGAGGCCTGTGCCGTCACGGCCCACATGCCCTGTCAGGAAGGCAAGATGAATGAGCGCCAGGGCGCTGGCCGTCCCATGAGATAGCTGCGAAATGCCCATGCCCCAATAGATGGCCGCATTCTTGGCCCCGGCATAGAGCCTTCCAGCCTGGCGGATGTCCTCTGCCGGCACACCTGATACGTGCTCCGCGAATTCCGGTGTGAACTTCTCCAGAGATGCCAGGAATTCCGTGTAGCCCTCGGTGCGATCGTTGATGAAGTCATGGTTCACCAGATCCTCTTCCACGATCACCTGGGCCATTGCCGTCAATACGGGGACGTTCGTTCCAGGCTTTAGTGAAAGCCACAACGCGGCAGAATCGACCAATTCAATGCGGCGAGGATCGATGACGATCATCTTGGCGCCGCGTTTCTCCACCGCCTCCTTCATTTGCAGGGCGATGATCGGATGGTTCTCGGTCGTGTTCGAGCCGGCGACGATAAAGACGTCATTCTGAAGTACCTGGGAGGCCGTGTTGCTCATCGCCGATGAGCCCAGTGCCTGCTGCAGAGCGACCACGCTGCCCGCATGGCAAAGCCGCGTGCAGTGATCGATGTTGTTGGTGCGAAAGAGCGTCCGATACATCTTCTGCAGGAGGTAGTTGTCCTCATTCGTCGCTTTGGCGCAGCAGTAGACGGCCATACCATCGGAGCCATCCCGGGTGAAGATCGCCACGAGGCGGTCCGCCACATGGTCCAGAGCCTCATCCCAGGATACCTCGCGCCACTCAGACAGTTCAAACGCCTGGGTCCGCTTGCCTGGCTCCTGTTTTCCCTTGCGAATCAGCGGTGTGAGCACGCGCTTGGGATGGTAGATGTAGTCGTAGCCGAAGCGCCCTTTGACGCACAGGTTGCCGTGATTGACTGGTGAATGAAATGGCGATGTGACCTTGTAGATGAAATCGTCCCTTACATGCAACTCAAGCGTGCAGCCCACCCCGCAGTAGGGACAGGTGGTACTAACAATCCGATCCGCGAGGATCGGGCGGGACTTATTCTGTGTGATTGTGCTCATGGGAGCGATCGTCCTAGCGTCTAGGACTGCTGGTCACTAGGGCTGCGGGCGGACCGCCACTCGCGACAGCGCCGGCCTACCGAATCATTATACTCGCTCGACGCGGACCGCACTTACCTTGTATTCGGGTATCTTCGCCACAGGATCCACGGCATCGCCGGTGAGGGCGTTGGCGGGGATCTCCGCGAAATGGAAGTTCATGAAGACCATGCCGCGCGGCAGCCGGTCACTGAGACGGACCGCCCCCGTCACAGTGCCGCGACGCGATGTGACTCGCACAAGATCCCCTGCGGCGATCTTCAGATCTGCGGCATCTTCCGCATTGAGCTCAATCTCGCCTTCGGGCACTACGGCATTCAGTCCGACGGATCGGCGGCTCAGGGTGCCGCCGTGCCAATGCTGGAGAATTCGACCGGTATTTAGTACGAACGGGTAGTCCTGGTCAGGGTTCTCCACCGGCTCCCGGAAGCCGATGGCCGAGAATCTCCCCAGACCTCGCGTGAACCTCTCGGCGTGCAGAATGGGGGTGCCGGGATGATCGGGCGTCGGGCATGGCCATTGGAGACCGTCCCCCTCCAAGCGGGCGTACGAGATCCCCGCGAGCGACGGAGTCAGTTCGGCGATCTCATCCCAAACTGCCGCGGCGCCCGCGTAGTTCCAATCCGTGATCGGTCGGATCGGGCCGTCCGAAGCGGCGCCACCATCGGCGCCGCTCAACCGCCTTCCCAACTCGCAAATGATGTCCAGATCGCGCCGTGCCGCACCGCGCTCGGGTATCGCGGGGCGGATACGCTGCACCCTTCGTTCGGTGTTTGTGTAGGTGCCTTCCTTCTCAGCAAAACTGACGCCCGGAAGCACAACGTCCGCCTCGCGGGCGGTCTCGTTGAGGAAAATATCCTGCACCGCAAGGAATTCAAGAGCCTCGAAGGCCTCGGCCACGTGATTCAAGTTCGGGTCTGATAGCAGCGGGTTCTCACCCATTATGAACAATGCCTTCACGCGTCCTTGGAGCGCGGCGTT
>JAZDHO010000207.1:0-35619 GCA_043805815.1 Chloroflexota bacterium
TTTCCGCGGGTCGTCTTTGTTTCGACCTCAAGGGGAGGCTGACGGCGCTGGCGTCTTGGTG
Organism: Chloroflexota bacterium; assembly: GCA_043805815.1. Classification (GTDB taxonomy): domain Bacteria; phylum Chloroflexota; class Anaerolineae; order Anaerolineales; family Villigracilaceae; genus Fen-1038. The sequence goes on from JAZDHO010000207.1 coordinate 62, forward strand.
GGATATTGCGTGTAGGTGGGAATCGGAGTGCGCGTCGGTCGCGTGGTTGGCGTTGGAGTGAAGGGCGGTAGGAAGGATGGATCGCCGTGCCACGGCAGAAAGCGCGTGATGGTCCTGGCATCCTCCGCGGCGCGGATCTCGACCCGCTGCAGGACGAACAGGTTGCTTCTGCCCTGGTCCGCGGTGAACCCGGTTGCGCCCATGCCTGCAATGTAGCCGGCGAAGTGCACGTAATCGACCGCCGCATTACTGTTTTGGCCGAAGGGATAGGCGAATGTAAGGATCGGCAGCCCCAGCAAGTCCGTCAACTTCTGGCGCGAGCCGACGATCTCGGTCCGCATCGCGGCCGGCTGGAGTGCGAGGAAGTTGGTCGGGTGGCTGATAGTGTGGCTTCCCACCTCCCAGCCTGCCGCAGCCATCTCGTGGATTTGGTCGACGGTCAGATAGTTTGGGACGCCGATGTAGGAATAGGGAACGTACAGGACGCCGGTAAAGCCGTACTTCTCCATGATCGGGAACGCATTGGTGTAGTTGTCCGCATTGGCATCATCGAATGTGATGATGATGGGCCGAGGCGGCAACGAGGCGCCCCGCGTGATAGCCTCTACCAGCATGGAGATGGTGATGGTCTTGTAGCCCCAGCCCTGCAGCAGCTCAAGATGCGCCTTAAAATCGTCCGGTGCGACATAGTAGGGGCTGCCCGTGGCTGAGACCGCGATGTGGTGGTACATGAAGATCGGCACCTGGATGTGATCGGGACCCTGCACCACCCATGTGGGTGTGGGGGTGAGCGACGGTTCTGGCGCGGATGTGATAGTCGCAGTCAGCGTCGCGGTCGCAGTCACCGGCACCGGGGTGTTCGACGGCGTGGAAACCACGAAGCTCATTCCACTGCATCCGGAGAGGACCAGCGCCGTCATCAACCAGGAGGTACGAAGGCTCATTCTTTCCTTTGCGGACAGGCTTCTGCAAACGCTGGATTGTACCCGGGAGGGCTGATGGTCTCCGAAGTCCCCCGCATGGGCCGCTGCCTGGGCAATCCGCTAGCGATTGAGCTCCCAGATGATGCGCAAGCCGTCCAACGTGAGCCACGGCGCGAGGATATCGATCACCTTGGTCTCGTTGGCCACGATCTCTGCCTGGCCGCCGGTGGCGATCACCTTCATGTCGTCACCCAGCTCTGCCCGGAAACGCTTCACCATGCCCTCCGCCATGCTCACATAGCCGAACAGCAAGCCGGATTGCATGGCGTGCACCGTGTTCCGGCCGATCACGGAAGGCGGCCGCTGCAGGTCGATGCGTTGCAGTTTGGCCGCGTGCGTGGAAAGCGCGTCCGCGGCGAGGCTTATCCCGGCAGTGATGGCGCCGCCAAGGTATTCTCCCTCTTTCGTTACGGCGTTGAAGGTGGTCGCCGTTCCGAAATCGATGATGCATGCCGGGCCGCCATACAGACGCAGAGTCGCCACCGCGTCGGCAACGCGGTCCGCGCCAACGGCCTTCGGGTCCTCGTAGCGGATTCGGATGCCGGTCTTTACGCCCGCATCCACGATCAGCGGCTCCTGCCGCAGGTATTCCCGGCAGGCTTGAACCACGCGCTGCGTGAGCTGCGGAACGACAGAAGCCAGGCAGACGCCGGTCAGGGCGTCCGCCGTGCGCCTTGCATGTTCAAGCAATCCCAGGAGTTGCAGGCCGTATTCATCCGGCATGCGGGCGTGGTCCGTGGCGAGACGCCAGTGCGGCCCCAGCTTCTCGCCTTCGTACAGCCCCAGCGTCAGGTTCGTGTTGCCTACATCAATCGTCAACAGCATGATTCACTCCGTGGCCGGGAGCCGGCCTGGGGCGAGAATATATTCCGCCTCCAGGCTCGCGCAAAGGGTCAGAAAGAGCAGCAGCGGAAAAAGCTGCAGCACGACGCGGCCGGATGAATAGGAGAGGTGCCACGCAAGATCATAGGGTGAGACCAGGTAGGCTGCATAATACCCCAGCAACTGGATCACGAGCATGGTGATACCTGCCCTGTAGGCTAGCCGGAGTTCCGGCCTGACCGGCGACCGGAAGATCACGGCGTAGAGCGCCAGGACCGGTAGAATGCCGATGCCCAGCATCGGAATTCTCCAGCTCCCAAAACCCCTGATCTCGCTCCACAGGTACTGCAGGATCAACGTGTGACGAGAGCCGTCGCCCATCTGACTCAGGGATCCGCCGGCAGCCGCGCTGACGATGTCTCCCGAGGGGGCAAGGAATAGCTTGAATAACAATACGACGGCAAGCGGCACCGCGAGCCCCGCGGCGAAGCGGATCATCGTGCGCCACTGGTCCTGCAGCGCGAAGCCGAGCACGACCACCGCAGCGAAAGCGCCGACGACCAGCACGCTGCCCTCGTTCTTGGTCCACGCCGCCAGCCCCGTGGTCAACCCTGCCAGTGGCAGCAGTCCCGCGCCGCGGTGAAGGACGAACAGGTACAGCAGCGTGCCGGTCGCCAGGACAAAGAAAGCCATTGGGACGTCAGCCATCTGGCGGGCACCTTCATTAACGAAGACCGGTATGCCCCAGAGGAGGGTCAGCCCCAGGGCGGCTTGCCCAACTGACTTGACCGCAGCCAGCGCGCTTGTCGCCAACCCGACGCAGGCGACGGCGAAGAACGCGCTTTGGAGCATCGGCACGGCCGCCGAATCCCTTCCCAGCATCTCCCAGCCGGCGACGATGTTCATAGCCAGGAGCAACGGGTAGTCAGCATGGAAGATCGGGCTCATCTGGGGGGAAAAAGACTCCATCCAGTGCGCTTGGTCAAAGTACACGAATCGGGCGGCGCGGTTGTACATCATCCATGCATCCCAGTCGCCCTGCCGTCGGCGCAGCAGGTAATTGGCCGTGCTCAGGAGCGAGATCACAAAGACGATCCCGCTGATGAGGACGAAGATACGCTGCGTGCCCGTGAGGCTCGGAAACGCGGGCACCGGCCGCCACGATGGCCGTTGGCGTTGCTGCCTGGCGATCGCCATGATGAGCATGCACCCAAGGAAAGCCAGGTCAAGGTAGATGAACGCATTTTGAGCTGGGAGAATCAACAGGTAGAGGAAGTAGAGCAGTGAACGCAGCCCCAGTCCGACGCCAACTCCGAGGAAGGACTTGAAGGCCAGGTTCCAGAAGGTTCGATCCGGCCACAGGACCTGTACAAGCAGCATGCCGCTCAGGACGGCCGGCATGAACACCAGAACCGCACTCATTCTCAGTTCTCAACCCGATGAAGCAAGTAAAGCCCTCCGCGGAGGGGAAGGACATCGAATTCTTCGCCGTCTTCAGTGCTCCAGCGGGCGAACGCCTCCTGGCTTAGGTTGGCGACGTTCCACTCCTGCCCCGTCCCCCTGACAATGATGATGGGAGCCAGCGCGTACTGCGTGAGGATGTACTCGCCCTCGTCGTTGGCCGGGTCAAACTCCGCGCCGGTGACGTCAGAATCAGAGATGTAGCCCACCACACCGCGGGCGAATGGGAGCTGCTCCTTCAGGGGTCCGAAGCGAACTTCCCATCGGGCCACCGGATCTTCAGCGAGACTTCCCAATTCCCGGGTCGATATCAGATTCTGTACGCTGGCGTAAAGGCTTGCAGCAGCCATCAGTCCGAGAACGACTCGCTGCAGCCACAGGATCCTCATACCGCGCTTTCCGGTACCTTGACCTTCTCGATGATCTCGGCGATCAGATCGAAGCGGCTGAATTGCGGCATGAGATACACGCCCTGTGCCCATTGCTTGATCTGCTCGATTAATTCTACCGCGATGGCTACGCCCTCCTTGGCGGCGTCCTCGCCGGCTCCCTCCAGCCGCTTGATCGTCTCGTCCGGGATGGAGATCCCGGGCACCTCATGATTCAGGAAACTAGCGTGCCTGAGCCCCACAAGCGGCAGGATGCCGACGAGCACGGGCTTCTCCAGTCTGCCATACTTCTGCTCATAGCGCGCCAGCAGTCCGCGGCCGTCGGCTGGGCGGTATATCGGCTGCGTCAGGAAGAAGTCCGCACCGGCGCGCACTTTGCGGTTCAGGTTGCGCAGCTCCTGCTCAGGCTCGGGCGCGGAAAGATTCAGCGCGGCACCCACGAAGAAGTTCGTCGGCTGACCGATGCTCGCGCCGGCGTGATCCACGCCCGTATTGAATCCCTCCTTGATCAGCCGGATGAGGCCGGACGGCACGAGGTCATAGTTGTCCATCGCCTCCGGATAGTCACCGATGGCAGTTGGATCGCCCATGATCACCAGCACGTTGCGGATGCCGAGTGCGTGCGCCGCAAGCAGGTCCCCCTGTACTCGAAGCAGGTTGCGGCCGCGGGTGGGGAAGTGCAGCGTGCTCTCCACATTGACGCGCCGCTGCACCAGGTCGCACACCGCCCATGCGGACATGCGCATTCGCGCCATGGGACTGTCGGCCACATTGATAACATCGGCCCCGGCCTCGGCCAGCAGCGAGGCGCCCGCCAACAGCTTGTGCGTGGAGAGGCCGCGTGGCGGATCCATCTCCACGGAGATGACGAATTTGCCGCGGCTCAGCTTCTGCGCGAGCTCAGTGGGCTGATCCTGCGCCGACTCCACGATCTCGTCCTCGGCCAGCACCGGCATCGAGGGCACCTCGATGGCTGGCGCCGCATCCAGCGCCCGGCGCATGGCCGCGATGTGCCGCGGCGTCGTGCCGCAGCAGCCGCCCACGATCGAGGCGCCAGCCGCCCGGAAGGAGACTGCATACTCCGCGAAGTACTCGGGGTCGGCAGGGTACATGATCCGGCCGCCGACCTGTTCGGGCCAGCCGGCGTTCGGCTTTACCCAGAACCGACTTTGCGGTGCGGCGTGCCGCATCTGCTTCAGGATGCGCAGCATCTGCGCCGGACCACCCGAGCAATTGACCCCGATCACATCCGCGCCCGCTGCCTGCAATGCCTGGGCGACCGCCGCGGGGTCGTCGCCGAGCACGGTCCGGTCATCGCGTGTGAACGTCACGGACGTGACGAGAGGCAGAGCGCACACTTCCTTGGCGGCGCGAGCTGCCTCCCGCACCTCATACAGGTCGCTCACGGTCTCCACAACGATCAGATCCGCGCCGGCAGAGCACAGGGCATCGATCTGCTCGGCGAAGGCCGCACGGGCCTGCTCAGGCTGGACGCGTCCGAAGGGCGCGATGCGCACACCCAGAGGGCCAACGTCCCCGGCCACGAACACCTCCCTGGATGCGGCGACTGCAGCGCGCTTTGCCAGTTGCACGCCGGCCTTGTTGATCTCCGCCGTACTGCGCTCGAGGCCGTGCTTCCCCAGCTTGAAGCGGTTTGCCCCGAACGTGTTGCTGAGGATCAAGTCCGCGCCGGCCGCAGTGTATTGTCGGTGGACCTCGGCCACGGCCTGCGGATTGGAGAGATTGAGTTCGTCAAAGCACTTCTCAAAACTCACGCCGCGGCTGTGCAGCATGGTGCCCATGGCGCCATCAGCCAGCAGCACACCGTGAGAAAGACGTTCAAGCAGATCACTCATGACTTCACCACTATGGTTTCTTGATGACCGTCAGCAGCGCGCCTTGCCGTTCAATGGTATGCACCACCGGCGCCTCCGGGTATGACTCCAAGTCGAGGTCGAACCGCGTGAGGGCGACCACATAGTCGTAGTGCTCGGCGCGTTCTGGTTCGTATGTCGAATAGATCTTCAAGTCCGGCCGCGCATATTCCTGCAGCAGATGCGTGGGCCCCTCCACCCAGATGCTGGCATTGGCGGGCGCCGACTTGGCCAGATACGCGGCGGCTTCGCGGTAGGATGTTCCCCAGTAGTCCAATTCGAACTTCCGGAATGCACCCTGCACGCCGCCCACGAACCGGTTGTAGTAGATGTATTCGTAGGGATGCAAGCGCACGCCGTCGAAGACTCCTGGCAGGATCGCCAGTGCGATCACCGCGGCCTGCATGGGAAGGCGCTTGATCTTCTGAAACACGACTCCCGCCAGCAAAAACAAGGGCGGCAGGATGAAGAGCACCTGGCGGAAATTGTCATACAGGGGTGCGCCGGTGATGATAAAACCCATGAGCGGCAGCGCGCCCCAAACGAGCGTCAAGCGCAGCAGGTCGGCCGCGTCAGGGCGTTTCCGAGTGACTTCGAAGATGGCAATGGCCGTGCCTGCCAGGATCAGCGGCCACGCCGTTTCCGTGAATTGGATGGACAGCAACACGGGCAGGTAGGAGGCCGGAAGTCCGGTGCTCGGGTACAAGGCCCCGTTGAACAACACGATGCCCCTCCACGGGTACTGGGACATCACGAGCACGCTCTCCACCAGGTGCCCCAGCGCATCCGGCCAGAGATACGGCCAGGTGGCATACATGGTGAGCAGCCCCAGCACGACATAGAACAGGAGCAGCGGCAGCGCCCGGCGGCCGTGTTTCCGGAAGGCATAGGCCGCCACCATCAAAGCGGCAAAGGGCCCGAGGACGCGGATCGACGTGCTGAAACCCAGGGCGAGCGCGGCTGGCGCAACCGCCGCAAATCCCCCAAGGGCATTTGGCGTCTTCCACCACAGTAATGCCAAGAGGCCTGTCAGGAGCAGGAGCAAGGCCGCGCGTGCTCGCAGAAACAGCACAAAATATTTCTGAACGTAGATCGCAGGATCGGCAGTGCGAACATCCGTCGCAATGCCCGTGAGGATGTTGGTCTGCCCCGACGCCGCTGCCTGAAGCAGGCTATCGATTCGGGCGTGTACAACGGGCGTGGCGAGGATCAGCCCGATCGACACGGCCAGCCACGCGCCGGTGAGGACCAGCACCCGAGTCGGGATGGGCGTCGCTCTGGCCTGTTCCAGTAGGCCGGCGAACGAGTCGACCATGTTGAAGCCGAGCACAAGTGTCAGCAGGAAGAAAGAAAGAAAGGGAATGTCCTTAGGGCTGATGAAGGCATGTCCCCAAATGACCGGCTGGGTTGCGAAGAGCAGCGCGGCGCCAAGGGCCGCCGCCCCACTCAGCCAGCGCCTGCACAACCTGTGGAATGCCCACAAACCCACGACGAACGTGGAAAAGTAGATGAGGTGCCGCAGGTCCGAGGTCGTCCACGGAAGGACGAAGCCCAGCAGGCGCGCGCCCAGCGCCGTGAGCATCACGTAGGCTGGGCCGTAGTTGTCGTATGTGTTGCCCGTTAGCGGAATGCTGCCAGTGCGCGGCCAGGTGGAGTAGGCCTCCAGGGCACGGTCCGCGTACTTGAAGAATTGCCTCTCATCCCACGACTCGCCGTAGTGAGGCGTGATCGCCAGCCCCAGCGCGATCGTCGCCGCAAGGATCACCCAGCGTATCGTCGTGGAACGAAGCCGCCCTGTCATTGGCATTTTGTGCCGGCCGGGATGCTGCGCAATTCCGAGAAGATCGCGCCGCGCCGGCCAACCGAGTAGATGGTCTCTGCCTCCCTGCACAGGCGCAGGTCGGCATTCGACCTTGTCAGTAGCACGACATAATCGTATCCGGAATTGACGTCCTCACGCGGGATGAAGACCTGCAGGTCAGGCCGGGCGCGCGCGGCCACGATCTGCTCGGGACCGTATACGAGCACCCTTGATCCCCGTGCCGCGACCGCGTTCATCCGCTCGCTGAGCTCATCGAATGAGGTTCCCCAGTAGTCCATTTCGTACCGGCGGAACGCTCCACCAGTCCCACCAACCACGGCATTGTAATAGACGTACTCATACGGATGAAGCCGGGCGCCGATGAGGATGCCAGGCAGGGCGGCCGCCAGGAGGATGGCGCCTTGGATGAGCGGTTGCCGGATGCGCCGAAAGACGTGCTCCAGCGCCAGGCCGGCCGCAACGAATAGAGGCGGCAGCAGGAAATATAGTTGCCGCGCGTTGTCATACAACGGACTCCCGGAGCCAAGGATGACCAGCGTGGGAACGAGAAACCAGGCCAGGGGCAGGAGCAGCGGGCCTCTCTTCTCGCCGTTGATGAACGCGATCATCGACACCACCAGGCCGGCCGCGATAAGGAGGATGGCGGTCTCGGTCAACTGAATGCCGAGCATGGTCGGGAAGTACGTGATGGGAAGTTGACCGGCCTTGTATAGTGCTCCGGCAAACAGGATCGCGCTGTTGAACGGGAATTCCGCCATCGTATTGAAACTCTCAATGAAACGGCTCACCGGCGCCGCCCAGAGATATGGCCAGCACAGATACGTCGTGATTGCCGCGAGCATCAGGTAGATGCTCACCGGACGTATCGCTGCGGCCCGTCTCCTGTAGCCTGCGTAAACGAGCACGATCAATCCGGCGAGCGGCCCAAGCACGCGCAGCGAGCTTGTGAAGCCCAGTAGGACCGCCGCCAGCAACAGGTCGGCACGCACCCAGGTCGGCCCTCCAAGGCCATCCACCATCCTGAGTCCCAGCAGCACGGTGGCAAGAAAGAAGGTCAGGAAGGGGATGTCCTTGGGATTGATGAAGGCGTGCCCCCAGAGCAACGGCTGGGTGATGAACAGCAGGGCGGCGCCAAACGCTGCCAGCTCGCCCATCCAGCGCAGGGCCAGCAGGTAGAGCGCGAGGACACCGGTGAGGAACGTGAAGAAGTATACGGCGTGCCACGCCGTGATCGTTGACCATGAGGGGCTGATCTGGCTGATCAGCCGCGCCAGCACGCCGGCCGCTGCAAAGTATCCAGGTCCATACAGGTTGAGGTTGGTCTCGAACTCCGGCAGATCTCCGGGGTGCAGCAGGAACGCGTACGCGTCCACGGCGTATGCGCTGTAGCTGCGGATGTCAGCCTCGTCCCAGCTCTCGCCGTAGTCGGGCAGCGTCACGAATCCGATCACCAAGGCTGCCGCGAGCAGCAAAACCATCGGAAGATGTCTTGTTCTTGGCAGTCTGTCCATTTGGGCTGCGTTGGCTGGCTAGCGCCCACCGCGCTCGTCCGGCTACCGCGTGAGCTGCTCGACCCTGGATTCGCCGACGCTGTAGTACTTGGCGGCCTTGTGATGCACGATGATGGCTGCCGTCGACTGCTCGGGGATGAGTTGGAAGGCCGGCGAGAGGCTCAGTCCAAGCTGCACTTGCGCGCCGGGCAGGAGCTCAAAAACCTTGCGGTGGTCGTCCAGCTCCGGGATGGCCGGATATCCCCAGGAGTAGCGTTTGCCTTGGGTCGGGCCGATGCCCATCTCGCGACGGATATGCGCGTGCAGGTAATCCGCCGCGGCCTCCGCGGTCTGCACCGCCAAGCCGTGCGTGAAGTAGGCCTCAGAATAGTCAGCGCGTGCCTGCAACGCGTCGAAGCGCTCCGTGGCCTCCGCGCCGACGCTCACGACTTGCAGCGCGGCGACGTCCAGCCGGCCGGAATCCACCGCGGCGAAATAGTCAGCCAGCGAAAGATGCTCGTCGTGCGGCTGCCGCGGGCACCGGAATCGGGTCAGCTCGTCTGGAGAGGCGGAGTTCACGCTGGCAGGATCGTAGATGATAAGATCGTCGCCGTCCGCCTGGCACGGGAACAGCCCGTACACGCCCTGGGGATGCAGCCACTTCTCTAGCAGTGCCTCACGGCTCATTCGCTCAAGCCGTGCATCGAATTCCCCCCGCAACTTGTCCCACTCCGCCCCGTGGCTGTTTTTCGCTCCCCACGAGAGCCGGTACAGTTCATTCATGCTGAGATGCTTCAGCACGGCCTCAAGCGGCATGTCCTTGACGATCCGCTGCCCCCACTTGAGTGGGTGCGCGATCGGCTCCGGCTCGACCTTCGAACGGGTGCCGGGGCGCTTGCGCTGCTCCGGCGCTTTGGATGCATGGATGACCTCGAGTTCGGCTTCCCGGTGCATCCTGTCCAATAGTTCTTCGCGCCTCTGCGGCACGATGAGCTGATCCATGGTCTCAAGGCCTTCGAAGGCATCCTTGCAGTAGAAGACGCCCGGTGCGTGTGGAGTGCCGTCGTCGGTGACAAGGATGCGTCGTCCGAAGCGCCGGTTGATGGCTGCGCCGCCGATCAGCACCGGAAAATCGAGCTTGCGGCGGTGCAGTTCGTTGACGATCAAGGGCATCTGCTTGGAGGTCGATACCAGCAGCGCAGACAGCCCTATCGCCGTGGCCCTTACCTCGATGGCCTTGGTGATGATGGTCTCGGCGGGCACCTGCTTGCCCAGGTCCACGACGTCATAGCCATTGTTGGAAAGGATGGTCTTCACCAGGTTCTTGCCGATGTCGTGCACATCGCCGTAGACGGTCGCCAGAACCACGATCCCCTTGCTCACGCCTTCCTTCTTCTCAAGGTAGTTCTCGAGGTGTGAGACCGACTTCTTCATTACTTCTGCCGACTGCAGGACGAACGGCAGGATAAGCTCGCCCGCGCCGAACTTGTCCCCGACTTCCTTCATCGCCGGCAGGAGGACGGTGTTGAGCAGATGGACCGCAGCCTCGTGCTTGCTCGGGAACTCCCCGCGCTCCACAATGCCGTCTATGTCCGCCTCGATCCCGTCCTTGTGCCGATGCAGAATGCACCAGTGGAGACGCTGCTCCGGCGTCAGGTCGGCGCCCGGCCCGGACGCGCTCCGCTCCGCGGCCTGCGGCGCGACCTTGTCGAAGTACTCAATGAAGCGCTGCAGCGCGTCGGGGCGTCGGTTGAAGATCAGGTCCTCGGCCAGCTCGCGTTCGTTGGGTTCGATCTCGGCGTAAGGTCTGACGTGGGCCGCGTTGACGATGGCCATGTCAAGGCCCGCCTGCAGGCAGTGATACAGCATGACCGAATTCAACACCGGACGGGCCTGGGGGGCCAGACCAAAGGAGAGATTGCTGACGCCCAGCGAAGCCAACACCCCTGGGAGGTTCTGCTTGATGAGCCGCAGACCCTCGATGGTCTCGATGGCCGAATTCGCAAACTCCGCATCTCCTGTGGCCAGTGTGAAGGTCAACGTGTCGAACACCAGATCCTGCGGTCTCAGCCCGTGTTCATTCGTGGCCATGTCGTAGATGCGCCTGGCGACCTCCAGTTTCTGCTCGCGGGTCTTGGCCATGCCGCCCTCATCGATCGTCAGCACGATCACAGCGGCGTTGTGGGCCTTGGCGAGGTCGAAAACCTTGTCCGCCTTGGCGCGTCCGGACTCAAGATGGGTCGAATTGATCATGCAGCGCCCGGGAGCGGTCTTGAGGGCCGTCTCCAAGACATCAAGTTCCGTGGTGTCGATCACCAGCGGCACGTCCACGCCGAGCTCCAGCTTCTTGACCACATTCCGCATCAGGTCGACTTCGTCCGGGCGCTCCGTGACCGCGCACGAGATGTCCAGCGCGTGTGCGCCGCCGGCAACCTGTTCCCGGGCCAGCTCAAGGATGCCGTCGTAGTCCTCCTCCAAAAGCATCTTCTTGAACTTGCGGGAGCCCTGCGCGTTGCAGCGCTCTCCCAGCAGCGTCGGCGGGGGATCCTGTCGCATGGCGATGGCCGACATCGCTGAAGCCAGCCTTGGCTCGCTGTGTTGTGGGCGAGCCGGCCGCGCGTGGGACCGCAACCCGTCCACGAGCAGCTTCAAGTGCTCCGGGGTTGTGCCGCAGCATCCGCCCACGACCGAGATGTTGTGCTTGTCGACGAACTCGATCAATGCCTCGGCGAAGGGCTTGGGCTCCAATGGATAGACCGCCTCTCCATCCACATTGAGCGGCAGCCCCGCGTTCGGGATGCACGAAACGGGCAGGGTGGCGGACTCACCCAGGATACGGATCGGCTCGCGCATGTGTTCCGGTCCCGTCGAGCAATTGAGTCCGATGACGTCGATGCCCGATCCTTCCAGGATCGTCAGGGCTGCGTGGATGTCGGTGCCCAGCAGCATGCGGCCGGTTGTATCCAACGTCACCTGCGCCTGGATGGGCAGGTACACCTGTGTCTCCTCGAAGGCCATGTGGCAGCCCGTGATCGCCGCCCGCACCTCAAGGATATCCTGCGACGTCTCTATGAGCAGCACGTCGACGCCGCCCTGGATCAAGCCGCTGGCCTGCTCGCGAAAAACCTCTGCCAGTTCATCGAAGGACACATTTGAAAGCTCGGGGTCGTTCGCCGAGGGCAGCTTCCCGGATGGGCCGATCGAGCCCGCCACAAACCGCGGCTGCCCGGTCTTTTCCGTGTACTCATCCGCCAATCGCCGCGCCAGACCTGCACCCGCCTTATTGATCTCGATGACGCGGTCCTCCAGGCCGTACTCCCGCAGGGTGATGCGATTGGAGCGAAAGGTGTTGGTCTCGATCGCATCCACGCCCACATCCAGGAACGAACGGTGGACCTTCTCCACCGCCTCCGGGTTGGAGATGACCAGGTAGTCATTGCATCCGTTGTATCGTTCTCCGCCGAAGTCCTGCGCGCTCAGATTCAGCTCCTGCAGGCTGGTGCCCATGGCGCCATCGTAGACAAGCACCTTCTCCTCCAGGGCGTCGAGGTATCGGCGGTTTGTGTGTCTTCTGGACATTCTTCTCTTCACTCTTTCGCGTACGAATCCGTCAACGATTTCTTTTTTCTCGTCCCTTTCGGTCGCGACGGGGAGGGCCTTTGCGGCAGCGCCTCCATGCCGGCCGGCATCATCTTGCGTGCCTCGATCATGCGGCGCGCCCGCTCAAGGTTGCCGGCCGTCCAATTGGACTTCGGCCGCCTGGGGCTGAAACGTGTCGCGTACCGCTCCGCGTCGATGGATTTCTCAAAGCCATCGATCCAGCCAAAACAGATCGCCTCCTCCACAGCCTCGACGTAGTCGATGGATGGCTTTCCGGTCGCCTTCTTGTACCGGACGAGCCAGATCTCCGTCCTGGCCGCGTGATTTCGCTGCAGCCAGCGGCGGAATTCCTGCCGCGTCGTGACGTAGAGCTTTTCGCCGATCTCCATCCTCAGACTCCCTGCAAAAGGGACTCCCCGGAGCGGGGCAGGCAAGTCCCGGCACGCGGGGTAAACAAATCGCCTCTCGGGGACGAGAGGCGACGGCGTTGACTTGTCATCTCTCATCTCCCAGACTTGCGTCTGCCGAAATTGGCACCTGCTCGCTGAGCGGTTGCCGAGGCTTCACAGGGTCGGTCCCTCAGCCTCTCTGGATGAGTCCTGCTCCCAAATTGTTGGCGCAGTCTATCACGGCCCTGCGAATATGTCAAACTGCTGCTCCTCTTGCGTGATATACTTGCCGACGCTTTAGGGAAAACTTAACAGTCATGCCCAACATTGAGACCCTGCGTTCCTTCGACGCCATCAAGGTGCTGGCTGACTCGCGGCGCCTCGAGATCCTGCGGCGCCTCATGGCATCGCCAGCCACGTTGACGCAATTGGGTCGCCTTCTGCGGCGGTCTCCGGCGTGGATTCGTCATCATATCGCTGCCCTGGAACGCGCCAGTCTCGTGCAACTGCACGAGGTCCGCGTCGTGGGCCGGACCCGGGAGAAATACTACCAGGCCGCGGCTGGCGCCCTCCTGCTGGATCAGCTGGTGCTGCCGAAGACGCGTCTGCCCATCATCGTTTTCTCTGGAAGCCATGACCCTGCAGTGCAGGCAGTTGCCGACGCGCTGGGCGGCAAACACCTGTTCCTCACGCTGTACGTCGGCTCGTTGAATGGGCTGACAAACCTCCGGCAGGGCGTCTGCAACCTGACCGGCATCCACCTCTTGGATGAAACGGGCGAGTACAACCGGCCGTATGTGCGGCACTTCTTCGCCGATCGGGAGGTGGCGCTGGTCACGCTGGCCTACCGCACGCAGGGCCTGATGTTGGCGCCTGGAAATCCGAGGTCCATCCGCCGCATCCAGGACTTGACGCGCCGTGGCATCAGGTTTGTCAATCGAAACGCGGGCTCGGGTACCCGCTTGTGGCTTGAGCGCGAGTTCCACGCCTCAGGCATTGACTCCCGATCCGTCGAGGGCTACGCGCGGCAGGTTTCAACCCATACGCAGGCGGCCTGGTGGATCAAAGCCGGCAGGGCCGACGTAGCCCTCGGGCTGCAGGCCGCCGCGCATCTGCACGGCTTGGACTTCGTGCCGCTGTTTGAGGAACGCTACGACCTCGTGCTATCGCCGGACGCCGGGAAGACGCTCGCTCCATTGCTGAACTACATCCAGACAGCAGCCTTTCGGACGAGCTTGAAGGCCATGACCGGCTACAGCACAGCCCACAGCGGTGAACAGATCCCGCTATAGGAGGACCTCCGAGTTGAGATCGCGCACCTTGAGATCCGCGAGTATCGTGCTGGCCAGCCTCGTCCTGCTGGCAGCCTGCAGCCCTGCCTCGCCCGCGCCTGCAATGCCTGCTGTCGCTCCGACTGCAGGGCCTCGTCCTCCAGATTTCGATGTGATCTTGGCTACCACTACGTCCACGCAGGACTCCGGCCTCCTGGATGTCCTTGTTCCGCTCTTCGACGCGCAGACGGGCTATCGGCTCAAGGTGATCGCGGTCGGGACCGGTCAGGCCCTGCAAATGGGGCGGGAGGGCAACGCCGATGTGTTGCTGGTGCACGCCCCAGCCTCCGAGAAGGCCTTCATGGAGGGCGGCTTTGGGACAGACCGTTTCCTTGTGATGCACAATGATTTCGTTTTCGTGGGACCGGCCTCAGACCCGGCGGCGATCAAGGGCGGTTCGGATGCGGTCGTGGCTTTGACGAAGATCTACGAATCAGCCGCGCCCTTCGTCTCCCGCGGTGATAAGTCCGGAACCCATTCCAAGGAAATGGCACTATGGAGGAGCGCCGGCCTCGATGTCGCCACGTCCAGGCCATCCTGGTACATGGAATCAGGCCAGGGCATGGGTGCCACACTGATCATTGCGTCTGAAAAGTCTGCCTACACGCTCACCGACCGGGCCACATACCTTGCCACCAAGACAAATCTTCAACTGGATCTCCTGGTCGAGAAGGACAACGCCCTCTTGAACGTGTATCACGTGATGACTGTGAGCGCAGACAAGTGGCCCAAAGCCAACTACCTCGGCGCGATTTCCTTTGCGCACTGGCTGCTCGAACCTGCCGTCCAGGATCTGATCGCCGAATTCGGCGTGGACGAGTTCGGCGAGCCGCTTTTCGTCCCGGATGCCGACAAGACCGATGCAGATCTGGGCCTCTGAACGCCGGCGCTGCCCTCGCCGGCTCCGCGGCGCAAGCCTGTGATAAGTCCTGCGCCCCACAGTGTTCCATCTGATATCTATGGATCCTGAGATCTTCCAGATCACTGCGCTGTCGATCCGCATCTCGGCGCTGGCAACCGCTATCAGCCTGCTTCTCGGATTGCCGTTTGGCACCCTGCTCGGACTTGGCACATTCCGCGGGCGCTCATTCCTGCTCAGCCTGATGAATACTGGCATGGGTTTACCGCCGGTTGTCGTGGGTCTGGTTGTGGCCATGGCGCTCTGGCGGTCTGGACCCCTGGGCGACTTGAAGCTTATCTACACGCCGGCAGCCATCGTGATCGCGCAGGTGGTGATCGCCCTGCCGGTAGCGACCGGTCTGACCGCCGCGGCCCTTCAGGCCCTCGATCCAGGCTTGCAGCTGCAATTGCGTGGCCTGGGCGCCTCGCGCCTCCAGATGATCTGGCTCCTCTGGCGCGAAGCGCGCCTGCCGCTTCTGGCCGCCCTCATGGCGGCCTTCGGATCGGTGATCTCCGAGGTCGGCGCCTCGATGATGGTCGGCGGCAACATTCGGCATCAGACCCGCGTCCTCACGACCGCGATCGTATTGGAAGCGGGGAAAGGGGAGTTCGACCTGGCCATCAAGCTGGCGGCGCTCCTGCTCGGCATCACTTTCCTCGTAAACCTCGCACTCACCTGGATCCAGCAGCGGGGTGCTCGCAGATGAGCCCTTTGGTGCAGGTGCGGGGGCTGCGTGTTCGCCGCCTCGGCTCGCTGGTTCTGCAGGTCGAGTCCCTGGACATCCAGACTGGGGAGGTCCTCGCCGTGGTCGGCCCGAATGGCTCCGGCAAGTCCACTTTCCTGCTTGCGCTTGCGCAACTGTTGGGCCGGCAGGACGGCGAGATATTGTTCTCCGGCCAACCGCTTCGAGAATGGAATAAGCTGAAATATCGCCGTAAGATCTCCCTCGTATTCCAGCAACCGATGCTCTTGGATATGACCGTCGCCGACAATGTCGCCGTCGGATTGAAGTTTCGGGGCCTCCCGCCGGCCCGTGTCAGGGAACACGTGCACACGTGGCTCCGGCGTCTGGGAATCGAATCCCTTGCCAGGCGCCGCGCACGTGAGCTATCCGGCGGCGAGGCGCAGCGAGTCAGCCTGGCGCGGGCGTTCATCTTGGAGCCTGAGCTGCTATTGTTGGATGAGCCTTTCCCGGCTCTGGACCCGCCCGCCAGGGCGCGGCTTCTAGATGATCTGGCCGAGCTCTTGGCGGCGGATCAGCATACGGCAGTACTTGTGACCCATAACCTGAAGGAGGCGGCAAGGCTTGGTGATCGGGTGGCTGTGATCGTAGCGGGGAAACTACGCCAGGTCGGCCCTGCCCGTCAGATCAAGGCCCACCCCGCCGACCGGGAAGTGGCCGCGTTCCTGCGGACCATGCCGCGCTGACCTCTTTTAACGGCTTGCCCCGCGATCGCTCGCGGGGTAGCCAAGACCAACTCAGAGGGAGGAGAGAGAGTCTGACAAGCAGGGCTTCGTGGAAGCCCCACCTAGTCAACTAGATTGGTTGGTGGTCCGGATTGGTCGCGCACCAAACGCAACCGGGCTTTTCCAGCCCATTGCACGCCATGGCGTTCGAGCAGCGGCGGGCGAGCACCCTTGCAGGCTGATCGGGCAGATGCTCGGCCGGAAAAACCAACTCGGTTTCCAGCGCGATCTCGTGCCCCACGTGCTCGCAGAACTTGATCTTGCTGATCTCCCAAGCACGAAACGCCACCGAACCTCCTGCTTACGCCCCCAGTCTACGAGATGTCAGACAGGAATCCCAGTGACACGCGTCACGTTTGATTGTGACAAACCGCCAGATTCAGACAAAGCAGACCGGGTTACTTGCGTGGTGGCTAGGGGAGGGCTTCCAGCCGGTAGATCGCCCCGCTTCGGTCGGCAAAATACACCTCGCCTCCGGTGTCCTGACCGAATGTAGTGATGTTGGCTCCGGTCTCATAGAGAAGTTGCGTCGCCCACTCCGCCCCGGCGCCCAGGTCCGGTGTGCGCATGAGGCCCCAGAGCTTTCCGCTGCAGTAGTCGCCGTACAGGTATATTCCGCTCCACTCCGGCATCCTGCCGCGATAGACATAGCCGCCGGTGATCGAGCACCCACCCTCGTTGTGGCTGTACTCCGCCACGGGGTCAATCAGCGCGGCCCCCGCCGGCGGCGCGCCTGCGAACGCGTGCGCGCCCTCGCGATAGTTCCAGCCGAAATTGGCGCCACCCGGCTCCCCCGCTGGAAGGAAATCGACTTCTTCCCAAACCCCCTGGCCGACATCGCCTATGTAGAGATCGCCCGTTGCGGAATCGAATGACATCCTCCACGGATTGCGCAGCCCGTACGCCCAGACCTCCGGCCTTCCGCCGCCTTCCGCGAATGGATTGTCCTCCGGCGTGGCGTACGGCTCATCCCCATCCACGTCCAGCCTCAGGATCTTTCCCAGCAGCGAGTCGCTGTTCTGTCCGTTTCCGAACGGATCGTTGGCGCTTCCCCCGTCTCCCATCCCCGTGTACAGGTAGCCGTCCGGGCCGAACGACAGCACGCCGCCGTTATGATTTGGGAATGGGTCATCGACGCTGACCAGGATGGTCTCAGAGGCTGCATCGCCGAGATCGGGATCTGCGGATACCCGAAACCGCGCGATCACGTTGTGGCTCCCATCATCCGTGTAGTTGACGTAGAACAGGCCATTCTCTGCGTAGCGGGGATGGAATGCCAGACCGAGCAGACCCTGCTCATTGCCTCGGCTGTTCACGCGGTCGGAGATATCCAGGAACGGCGCCTTCGCCAGTCCGGGTGTGTTGGCGATGCGGATTCGGCCCGGCTGCTCAACGATGAACATGCGTCCAGAACCATCCGGCGGAAATTGGATGTCCACCGGCGATTCGAATCCCGCCGCGACCAAGGCCCAGGCATAGTCTGAAGCGCTGGGGAAACGTTCGGCGTCGACGGCCGGGCTCGTCGTAACAGCAGTCCCGGGGGTCGGCGGAATGGGGCTTGGCAAGACTGGAGAGGCCACCATCGCGGCCTGGGTCGGCACGCCGCTTGGCGGCGGACCACTCTGCGGCGCACACGCGGCGAGTAACACCGCCGTCAGAACGGCCGGCGCCTTGATCGTATTCATGTCAACACCCAATCTGGCAGTCAGAGTTCTGCCGCAGGCGGATCGCTCCCTCAGGTCGACGCGGACGATCGGCAGCCGGGCTGGTTACTTGTCGGTGTCTTTGATCTCGACGGATTCGGCGTCGACGACCTCATCCGCATCCGCCTGGGCTGCGTTCCCGGTAAGCGCCTTGACGTGCTGCATTACGATCTCCGGGGGGATAAGCTCAAGAAAGACGTAGTTGGTAAGCCACAATATGGCGGCATCGTCCACTTGGCCGACCAGGGGAAGGGCGATATCGGCAATGAAGTCGATCGGCATGACCAGATACAGCAAGCCCGCCACCGGGATCAACTTGAGCCAGCCGCTCACGCGCCCGTCTCTCATCAGCCGCCAGATCAGCCTGACCCGCATCATGAAGTCGCGCAACATGTTCCCCTGCGGCGGAATTGTCAGATCTTTCCTATCGGCCATGCCGGACTCCTGTCATGTTCTGTTCGCTACATTATACACGCCCGATTTCAGGGCTTCGCCCTGTCTAACAGGCATACGCATATTCGTGCGAGGAGTTGCTGTGATAGACATGACCATCGACTTTCCAGGGGGTTCCCGAGTGGACGTGCATTTCGGCCAATTCACGGTCAAGACCGATCAGCCGCCTGACGCCTCAGCGCCGACGCCGTTTGACGTCTTCCTTTCTTCCATCGGCACGTGCGCGGGGATATTCGTTCTGGGTTTCTGCCGGCAACGCGGGCTTTCGACAGATGGCATGAGGATCGTCCAGCATGTCGCGCGGGATGCTCAGACCGAGCTGACCGGCCGAATCTCGCTCGAGATCCAGCTGCCGGCCGGCTTTCCGGAGAAGTACCGCCAGGCCGTCATCCAATCCGCCCAACCGTGCGCGGTAAAGAAGCATCTTGAGCATCCACCTGCGTTCGATATCGTCACATTTCCCAACTGAAGCTCCGCGGCATTCGTACAGGAGTACGGCGCGGCCGTCAAGCGGCCTGCATCGCAATAGCTGTGCCTCTGCAGGTAGAATGGGGCAATGCCGTACCTGATCGACGGTCACAACCTGATCCCGAAGGCGGGTCTGAGCCTTGAGTCTGCCGACGACGAGCTTGAGTTGATCTCCGCATTGCAGGAGTACAGTCGCAAGTCACGCCGAGGCATCGAGGTGTATTTCGACGGCGCACCCGCCGGCCAGTCCGGCAGCCGAAGATTCGGTCAAGTCCTCGCGCATTTCAT
This sequence comes from Chloroflexota bacterium, assembly GCA_043805815.1. Lineage (GTDB taxonomy): Bacteria > Chloroflexota > Anaerolineae > Anaerolineales > Villigracilaceae > Fen-1038. Next base: position 19,503 of record JAZDHO010000207.1, read on the forward strand.
CAGTCAACGCTCCACGGCCGATGCCGCGATTAGTGCGCGGCTCAGGCAGTTGGGCCGCGCCGCGAGGAACTGGACCGTCGTCAGTTCTGATAGGGGCGTGCTCGGTGCCGCGGTCAGCGCGCGTGCGCGCACAGAGACATCGGAGCAGTTTGCGGGCCGGCTGAACGGCGATCACGCATCGGTGCCAGGCCGCCTCGCAAGGCAGCGCCCCGGCGGCGATGGGGGACTTTCCGAGAAGGAAACCCAGGACTGGCTCAACATGTTCAAGGAGCGCTGACCGAGCCGATACGTCTTGTGCACCGCTTCACTAATGTGAATCTAATGATATTCGGGTAATTCGGATGTATATTGTACGCAAGACACCTGCCCTCCCTTTTACTGGTATCCAAGGTGTCGGCCACCGTAACAACAGTCTGCATGCCCCCCCCATGTTGGCTGACGGTGGTGTCCCTCCCCCCTCAAGGTTGCCAGGCGTGTCTTTGATACGCCTGGCAATCGTTTAAGGGCGGGAGGCCGTCAGGTGTTGGCGGGGCGGTAAAATCGGAAAATATGCCCACCGCGTATGCATTTGAACCTGCGCCCGCTCATGTCTATAGCGGGCATCCCGAGCATCCGGACCGGCTGCAACAGTTGCGTCCGCTCCTTGGCTCCATGGGCGCCTCTGAGATCGAGGTCCGGCCCGCGACCCGCGGCGAGATCGCCCTCATCCACACTCCGGCACTCATCGACTCGATCGGAGATGCCTGCCGCCAGGATGAGGCCATCATCGACTTCGCCCCCACGTTCGTGACCCGCCTCTCTTTGGAGTGCGCCCTGCGCGCTGCCGGCGCCACGCTTGGCTGTGTGCGCCACGTGCTGCACGGGGATGCGGGCAATGCCTTCGCGGTCGTTCGGCCGCCCGGGCACCACGCAGAGCCGGATCGCGCCATGGGCTTCTGCCTGTTCAACAACGCGGCCATCGGGGCCGCTGCAGCCCTTGAAAGCGGATTGCAGCGCGTTGCCATCGTCGACTACGACGCGCACCATGGCAACGGCACTCAGGCGGCGTTCTTGAACGACCCGCGGGTCGCATACCTGTCCACCCACCAGTGGGGCATCTACCCCGGCACCGGCTGGTTCGAGGATGCCCCGCACGCCAGATCCCGCATCGTGAACGTCCCGCTGCCGGCGATGTCAGGGGATCAAGTCTACGAGGGCGTGGTGGATCAGATCGTGCGGCCCTTCATTCGGACGTTCCAGCCCGAGTTGCTTGTCGTATCTGCTGGCTTCGATGCACACTGGAACGATCCGCTCACCTCGCTGGGGCTTTCAGCTTCGGGCTTCCATCTAGTTTCGCGAAGACTCGTTGACCTGGCCGATGAATTCTGCGCCGGCCGGATCGTCTTCGTCCTGGAAGGGGGCTATGAAGCTTCCAACGTCGCCAACGGCGCCCGGGCGGTATTTACGGCGCTGACGAAAAGACCCTTTGTCGATCCGCCTGACGCCTCGCCGTACAGCGAGCCGGACGTGGGCGAACGCCTGGCTGCCATTCGCGCCCTCCACGGCATCTGAGCCTACCGCCCGTACGGAGCTTGGTGCGCCCGGCCGGCTCCGAATTCCGTATAATTGCGCCCGGAGGAGACTCTGATGTCACGACGAACCCGCGGCTATGTCCAACTGGAATGGGTCTGCCCGAATTGCAGCACGCGCAATCCTGGCCCGAAGAAATCGTGCATCAATTGCGGCGCGCCGCAGCCTGAAGACGTTCAGTTCGAGCGGGCAGCGGAAGAGCAGCTCGTAAGCGACGCGGAGTCGATCAAGACCGCTCAGGTTGGCCCGGATTTCATGTGCCCCTACTGCGGGACTCGCAACGGCGGCCTCGAGAAGGTCTGTGTCCAATGCGGAGGCGACCTGGTTGAGGCGAAGCGCCGCCTCGCCGGCGCAGAACTCGAGGCAAACACCGGTCCGCGCGAAGTCACCTGCTCCAATTGCGGCACCGTGAACCCGGTCAGCCGATCCAATTGCTCCAAGTGCGGATCGCCCCTCCCGCGTGCCTCGTCACCTCTCCAAGTCGCAGCAGTCGCAAGAGCCGGTGCGGCTCCTCAGAAGAAAGGGTCGCGCTGGTGGTTGTGGGTCGCGATCGGCGCGGCCGTGGTCTTGTGCGTTGGGGCCATCATTACGTTCGCGGTCCCCACGTCCACGTTGCAGGCCACAGTCTCCGACGTGCATTGGCAGACCTCCGTGCCGTTGCAGGAAGTGCGCGCAGTGCACTACTCGAATGAATCAGGCAGTCCTCCCTCGGGAGCCTACGATCTTTCGTGTCACACCGAAAGCCGTGAGGTTTGTGAGGAACGGGTCATCGATCAGGGCAACGGCTTCGGCGAGGTCGTCGAAGACTGCCGCACAGAGTCTGAGCAATATTGTTCGTACACAGTCGATGAGTGGCAGACCATCCAAACGTACGCGCTTGAAGGTCGCGACTACTCGCCGATCTACGCCCAGCCGAGCATCGCATCCGGTCAGCGCTTGGGAGACCGGGCGGCCGAATACACCGTGTTCTTCGACACCCAGGCCGGCCAGAAGGCGTACTCCCCTTCAGACACAGCCGAGTTCTCCCAGTTCACCGTCGGTGGCAGTTGGACCCTGAGCCTCAATGCCGTGGGCGGGATTCTGGACGTGAAACCGTAGGCTTGGAAGATCCCCGCCGCGGGTGCGCTCGCGGCGGGACGGCCAGGACGCGCAGTGCCCAGGGGGAAGCCGCTATGATCCCAGCTTGCCGATCAATGCTTCGACCTCGTCCAGGATCTCTCCCGACCTGACGAGGTCGTGCATCGTATTGTGGTCGGGATAGAGGGGCCGGTCGACTTCCAGGTGCTTGACGTAGCGGCGAATCACCTCGCGTGCCCTGTGGGTGCCCTTGCCGGGCGTGAACTCCCGGAAGTCGAGGGCCTGCGCGGCCGCCATAAACTCGATGCCCAGAACACCATGGGCGTTATCAAGGATCTGCGCGTTCTTCAAGGCGGTGTTCATCCCCATTGAGACGAAGTCCTCCTGGTCTGCCGCAGCGGGAATGGATTGAATGGAGGCGGGCGCCGATAGGATCCTCTGCTCGACGATCAAATGGTCGGCCGTGTACTGGCTGAGCATCAGCCCCGAGTAGAAACCGGGCTCGTGCGCAAGGAAGTCAGGCAGGCCCTGCGACAGTGCGGGATTTGTTAGCCGATTTAGCCGACGTTCCGAAAGCACTGACACCATCGTGATAGCCGCGCCAGCCATGTCCATCGGCAGCGATACCGGCGAACCCTGGAAATTCGCGCCCGTGAGCGTCAGCTGCTGCTCCGGCACGAATATCGGATTGTCCCCCACGCCATTGAGTTCTGTCTCCACTTGCGAGCGGGCGTAGGCGATCGCATCCCGGGCTGCGCCGATGACCTGGGGCGTTGAGCGCATCGAGTAGGCATCCTGCACCTTGGTCTTCATCTTGCCCGTGGTCAAGTCGGACCCTTCCACGAGGCGCATGATATTCTGTGCCGAGGTGATTGCCCCCTTGAAGCCGCGCAGCTCGTGCAGTTTGCGGTTGTACGGCTTGAGGTTGCCGAGCAGCGCCTCGATGCTCATCGCGGCCGCGATCTCGGCCTGCTTTAGCCAGCGCTCCATGTCATGGATCTGCAGCGCGGACATGGCCGTAAGCACATTCGAGCCGTTGATCGCCGCCAATCCATCCCGGGCCTGGAGCCCGGGCGGTTCGATGCCGGCGCGGTGCAGGGCTTCTGCACCCGGAAGCCGTTGTCCCTCGTGGAAAGCCTCGCCTTCGCCCAGCAGCAGTAAGGCGGCCTGTGCCATCGGCGCCAGGTCCCCGCTGGCACCCACCGAGCCCTTCCGGCTCATGACCGGCGTGACTCCCTTGTTGAGCATTGCCATGCACGCCAGTGGGATCTCCAGCCGGCAACCGGAGTTGCCGTGCGCGTGGACGTTGATCCGCCCTGCGAGCGCCGCGCGCACCGTATCGATCGGAAGTGGCTCACCGATACCTGCCGCGTGGTTGTAGATCAGGTACTTCTGGAACTCCTTGACCTGCCCATCGCTCAGCACCTTCTCGGAAAACTCGCCGATTCCGGTGTTGGTACCGTACATGATCTCCTTGTTGGCCAGCTTCGATTCCAGCATCTGCCGGCAGACCCGGATGCGTTCCTCTGCCTCCGGCGAGAGCCCCACCTGCTCGTTCCCCCGTGCGATCGCGACCAGCTTCTCGACCGTAAGCGACGAACCGTCCAGTGTGATGGTCATCGAGCTGCACTCCGTGGGTCGTGATACTGGGAATTGTACATGTTTGTCGGTCCGGCAGCGCAGGGATTGTAACAGTCCACAATGGCGTTCTGTGGACCAGGGCCGCCCCGGGCTCACATCGCGCCACCCACCTGGAGTACAATCGTCGCCCATGGCCGACGAATTCATTCCCAAGACTGCAATGAGCATCCACGCTCATCCGGATGATCAGGATTTCACCGTGGCGGGGACGCTTGCCCGGTGGTCGAAGGCAGGCTCCTCCATCGTCTCGGTCATCATCACCAGCGGCGATGCTGGCAGCAACGACCCGGACAGGAGCCCCGAATACAAGGCGGAATTGGCCAGTTTGCGGGAGGAAGAACAGCGCATGGCCAACGCCCTCCTCGGAGTGCGCCAGACTGTGTTCCTGCGCTATCCGGATGGCGAGCTGGTCGCCTCCCTCGAGCTTCGCCGTGACCTCACGCGGCTCATACGACTGCACCGGCCGGAGGTCGTGGTCACTGGTGATCCCACAGCCTGGTTCTACGACAATGACTATGTCAATCACCCCGACCACCGCGCTGCGGCGGAGGCAGCCATTTACGCCGTGTTCCCGTCTGCCGGCACGCGCATGATATTCACCGAATTGCTGGGCGAAGGCCTGCCTCCCCACAACGTCCGTCGGATCTACGTGCACGGCACCGACAAACCCGACACCTGGGTGGATATTTCCGAGACGCTGGAACTCAAGATCCAGGCATTAAAGAAGCATTTCAGCCAGGGAGATACGCACGACTCGGAGAAAATGATCCGCGATTGGGCCGAGGAGGAAGGCAGGGCCAAGGGGCTTCGCTACGCCGAAGCATTCCGGGTCATGATCCTCCATCGCGAAGACGACAGCCCGCGGGAATAGGGCTGCCGGGCCGCGCGTTGGGTCGGCGGCCCAGCTGAATACCGGCGGCTCTCTTGTGGCTTACTTCGGGGGGACGTACTCGAAGTGGAAGCCCTCGATCTCAGTGAACGGCTGGAATGGGCCGTAGCTGACGGCCCGAATGCGCCGCGCGATCTCCTCCCGTGACATTCCAGGCGCGATCTTGAAGAGCTCGTTGAACTCCGTGCGCGTGAACGGACGCCGCGTCCATCTCTCTCCTGCGACCGGAAGCTCCCGGCCTTGTGCCATGATGGCGGCGATTTCCAGGAATAGGGCCATCTGGTTCTCATAGGTGCGCTTGAGCAGCGTTGCGACGTTGTCTTCAGACAGGATCGGAAAGCGCCTCACTGCAATGATCGCTCCCGTGTCGACCTGCGCCGCCATGTGGTGGCACGTGACGCCGTATTCCTTCGCATTCTCGTACAGCGCGAAGTTGTTACAGCCGATCCCCGGATAATCTGGCGAGGCAGGATGGAAGTTCACGGCCGCCTTACGGGCTCTCTCCAGAACCTCCGCCGGCAACACCCAGCGGGACAGGTACGAGATGATGTAGTCCCCCTTCCACCCACGGACACTCTCATGCAGGGGATCGCCCCAGCGCCCCAGGCAGTGCGCAACAGGCGCGAAACTCCGCTGGCAGTATTCGAGGGCGCGGGTGCAGTAGGGATCATCCGCCTTGCCGAGAAACAGCAACGAGTATCGGTCTTGAGGCATCAGGTTTGCAGCCGTCCTGCGTATGGGTGACCGGGATCTCCTGAATTGTATCGCTTCCCCGTGCAGGCTGGTGCCCCGCAATCCACATGCGGCGCCGGGAATCAAAACGGCGCCGCTGCTCGATACAGTGGCGCCGCCGCCAACTCCCTGGACCTGCTGCCTATGTGGAGATGTATTCCCGAAGGCTGTGCTCGACCGCGTAGGCTGCAGCCTCGGCGCGGTTGCTTACCCCGAGCTTCGACAGGATGCTGGAGACGTAGTTGCGCACGGTTCCCTCGCCCAGGAACAGTGATTTCGCGATCTCGCGATTGGTCTTGCCTTCAGACACCAGAAGCAGCACATGCTTCTCCTGCTGGCTGAGGTGCGCAAACGCCGAGGCCTCTTCTTCCTTCACGGCCCGGCGAACCTCCTGAAATACGCGCTGGGTGACCGCGGGGTCCAGAAGTGCTTCTCCGCGGCTGACCGACTCTATGGCCTTCACCAGGTCCGTGCTGCCGATCTGCTTCAGGATGTAGCCGGAGGCGCCCGCCCGGATCGCCGAAAAGAGCATTTCGTCTTCAGCGTAGGACGTGAGCATGATCACTCGGGTCGCCGGGTATTTGTTGACGATCTCCTCACAGGCTTCGATGCCGGATGTGCCCGGCAGCCGGATGTCCATCAGCACCACTTCCGGCTTTAGGGCAGCGACCTGCTCCAAGGCTTCACGCGCCGATCCCGCCTCGCCGACCACCTCGAACTGCGGATGCCGCTCAAGCAGCGACTTCAGCCCGAGGCGTACGACCTCGTGATCGTCGACAAGCAGGATCTTCTGTTTTGCCATGGAGGGTATTTTCCTCAAAGTTATCCGCAAATAGTATAGCCGATAGGAAGATGTCTGGCAAGGGAGGCGGTACAAAATAGAGACGAGAGGCGACCCACTCGGGTCGCCTCTCCATGCAGCCGTATTCACTTGGCCTTGACGGTGATGCTCTGGGGCTTGACTTCCTCAGCCTTCGGAAGCGTGATCGTCAGGATCCCGTCTTCGAACTCTGCCTTGGCCTTGTCGGACAACACCATTGTCGGCAGGCGCACGCTGCGTTCGAAGCTTCCCCAGCGCTGCTCGCGAATGTGGTACGCCTTTTCATTGACCTCGCTCTTCTCCTGGGTCTCGCCCTTGATGGTCAGCATTTCGCCCGTGACGTTGATATCAACGTCCTCGGCCTTCATGCCCGGCAAAGCCGCCTTGATGACCACGTCGTTTTCGGTCTCGAACATGTCTACCGACGGAGCCACCGCAAGCCGCCCGCCTTCAGTCAGACCCCGCGGCCTGGTGAAAGCCTCGTCGAAGAGCTGGTCCATGGCGTCACGCAGCGTCACCATCTCGCGCATGGGCTGCCAACGGATTAAATCGGACATCTCAACCTCCTTGTTTGGGTTTGGTCTGATGCCCAAAGAATAGTGCGCCCGCGTTAGAAAAACGTAGACGCACAATAGATGGCGCGTATGAAATGCTGCCGGGTCGACCTCGGCCGCCGCTGCCCGCGGTGGATCGCCGCGCTTGCCTAAGTCCCGATCTTGTCCCTGCGGAAGTCCACGAATCTGTAGCCGACGCCCCGCTCGGTTAGAATGTACTGCGGGTCAGAGGGGTCTTTCTCCAGCTTCTGGCGCAGGTAGTTGATGTACAACCGAACATAGTGCGGCTCGTCCCGGTACTCGTAACCCCATACTTTCTGCAGCAGCTGGTCGTGAGAAACCACCCAGCCTGCGTTCTGCACCAGGTGGAATAGCAGGCGGTACTCGGTGGGGCGGAGCTTCACGAGCTTTCCCTCCAGCCAGATCTCGCGGCGGTCGAAGTCGATCCGCAGCCGCTCGTCCACCTCGATCAGTCCATGCATCGACCCGGTCGCACCCTCTGTCCGTCTGAGAACAGCCTTCACCCGACTCACCAGTTCCCGGGGGCTGAATGGCTTGGTGATGTAGTCGTCGGCGCCCAGCTCCAGGCCTCGTACCCGGTCGTCCTCCTCACCTTTTGCGGTAAGCATGATGACCGGCACGGTACTGACCTGGCGCACAGTCTCGAGCACCTCGAAGCCGTCTATGTCCGGCATCATCACGTCCAGCAGCATCAGGTCCGGCGTGTCTCGCAGCTTGTCGATGGCCTGCTTGCCGTTCAGCGCCTCCGTCACCTCGTAGCCGTCGTGCTCCAGGTTCATGCGGATGAAACGCACCATCCGCTCCTCATCGTCCACCACCAGGATCCGCCGGCGAATGCTCTGCTCGGGCATGTCACTCCCTCACGAAACCAATGATCTTCTCTTCCTCGGCGCTTTCGAGAACCTCGATCAGCGTCAGCCGGTCGATTGGCCAGATCACCTTCAGGATGTTGTGCTCCAGGTATGCGAGGTCCTTGCCGTCGCGTTGGCGCGGGTTGCTGACCGTCAGGAGCGTATCGGTCGGCTTCGGCAATTCTTCGATCTCGCCCATCACCGGCACCCCACTCGTAAGGTGCATGAGAATCGTGTATGCCATGGATGTCGTCTCCTCTATGGGGTCTTCAAGAGTATCTGGATCTTCAGGCCCCCGAGCGCCACCACGTCGCCGTTCGAGAGCGTGCATTCCTCGTTGGGCTCGAGGCGGCTGCCGTTGACGTATGTGCCGTTGGCCGAGTCTAGGTCCATGAGGTACACATCGTCGACGCCGCGGGTGATGACCGCGTGCAGGCGGGAGACACCGTGAGAATAGGCCTGATACGGAGCCAGATCGATGTCCGGCATCACCGCCTGCCCCTCCGCAACCCTTCCGATCGTAAATTCGTTGCGGTCCGTGAGAGGCAGCGCCTGGCCGATGTCCAACAAATGAAGTGTGACCCAATTGTCGCCGGGTGCCGCGGGGCTCGTGACAGCCGCCGGCGTTCGCTGTCCGGCGTCCTCGGCGTGGCTCACGTCCACCTTCTGCGTTATGAGCGAATCCGAGGGAAGCAGCGTCACGCCGCACTCGCTGCAGAAGGCGGCCCCCGCCATGTTTTGGTGACTGCAATTCGGGCACTTGATCATTTCTCTCCGCCCACGGCCGTCTGCATCAACGCGCGCGTGCCATACTTGACCTTCTTGCGGCCCTGCTCGCTGAATGCCTGCGACCGTTCGATGCTTTCGGCCTCGAACAGGGTCGTTTTGGATAGAACGTGTTGGCCCTGTGCCTGGAGCTGAAGCGCCAGGTTCCGCAGATGTCGCGTTGCCGTTTCGTATTCGCCAGCATCGGTCTCCCGCCTGGCACGCTCTTGAAGGCGGTACAGTGAAAGCCTGGAAAGCGCCATCCCGATGGACTGCGGCGGAATTTCCTGGGACGCCGAAGGTGTGCTCGGACGGTCCATGCGCAGCCGGATCGGTGGGAAGGGCGTTGGACGAGCCGCAACCACTGCCTGGATCGCGCCCTCAAGCAGGATGACCGAATCCGCTTTCGAGGCCGAGGGCTCGATGACGAACTCAAAGAGTACGCTCAGGGACTCATCCTGCAGGATGGGTCCCAGGTGAAGCGCCTCGCCAAGTTCGATCGGCCCGCCTTCGGGGTGCAAGCGGTGGCAGCTCCGCAGTTGAACGCCAGACGGCTGTTGAAACTCCAGCACCGCATCGTCAACCAGCGTCCGTCCCAGCGCCGTGAACTTCTTCAGGAGCAAAGCCCGGATGTCCTGCGGCTGCGCGATATAGGTGCTGTTGCCGCCTGTCCGGCCCACGAGTGAATCCAGGAAGATGTCGTTCCACTCACCCCCGATGCCAAAGCCGCTGATACTGATGTTGAGCCGCGCCGCCTCTTCTGCAAGCTGCAGGCACTCCCGCTCATCGCCGTATGTGTGGCCGTCGGTCAGCAGGATCAGATGGTTGCCGCGCCCCGGATCGAAGCTGCGGCGCACCTCTGTCAGCCCGGCCTTCAGCCCGTGGAAGATCTCGGTCGCCCCCGAGGTCTGGATCGACTGGATCCGGCTTTGCGCCCTGTTGAGATCATGCCTGTACGCCGATGGCAGGAGCACCTCAGCCCGATCGGCGAAAACAACCAGCGCGAAAAGATCTTCGCTCCGAAGCATTTGTAGGATGCGGATGGTGGCAGCTTTGGCCACATCCATCTTCTCGCCTTGCATCGAGGTCGAGCGATCCAGCACCAGGCACAAGTTCAGCGGCGCCAGGGTCTGACTGCTCATTCTCTCGGGTGGCTCCGCCTCCAATAGCGCATAAACGAGCTGAGGCTCTTCTAGATGCACCAGGCTCTGTCTGCTGTATTGCACGCGGATCTCCACTGGTGCTTTCGGCCCCAGATCCTCCTCGGGCAGCGTCGCATCGTACCGGGCCCGGCGCTCGGCTTTCGAGAGCACCTCATAGGCGCGCTGCACCTCCAGGAATAGCTCGGTTTCGCCGGGCAGCATGTTCTGATCGGGGTGGAAGCGTCTTGCAGCCGCGTAGTATGCGCGCTTGACCTCCTCCGCCGAGGCATCGCGCAGTATACCAAGTGCGGCGTAGTAATCCTGCTTGCTCGTCGGCACGGCTATCCGACCATTTGCACCAATACTACGCTGATGTTGTCGGGACCGCCGGCGGCATTGGCGGCCGCCACCAGATTGTTGCAGGCACGCTGCAGATTGGGAGCATCGACCAGGGAGCGACGGATGATCTCTTCCGGCACGACTCCCCACAATCCGTCCGTGCACAACATCAGTGTGGCCCCATGGGGGAAGGGGACGGTGAAGATGTCCGCCTCGATGGCCTCCCCCTGACCCACCGCCCGGATCAGGACATTGCGGTGGGGGTAGCTCGCCGCCTCCTCCTTGTTCAGGTGCCCCAGTTCCTCAAGCCGCTTCACCAGTGAGTGATCCTCGGTGAGCTGTTCGACGCGCCCAGCAGGGTGGATGCTGTAGGCCCGGCTGTCGCCCACGTGCCCGAGCGTTACCTGCTTACCGAGCACCAGGGCGGCAGTTACGGTGGTCCCGCTGCCGGGCGCGTCCCGCTGTACCGCGCTGTGTGCATCGCGGAGCGCGCCTTCCATGATCTCCTGCAGTGAATCGTCGGGCTGTTGCGTCGGGATGGCGAACAGGTACGAATGGAGTCTGCGCAGCACCTGGCCCGCGATGATCCGCACCGCCGCATTGCTCGCCACCTCGCCATATTGGTGGCCGCCCATGCCATCCGCAACGACATACAAGCCGAAAGGCACATTGCTGGCCATGCCGGCCAGCGTGGCCGTGATGGCCAGGACGCTGTCTTCATTGTGCTCGCGCTGTTTTCCCACCGATTGGCCCGCGGCCGCCACGAGCTGCTGCATCTCGTAGCGCGCCTCCTGCTGCTGCACGATCGATTCGATCTGCTTTTCTGAAAGTGGAGCGGTAGTTGCCCGATCATCGGACTTGCCCCCACGGCTTGTCAGGATCCGGCGAAAGAAATCAAGCATGCGGATCTCCTTTTTCAGGCGAGCAGTGCATAGATGTGATGGTTGACGGCACCCACATACACGATGTCGTCGAAGACCACAGCAGATCCGGTGATGGCCGCCCCCGCTTCGAACTTCCAGCGCAGACGGCCGGTCCGATATTCCAGACAGTACAAGTTGCCATCCACCGATCCGCAGTATACGGCATCTCTGTAGATGGCTGGGGAGCTGCTGACCTGGTGTTCGGTGCGAAAGCGCCACAACTCCCTGCCGGTCTGGAGCTCCACACCGTAGATGAAGCCATCTGCTGCCCCCACTATCAACAAACTCTCTGCCAGCGCCGGCGAGGACACCGAGCCCTTGCCCAATCGAAAGCGCCAGACGGCCCAGCCGTCACCCGCCCCAAGGCAGTACAGGATTCCATCCAGGGAAGTGAAGTACACGGACTGGCCCGAAACTGCCGGCGAGGACGTAATGGCGCGCTTTGCCTGGAAGCGCCACTTGAGCGTCCCTCGGTAATCCACGGCCAGCAATTCCCCGCTCTCGGTACCCACGTAGATAAGCTCGTTGGCGATCATCGGAGTCGAACGCACCATGTCCCCGGCGTCGAACTTCCAGGCGCCGCGATTGCTGTTCACGTTGACCGCGTGCAGAAAACGGTCATCGGATCCGATGAAGACGTGCCCCTCGGCGATGCGCGGGGAGGAGTGGATCGGACCCTCCGTGAAGTAGGTCCACATCACCTTGCCGGTGCGAGCGCTGACGACGTGCAGCCGCTGGTCCTGCGATCCGAAGAAGACGTTTCCATCATAGACCGCCGGCCGCGAGACCACCCCGCCCTCCGCGGCATACTTCCATTGGAACTTGCCATCGCCGGCGTTCAGCGCATACAAGTTGTTGTCATAGCAGCCCACGTACACCATGCCCTGCGCGATCTGGGGCGTGCCGCGGATCTCATCTTCGCACTTGAAGGACCAGACGGGTTTGATGCCCCCCGCGGAACCGACGGGCGCAAGCCTCACCTTGGAGACGGCGCCGGTTTTGCGCGCCACCACCAACAGCGCCTCCTTCATCGCCTCCGCATCCGCGAAACGGTCAGGCGGATTGTATGAGAGCGCGGTCGTGACCACCGTCTCCAGCTCCGGCGAAACGTGCGCGTTGATCCGGCGCAGCGGCCGTTCAGCGAATGAGAAGGGCGGCTCCAAACGCGGATCGCGGCGCGTAAGAGCATGGTGGAGCGTCGCGCCCAGCGCGTAAAGGTCCGCCGAAGGGGTGGCTTCTCCGCGATACTGCTCCGGCGGTGAGTACCCCTCAGTGCCGATCATCGTGCCCCGCTGGCCCACCTGGAAGGTCCTGGCGATGCCGAAGTCCACCAGCTTGATATTCCCGTCCGTGTCGATCATCACGTTGGACGGCTTCATGTCCCGGAAGATGATCGGGTCCGGCTTGTGGCCGTGCAGGAACGAGAGCACTTCGCACAACTGGACGGCCCAGGCCAGCACCTGTTCTTCGGCCAGGAAGCCGTTCATATCGTTGATGATCGCCTCCAGGTCCTTGCCATGGATGAACTCCAGAACAAGGTAGGAGCGGTCCTCCTGGGTGAAGTAGTCGTAGATGCGGGGGATCGACGGATGGGTGAGCGTCGCCAACAGATTGGCCTCGCGCTCGAAGTTGAGCACCACTGTCTGCCGCACGAGCGGATCGGGAGCTGCGTTGATCATCTCCTTCACCGCCACCAGTTTCGTGATATTGGGGAAGTGCAGGTCGCGGGCCCGATACACCGAGCTCATTCCCCCGATCCCTATCACCTCTTGGATGGAATACCGGTCGACAAGCGCAGTTCCAGCCCGCAGCTGGCGCCGCGTGGCGATTGGTTCACTGTCCAGCGGTTGGGTGATGTTTTGTCCGTCCAGGAGGCCTCTTACGCTCGTGATTATAGTGTGGCCCCCATGGATTTGCAACGCCCTGCCGCCCAAAGGGCCCCGTCATAAGTACCAGGGGCGGCGCTTGCGTGGAATGCCCATCTGGGGCACAATTCCGATCGATGAAGATCCTGGCTGTAAGCGATCAGGTGGTTGACCGCATCTACGAGCTCATACCGCAGGGTCACTTCGAAGGGATCAAGATGGTACTCGGCTGCGGCGACCTGCCCTATGAGTATCTCGAGTACATGGTCACCCTCATGAATGTGCCGGTGTTCTATGTGCCGGGCAATCACGACCCCGCCTACCAGCCGGATCTGAACGTAGGGCACGCCGCAGGGTGCAGCAACGTGGACTTGCGCACCGCCCGATACCAGGACGTCCTGCTGGCGGGCGTCGGCGGCAGCGTCCGCTATCGTCCTGTTGCGGTGAATCAGCACACGCAGGGCGAGGCATTCCTGCGGGTTGCACGGCTGGTGCCTGCCCTGCTGCGCAATCGCCAGCGATACGGCCGGGCGCTCGACATTCTCATTTCGCATTCGCCGCCTTTTGGCATCCATGATGACGATTCAAGCGCCCACCGCGGACTCAAAGCCATCAACTGGCTCTTGAAATGGGCGAAGCCCCGCTTCCACCTTCACGGGCACCTGCACGACAGGCGTCGAAACCTCAAGCCGGCCATCACCTGGCTGGGAACCACCGCCGTGATGAATGTCTTTCCACACCGAACAGTAGAGTTTCCCGATGACGGACTACCTGGCCGACAAAGTCAACTCTGATTTCAGCCGCGCGCGCCTGAAGTCCTTCTTGAACCGTGTGCGGTCGCTGGTCTCGGGTAAGCCCACGCGGCTGCTCTCGTACGAGGAAGTCAAGAATAGTCTGCGTTTGGGCGGACCTATCTATCGCGGCATCCACACGGTGCCGGTAAGGCAGATCGTCGGTAGCCTCAACCGCTATGATGAATTCGACCGGGCGTTCAAGCCCGTTGACGATCACCTTGCCGCGCGCTGGCAGAACGTCGACTACGCCTTCTACAAGTCCATCGGCCTGCCGCCCGTTCTTCTCTACAAGGTGGGGGAGGTGTACTTCGTGGTGGACGGGCATCACCGAGTATCGGTCGCCCGCGAACAGGGGCAGGAGGACATCGACGCCGAGGTGCGCGAGTGCTCAACCAGGGTGAACATCACTCCGGACATCAGGCCTGAAGACCTCAACATCCTCGGGGAAAAGGTCAATTTCCTCGAGCGCACGCGCCTTGATCAGCTGCGGCCGAATGCCCGCATACGCCTGACCATGTCGGGCGGTTTTGACCGCATCCTCGAACATATCGCCGTCCATCACTACTTCATGGGACTTGACCTGAAGCGCGACATCGCGGAGGCTGAGGCCATCTCGGACTGGTACGACAACGTCTACCTGCCCATCGTCCGGCTGATCCGCACCAGCGAAGTGCTGCACGAGTTCCCGGGCAGGACGGAGGGCGATCTGTACGTCTGGGTGCTTGACCATCAGCGCTACCTGGCTGAGGCCGAGGGACAGCCCCTTGAAACACCCGAGGCTGCCGCCCGCGAATTCCTCGAAGACCGCGACGCGTGACGCGTCACTGTGGCCCCTGTCCGACTGTGTGATACATCTTCCCTCGTGGAGGCTAATTGATGAGCAGAGCAGCCCTTTCAGGCGTCTATGCCGCAGCCGTGACACCGCTCAAGCCCGATTTCGCGCCGGATCTTGATGCCATCCCCCCCTTTCTGGGGTTCTTGGCTGGACGCGGATGCCACGGTGCCTTGATCCTTGGCACCACGGGCGAGGGTCCCTCCTTCTCGCCCGTCGAGCGCGAAGCCATCTGGCGCGCGGCCGCAAAAGTGCGCGAGCAGTACCCGGACTTCCGCCTCTTGGCCGGCACTGGCACGCCGAGTCTGACCGAGACCATCGATCTCACCAGGCAGGCCTTCGACCTGGGATTTGACGCAGTGGTCACGCTGCCGCCCTACTACTTCCGTAAGGCAAGCGATGACGGCGTCTTCAATTGGTTTCACGAGCTGATTACCAGGGCCGTGCCGCCCGACGGTTCGCTGCTTGGCTATCACTTCCCCGGCGTCGCCGGGATCGGCTTCTCCATCGATTTGCTGCTGCGCCTCAAGGATGCATTTCCGGCGCAGTTTGAGGGCATCAAGGACTCGTCGCACGATGCGGAGTTCGCCCGTGAGCTAGGCGCCCGGTTCGGAACGGACCTCGCGGTCTTCAGCGGCACCGATTCGGACTTCAGCCTCGCTCTAAAGAACCACGCCGCGGGCTGCATTACCGCGCCTGCGAATCTGATCTCGCCATCACTGCGGCAGATCTACGATGTCTTTAGCGATGGCAACGATACCTCAGAGCTCCAAGCCCGGGTCTCTGCCAAACGGCATGCGCTGGAGAATTTCATGCCGTTTCCGGCGAGCCTTAAGGCTCTTCTGCACCGGCTCTATGGGCTGCCGCGCTGGCCCGTTCGTCCGCCGCTTACCGAGATCTCCGCGGACGACGAAGACCTCGCCGTGCAGCAACTTGGTTAGCGTACGAGCTCGCGGAGCCCCAGCCTCGCGCACAAGCCATCACCGCCCGTTATAATCTCCGCATGCATGACGATTGGCGCCTTCTGATCACGCCCGCCGCGCATGGCGCTTGGAACATGGCCGTGGACGAGGCGATCCTCGAGCACATCGGCCGCGGCGAATCGCCCGCGACGCTGAGGCTATATGCATGGGAGCCGGCCTGTCTCTCCCTGGGTCACGCCCAGCCATACAGCGATGTGGATTTGGCCCGCCTTCAGGAGCGCGGCTGGGAGGTCGTTCGCCGGCCCACCGGCGGCCGCGCCATCCTGCACACCGATGAACTGACGTATTCTGTGATTGCCTCCGCAAGCCAGCCCGCGGTG
>JAZDHO010000208.1:0-11115 GCA_043805815.1 Chloroflexota bacterium
CTTTGTCGCAGACTATCTGCGCACGCGGGATCTCCCGTCAGAGGCCACCGTCCACCTTTCTTCCCTGGAAAACTAGACTACACACAGACCTCCGAGGTCTTCAAGACCTCGGAGGTCTCACCGTGGACTACTCGCCCCCACCTCCCACTCCTCAACGCCGCCCTCGATCGCCCGAAACAACGGGTGCGGCTCCGGCGTTTCCACGCCCCGGAGCGCGCGCAGCCACCTGGGCGCCCTCTCGCGTAGCTTCTGCCTCAGGTGCTCCCACTCGAACGCCAGTTGCCCGTCCGTGACTGCGAGAGGCTTGAGATTCCCGCCGCCTCCGATCTTCCTGGCATCGAAATGATATAGGCGGCGCTCCCCCTCAGCCTGCACGACCTTCAGATACTCTGCGATGTACTTTCGCGGGGCCGGCGACTCCTGAAAGCGCCTCAACTGCGGGTGATGCTTGTAGCCGCGCGTCTTGCCCGCCAGCACCGCCTGCGCCAGCAGCGCCTCGCGCCACAACGCCACCAGCCCCTGTGCGTCAAGATATCTTGGATGCAGGGACCACAGCCGCATCACTTCCCCTTGGGTTTGGCGGGCGCCCGATCCGCGGGCGCCGCGGGATTCCGCATCGCTTTGATCCACTGCCGGACAATGGACTGCAGCGCCGCCTTCTTCTCCCGCACATCCTTCATCCCACGGAACGTTATCGACGCCCGGTCCGTTGCCAGCCACTCGAGTTGACCGTCCGGGTCCTCGATGGGATGTCCCTTGCTCGTCGACTTCTTCGGGCCGTGGTGGAAGATCAACTGCACGCAGTCCTTCGCCCAGGCGTTGAATGTCACGAAGTGCTCTCCCAGGGCGAAGCTGGGCGCGTTCCATTTGATCTCCTCGGTGATCTTGGGGCTCACGCCCAGGATGATCCGCCTCACGGCCTGCATTTCGTTCTTGCGCGGCTGCTGCAGGCCGCGCATGTATGCCTTCACGTCGCCTCCCTTCGACGCCGCCCTTGGAGCCGCCTTCTCCCTGGTCTTCTTGGCAGCCATTTCTCCTCCGCTCCTACTCGACTCCGACGTCATGCGTGGGGCACCGGCTCATAACGCAGGATCACCGCGCCCGATTTCATCGGCCGCGCTTCGAGCAGCTTCATCCTCTGCCGCTGCGGCATCGGCTTGAAAAGCGGATTCCCCGCTCCCAGCACCAGGGGATTCATGCCCGGCCTGTACTCATCGATCAGGCCGGCCTTCATCATGGACGCGCAGAAGTCGGCGCTGCCGAAAAGGAAGATACCTTGCCCGGCTCCTCTTTCAGCGTGCGGACCTCGTCCTCCCCATGCTCCGTGATCATCCGCACGCTGCTCCAGCGGTCATTCGAGACGCCGCTTTATAATCATAGCATGTTGCAGCAGCTCAGGATTAGGGCTCGGGCGTTGGAAATCGAAACCCATGCCCTGCACCTGGCAGCCCTGGATCGCCGCACACCTTGGTTCGCCAAAACACTGGTCTTGCTCATTGTGGCCTACGCCTTCAGCCCCATCGACCTGATCCCTGATTTCGTTCCTGTCCTTGGATACCTCGATGATCTGATCATCATCCCGGTTGGAATCGCCCTCGCCCTGAGACTCATCCCGGCGCAGGTAATGGCTGACGCGCGCGCCGCCGCGCGCGACCTGCACGCTTCTGGCAAAATGCGCTGCGTGGGCGCAGTCATCATCGTGACCCTCTGGATAGTGGCTATAATCCTGCTTGTCGTCCTCGTCCGCCGGTGCCTCGGCCCTGGTCCCTAGGTCAAACATGCCGCCTCACATCATCCGCCGCGCAACCCCTGCCGACCGCAGCGAGTGGCTGCGAATGCGCACCCTTCTCTGGCCCCACACCGATCCTGAGGGGCTTGCCCGCGAACTGGATTCCATCCTGCAGGACGCGCGCACGCCGGTGTTTGTCGCCGAACGCCCCGGCGGCGGTCTGTGTGGTTTCCTCGAGGCCGGGGCGCGCCCGTACGCCGACGGCTGCGACACGAGCCCGGTCGGCTACATTGAAAGCTGGTACGTCGATGCGGATCTGCGCGGCTCCGGCATCGGTCGCCTCCTGGTCGCCGCAGCCGAGGACTGGGCGCGCGGACAGGGCCTGCATGAGATGGCCTCGGATACGGCTATCGCCAATGAGTCTGGTCTCAAGGCCCACCTCGCGCTGGGCTACAAGGAGATGGAACACCTGATCCATTTCGCCAGGGGACTGTAGGTGACTTGTGATGAAAAGCATCCTGCTCTCTCTCGTGACACTTGCGTTGGCCTCGTGCGCCGGCCGATCCACACCGGCCGTCGAGGTCCAGGAGGTTTCCATGACCCTCTCGATCACATCCACGGCGTTTCCTCAGGGACAGCCGATTCCGCCCGCCTACACGTGCGACGGCAAGGGCATCTCGCCGCCGCTGGCGTGGAGCGGAGCACCGGCCGGGACCAAGTCGTTGGCTCTAATCATGGACGATCCCGACGCGCCCGCGGGCACATTTGTGCACTGGGTGATCTACAACATCCCCTCATCCGCGACTGGTCTCCCTGAAGCCGTATCCAAGGATGCCAGGCTTGCGGACGGCAGCCTGCAGGGGCCAGGTAGTGCGGGCCGCGCGGGCTACACGGGTCCGTGTCCTCCGTCGGGAACTCACCGCTACTTCTTCAAGCTCTACGCGCTGGACACCGTGCTCGATATCTCGGGCGCCGGCAAAGACCAACTGCTCAACGCCATGCAAGGCCACGTCCTCGCCGAGGGCGAGCTGATGGGCACGTTCAGCCGGCAGTAGGGCTTCCCAGGTCGTTGCGACGGGCGCCCTTCCCCGAAGCAATCTCCTCTCTCGTGCGTGGCTGCGAGGGCTGCCCTTTCCCAAAGCAGCCTCCCGCGCCCACGTCGTTGCGCTTCGCAGGGGCGGAGCATTCGCGCCTGGGCGCTCTGCCTCAGGGCAAATTCCTTCACGACGCACCCTCGCTGCCGCATGCTCGCCGAAAAAGGGAGGATGGGCGTTCTTCCCATCCATCCTTTTCCGGATTCATGTCCCCGCGCCCACGTCGTTGCGCTTCGCAGGGGCGGAGCATTCGCGCCTGGGCGCTGTGCCTCAGGGCAAATTCCTTCACGACGCCTCCTCGCTACCGCATGCTCGCCGAAAAAGGAGGATGGGCGTTCTTCCCATCCATCCTTTTTCGGATTCTTACTCCCCTCCCCCGCTCTCGGGGGAGGGGCAGGGGAGGGGGTCATAGAACCACTCGCGACGGCCTTCACACGCCGCCGAACACGGCCATCTTCGGCCCGCCCGCGGCCGCGCAGTATAATCATCGCGTATGAGCATCTTGCAGGGGAAACGCATTCTGCTTGGCATCACCGGCTCCATCGCGGCGTTCAAAGCCGCAGATCTTGCCTCACAGCTTACGCAGATGGGCGCACTGGTCGACGTCATCCTGACGCCCGCCGCCGAGAAGTTCATCACGCCCCTCACGCTTCAGTCTGTCACCGGACGGCACGCCTACACGGAGGCCGA
The DNA here is from genome assembly GCA_043805815.1 of Chloroflexota bacterium. Taxonomy (GTDB): domain Bacteria; phylum Chloroflexota; class Anaerolineae; order Anaerolineales; family Villigracilaceae; genus Fen-1038. The sequence goes on from JAZDHO010000208.1 coordinate 3,514, forward strand.
CCTGTGGGGAGGCGAGGCGCACGTGCTGCACGTCGGTCTGGGCCACAGCGCCCACCTGCTCGCGATCGCCCCTTGCACGGCAAACACCATCGCTAGATTGGCCCATGGCGAGGCACATAACCTGCTCACCATCACGGCCCTGGCAGCGCGCTGCCCGCTGCTCGTCGCACCCGCGATGGATGGCGGCATGCTCGATCATCCCGCCACGCAGGAGAACCTGGCAAAGCTTGCCCAGCGCGGCGCCACCATCGCCGGCCCCGCGGCAGGGCATCTCGCCTCCGGCCTCTCCGGCAAGGGGCGCATGCTGGAACCAGCCGAGCTCCTCGGGCATATCCGTCTCCTGCTGGGGCGCGATGGCAGGCTCGCGGGCAGGAAGATTGTCATCTCCGCCGGAGGGACGCAGGAGCCGATCGATCCGGTGCGCGTCCTGACCAACAAGTCGTCCGGAAAGCAGGGATACGCGCTGGCTCAAGCGGCCCTCGATGCCGGCGCTGACGTGGCCCTCATCAGTGCCCCCAGTGCGCTGGCGCCTCCTGTCGGAGCACGCCTCGTTTCTGTGCACACCGCTGAGGAGATGCTGGATGCGGTGCTGCAGGCCAGCGCCGGCGCCGACGCCCTCATCATGGCCGCGGCCGTGGCTGACTTCCGACCCAAGAAGTCTGCCTCCGACAAGCTCAAATCCCGCGACGGTGTTCCGCAGATCGACCTTGAAGCGACGGACGATGTGCTCAAGGCCGTCGGCAAAGGCAAGCGGCCGCGCGTGGTCGTCGGTTTTGCCGCCGAGTCGCACGACCTGGCGCAGAACGCGGCCGAGAAGCTGAAGGCCAAGGGACTCGATCTGATCGTGGCCAACGACATAACCACCGCGGATGCCGGCTTCGGCGCCGACACCAATCGCGTCACCATCATCGATTCTGCCGGCAAGGCCGAGGCTCTGCCTCTGGCCTCCAAGGCGGATGTGGCGGAGATGATCATCGACCGCGTGGCCGCCCTCCTGGAGTAAGGTGCGAGTTCTTGTCATCTCGGATATTCACGCCAACGACACCGCCTTGCAGGCGGTTCTTGACGACGCGGGCACGGTCGATGAGACCTGGTGTCTCGGCGACCTCGTCGGCTATGGCCCGGATCCGAACCAGGTGCTCGAGCGCCTGCGGGGGTTGCCGGGGCTGCGCTGCATCTTCGGCAACCATGATGCCGCCATCCTGCGCCGCATGGAGCTCGAGGCCTTCAACGGCGACGCGCGCACCTCGCTCAACTGGACCGGGAAGGTGCTCACCCCGGACAATCTCAACTTCCTGCGCTCCCTTGCACCCATGGATGAGGTCGATGGCATTGCGACACTCGCGCATGGTAGCCCGCGCGATCCGACCTGGGAGTACGTCCTCAACACCCTCGCTGCCAGGCTCAACTTCACCCACTTCAGCACCCCCTACTGCTTCGTGGGGCACTCCCACATCCAGAGCCTCTTCGAGCTCGACCAGGCTGACGACCGCGTCACCACCTCGCCCAATCGCGTCGCGCAGGTCATACCGCTGATACGCCGCTCGATCGCCAATCCCGGTTCGGTCGGCCAGCCGCGAGATCGTGACCCCCGGGCTGCCTACGCCATCTTCGATAGCCTGGACAAGACCTGGGAAGCGCGCCGCGCGGACTATGACGTGGCGGTCGTCCAGAAGCGCATCCACGATGCGGGGCTGCCCCCCAGGCATGCCCTGCGGCTGGCTGAGGGCTGGTAGCCCGCCTCAGGCACCCGATCAGGCGGGAACTTCTGGCCCCGTGTTGCGTCAGTAAGACAGATCACCCTGCACCCATAGCCCGGAGGAGGACTAGATGAAACGCAGAATCTTGCTCGCACTGTTGATCCCCACGCTCAGCCTGGCGGCCTGCGCGCGACTCGGTGCCCCCACGGAGGCCCCCATGCCCATGTCAACCATGAGCGCTGACTTCGCCATGGGCGGCGCGCCTGCCATGCAGGAGTCGTATGCCGCGCCGGCCGCACCCGGTGACATCGCCAGGACGGATGTGGCCAACCAGCCCGCCTCGGCGGATCGCCTGGTCATCCGCAGCGCCGACCTGTCCATTGTCGTCGTGGACGTCCCTGCCCGCCTCACGGCCATTCAGAACATGGCCAATGCCATGGGCGGCTTCGTCGTCTCCTCCAACATCTATGAGACCCTCACCCGCGACGGGGAGAGCGTGCCTCAGGCCCAGATCGTGGTACGCGTCCCGCAGGAGAAACTGAACGCGGCCCTCGAACAGATCAAGAAGGATACCGTCGAAGTCCAGAGCGAGAGCCAGTCGGGCCAGGATGTGACCGACCAGTACGTGGACCTGCAGTCCCGCCTCAAGGCCAAGCTGGCCGCCGAGGAACAGCTGACCGAGATCCTGCAGGAGGCGCGCCGCACCGAGGACGTGCTGGCCGTGTACGCGCAGCTGCAGCAGATCCAGAGCGAGATCGAGGTGCTGCGAGGTCAGATCAAGTACACCGAGCAGTCCGCGGCCCTCTCCGCCATCAGCGTCAACATCATCGCCGAGGAGACCATCAAGCCCATCGAGGTCGGCGGCTGGAAGCCCGCGGGCGTGGTCCGCGATGCCATCCAGAACCTGATCTACTTCTGGCAGGGTTTCGTCGACTTCATGATCGGCTTCCTGTTCTTCATCCTGCCGGTGCTGATCACCATTGCCATCCCCTTTGCCCTCGCCTTCCTGCTCATCCGCTGGATCGTCCGCAAGCTCCGCAAGCCCCGGGCATCCGCATCCCCGGGCGAGGCGCAAAAAAAGAAGTAAGTCTCTCAGAGACGTCCGAAAAGGACGTCTCTTTTTTGACTATAATGCCGCGCATGGATGAGCTCGCCCGTCACGCGCAGCAGTTGTTCAACATTCGGCTCACGGCGTCGCAGCGGAACGCGCTGGCGACCTACGAACGCGAGCTCCTCGATTGGAACCGCAAGTTCAACCTGACCGCACTGCGCGACACGGCCTCCATCCGCACCAGGCATTTCCTGGATTCCTTTTCGTGCGCCCTCGCCTGGGGCAGCCGCCCGCCGCAGCGCCTGGTCGACGTGGGCACCGGGGCTGGCTTTCCGGGGCTGCCGCTCAAGATCCTCTACCCCGCCATGAGTGTGACCCTGGTCGAGTCGGTCGGCAAGAAGGCCATGTTCTGCGAGCATATGGTGCGCCTGCTCAACCTCGAGCACGTCGAGGTGATCAAGGGCCGCGCCGAGGACGTCGGCTGCATGCCGGCGCACCGCGAGCACTACGATTGGGCTGTGGCGCGCGCCGTCGCGGACATGCGCGTGCTGGCAGAATACCTCCTGCCGCTGGTGAAGATCGGCGGAACCGCGCTGGCCCTCAAGGGCGAGAGCGGGCCCGCTGAGGCGCAGTCCGCGGAGAAGGCGCTCAGACTGCTCGGCGGGCAGCTGCGACAAGTGATCCCCGTTGACCTGCCCGGCATTGCCGACGAGCGCTACCTCCTGCTGATTGAAAAGACGGCCGCCACGCCGCCAAAATACCCGCGCAATGCCGGCATCCCCATGAAGCACCCGCTGTAGCCGGGCGTCGCGGCCACCAGAGTCTGCCTGCGGGGCTCTCTGCCCCTTCTCACGTCGCTGCGAGCAGAGTTCTCCTGCGAAGCAGTCTCCTCCACAGCTCGGGCGTGACCCGGAACCGCTCACATCCGCCGGATCATGCGGATCAACAGCAACAATACCGCCGCGCCAGCGATGCTGCCCACGGGCGTGATATCCGACCGGGGGCCTCCGATTATTACGGGAAAATAGCCGTTGCATGACAAGTACGTCCGGCAGCTTGATTCGCCGTTTTTGGCGTGATACACTGATTTCGCAATGACTACGCCGGTTCTCGTTGTGACTCCCAGCCCCAATTTCGGGGAATCTATCCGCGCCGCCCTCGAGCAGACGGAAAGTTACCGCGTCCTCGTGGTCAGCAACAAGGTCCCGGCCATCGTGCGCGCCGAGGAAGAGTCATGCCGCCTCGCCATCCTGGACCTCGACCTGGGCGAACAGTGGGTCGCAGACATCGGCCAGGCGCTGCGCACCGTCATGCCAGACATGAAGCTGTTCGTCCTGGCAGGCGACGAACTGCCGCCCGTTCTCGACAGCATCCGGCCGTGGACGCTGCTGCGCAAGCCGTTCCAGCTGGCCACCGCCCTCGTCGCCCTGGCACGCCCCGGCACGCAGCCGGGGGCGGCCCTGGCCATGACCAGCCCACTCGGCGAGCTGCCCTGGCTGACCGACGTCAACACTGCGGCGCAGCACCTCACCCGCCTCACCCTCGAAAGCTCCTCGCAGGCCGCGCTGATCATGCGCGACAACGAGGTCTGGGCCTACGCCGGAGAGCTTTCGCAAGCGGCCGCGCAAGAGGTGGCGGCCGTCATGTCCCGCAACTGGGATGGCGAGACCGACGGCGACCTGCTGCGCTTCGCCCGCCTGGAGACGACGCGCGCCGAGCACATCCTGTACGCGACGCGCCTCGGGCATGGGATGCTGCTCGGACTGGTCTTCGATGCCGAGACACCCTTCGGCACCATCCGTTCGCAGGCCGGCAAGCTCGGCTCGCTGCTGGACCGGGACGACTCGGCGCCTGAGCCGGCGGCCGTCTCCGTCGCGCCGCGCACGTGGACACCCATCCCACCTCCCGCGGCGCGTGCCGGATCCGAGATGAACGGGGATGCTGACGAGGACCTCCCCATCCCCGAGATCCAGAACATCCTGCGTGACGTCCCGTCCCCCGAGCCCCAGCGCAGAGTTGAGCCGCCGGCCGTCGATGCGGACGCGACCCGGCGCACCATGTTGCCCCGCAGTCCCGGCGCGGGTTTGTTGAGCCGGGTGAGCCCGACGGAGCCGCCAGCCACAGAGTTGCCGCACACCGTCGGCTCCAGATCCGCGGCCCGGCCCCAGTCGCCCGTCGCTCCCCCGAAGCCGGGGGAGATCGAGCACACGCTGCCCCACAGCCTGGTCGGATTCGCCGGCCCGGGTGCGGACGCGCGTCGCATCGCGTTGGAGCCGGTGCACGCCGGCGTCTACCATCTGACGTATGCCTGCCTGCTCCTGCCGCGCTTCACCGAGCATTATCTGACCGGCGAGGTGGCCGACAAGCTCTCGGAGTGGATGCCAATCATCTGCGTCGCCTTCGGCTGGAGGCTCGAGTACCTCGCCGTGCGGCCAGAGTACCTGCAGTGGGTCTCGAACGTCCCGCCGGCGACGTCGCCCGGCTACGTGATGCGCATCATGCGCACGCAGACCTCGGAGAAGGTCTTCGCGGCGTTCCCCGGCCTGAGGAAGGACAACCCCTCCGGCGATTTCTGGGCGCCGGGCTATCTGATCATGGGCGGCACCCAGCCGCATCCCTCGCAACTGGTCAAGGACTACATCAAACAGGTGCGGCAGAGGCAGGGCAGTGATAAACCGATGCGCTGACGTGATAGTGACACGGTCGAAGCGTGAGCGCTGGTATCGCCGTGCCGCCCCGCCCTGAGCGGAGCCGGTGCTCTTCCGGCGGAGGCGAAGGGAAGTGACAAACCCATCCGCTGATATCGTTGTCCGGCAAGCCAGGCTCAAGCGGTAGGCGGTTGGTAGTCGGCGGTTGGCGGTTGCCAGGGAGAAGCGCATGTCAATGAAATCGCTTGGAACTATCGTCGCAGTCATGGGTGTGGTGTTGCTGCTCGTATCGCTGGCGGCCAACCCGCTGGGGATCGGCAGCAACCCGGCTGAGTTCGGCTGGCTGCAAACCCTGGGTGCGGTGCTCGGATGCCTGGGGCTCGCCGCGGGGTTGTGGCTGGCGATGCGAAGGCCGTGAAGAACTCTCACCACAAAGCACACGAAGGACTCTTAAGGAAGAAGCAAGGAAGCGCCGGCGATGCCGGCGCTTCTTTCTTGCCCGCGCAGGAGAGGGCGGACTACAACTTCTCCCAGTCATTGCGGTCTATGCCGGCCTGCCGCAGAATGCGCACCAGCAGGTTCCGGCTGATGTCACCTTGATGCGGATTGGGAAGGACTAAGCGCAACTCCCCCTTCACCTGGAACTCATGCTTTCCCCCGGCGGATCGGGCCGACTGCGGGCACGCCTATGCCTCGGTCGGGATCAGTTGAATGCCGTCCACCACTGGCAGTTTGTGGCCCATGCGCAAACCCAACACGAGCCAGTCCTCCAGAGCGCTCTGGAGTTCCTCGCGGCAGCTTTCGAGATCAGCAGCCTCGGCCCACACCCCGGAAAATCCTGGGATCTCGCCATAGTACTTCCCATCCTCAAGGATGTCGTATCTGGCGAGGCGCATTGCGGCGTGGATATAGGTGATCAACATTGCATGCCTGTGCGATGATTATGCAACATGCCCGCGCGGCTCGTTGGCCTCCTCTCGACACCGTCTGCCTTGCATGTTGAAACTACTTGGCCCCTCCTGCGTATGTCCTCGTGATGTGCTGCACATCCGAAATCATCCCAAACACCCAAGGAGAACTCAATGACCACTGAAACCCCCGCCACGCAGCGCCCGATCATCAAGAACATCTACCGCAACGCCGGTGACGCGGTCTACGGCCTGGGCTTCATCGGCGCGGCCGTGTTCTACATCCAGCACGCGACCACGTTCGTGATGGGCCTCGTCGGCCTGCTGAAGGCCATCGTATGGCCGGCCATGGTTGTCTATAAGCTGCTCGAGTTCTTGAAGATGTAGCCGAGAACGCCCAAGAGCCTACTTGCCGGAAACGAAGGCCTCGGCCCAAAACACCACGTTGGATGCCAGAGCCAACGCCTCTTCGTATTCCTCCTGAGTTAATTCTTCGATGGGTCCGGGGTAGCGCGCCTGAACGGCATATTGAGTTAGTACTCCGGCCGACCGGATGATCTCCGGGACCGCGACCCCGGCCGCCTGCAGCAGATCCGAGAGCTGCACTAGCGAGTGTGTCCTGGGGGAACCAAGTCCATGCGCCAGGCACGCACCTTTGAGAGCCTTCTCGGCTGCCTGCTGGGCGTTGAAGCACAAGTCCTCAAGCATGACGCCCTTGCGTTTGGACTTCTGAGCGATCAGCAGGTTGCTGCGGGCTCGCTGCAGCCAGACGAGCGGTTCACCGGGATCAGCTGGCTTCATACAGCACCCGGCCGGTTTGCAGCGCCGGCCGCATGATATTGCCGGGCTTGTCCGCGTACTCTGCCACGTCTTGCTCGGTGACCACGATCACGTCCACGGGCAGCCCTACACCATGGAGAACGCCGTAGATCTGCTGGGCCAGCCGGCGGCGATGGGCATTGCCACGCATGATGACGAGCATATCCAGATCGCTATCGGCGGTCCAATGCCCACCGACAGCTGAGCCAAAGAGGACCACGCGCTGAGGCTTGACGGTCGCAACGATCCGACGCGTAACCTCGTGTGCGATGCTTTCGGCGGCAGGCGGCAACTGCAATGAGTGCGATACGGCGGTCATGGTTAATCCTGCGGGCATTCTACCCGAAAGGCGCGATGTGGCGCAGGGACATCGGGGTGTTCTCCCCCATGTGAGGCCGCATCTATCCCTCGCCCAGCGCATCCTGAACCGCCCGCATCACCCGCGGCCAGGCCGAGCAGGCACCTGCGAAAGCGAG
>JAZDHO010000209.1:0-20391 GCA_043805815.1 Chloroflexota bacterium
GTTGGGATCGGTCACGATCAGCAGCAGCTGTTCGATCAGACTCATGTCAACCGGTTCGGTTACCGCGCCCTCGGTTTGCAGCGTCCGCGGCCCATCCGGCATGGTCACCGTGAAGCCGTCCATCTGCTCCAGCAGGTCCGCTTGGGTGGGTGCGATCCAATCGATCAGCTTCGCATCCAGTGCTTCGCTGGCCGAAACGGCCTTTGCATGATCGATCATGTCTTGTGCCAGCTGCGTGGCCTCATCCCCACGCCGTTCCACTAGTGGTCGGATCGAGGCCTTCAGGATCTCTGTCTCCTTCGCCTTGATCGTTGGGTCAAGCTCTTGTCCGCCGGAACCCACCACGCTTGATGCGCCAATGACCGCCTCGGGCGCCATGGCCGCCGCATGCCCGGCCATCGTCACCAGGGCGCCCGCGCTGCCGGCCATCGCCCCATTTGGGGCCACGTAGACGATCACCGGCACGCGGCTGGCGCGTATCACCTGGATAATGTTGCTCAAGCTCTTGGTGTCCCCGCCAGGGGTATCCAGCCTGATAAGCAGCGCCTCGGCCCCTCGTCTCTCGGCCACGTCGATGCCGCGGCCAATGTACTCGGCCATTGGCGGCGTGATCGGGCCCGTTGCATTGAGCACCAGGATGAGCGGCTGATTGCCTTGCGCCTGCGCTGTGGCCGCCACAAGCATGGCCCCCAGCACCAATAAGGATCGTCCGATCTTCATTAGTTCCTCGGAAGGGATTATAACGCCCGCGGCTCTGCACCGCGGCCGTTTCTCGCGCACCCAATCCGACACATAAGGCCCATTCTGCCGGCTAGAACTGTCCCTCCAAATAGGCCTTCGTGCGCTCGTGCTTCGGATTGGTGAAGACCTCGCGCGCCGGGCCGGCCTCGATCACTTCTCCCAGGTACATGTAGATCACGTAGTCTGCCAGTCGCTTAGCCTGCCGCAAGGTGTGCGTCACGATCACCGTCGTGTAGACTCGCTTTAGATCCAGAAGCCGGCTTTCAATGTTTAGGGACGAGATGGGATCCGGCGCCGACGTCGGCTCATCGCCCAGGATGATCTCGGGCTCCACTGCTAGGCCCCGGGCCAGGCACAGCCTTTGCTGCTGACCGATCGATAGGCTTGTTGCCGGGTCATGCATGCGCTTCCGGACCTCGTCCCAGAGTCCTGCGATCTCCAGATAGTGCTGCACCGCCTCCTTGTACTCCTTCCGGCTGCGCTTCATCCGGTGCAGGTGCATTCCGTACGCCACATTGTCGTAGATGGACATCGGCAGCGGGGAGGGCCGCTGTGCCAGCAATCCCACCCGCTTGCGGACCTCCGTCTCGTCCACATCTGTGGCGTAAATGTCCTGCCCGTCTACCAATACCTCGCCGGAGAGCTTTGTGCCGTCCGTCAGTTCCAGGAAGCGATTGAAGGTCTTGAGAAGGGTGCTCTTGCCGCATCCGGAGGGTCCCATGATCACGGTGATCTGCCGCTTCGGGATCTCCAGGTTGATGTTCATCAGTGCCTGGACCTTGCCGTAGAAGGCGTTGAGATTCCGTACCCGGATGTGCGGATCCCCTTCGACTGCAGGTCCCCCCGTTTTCAGGGTCGGTGTGTCCGAATCGCCTGTCTGGGCGTCGCTTTTCATCGGTGCTCCGATCACTTGATGGAATACCGGCTGAGCCTGCCCGAGATCCACCGCGAGCCAAGGCTGATGACCAGCACGATGACCGTCAGGATCAGCGCCGAGGCATAACCGCGCCTCTGCACTTCGGGGAAGGGAGAGGCCAGCTGGAAGAAGACCGCCAGCGGCAGCGACGCTGTGGGTCGCAGGAGTGAGGTTGTGATTCGATCGGTATAGCCCGCGGTGAAGAGCACTGAGGCAGCATCTCCAATTCCGCGCCCGAAAGCAAGCAGGATGGCCGTGATCATTCCCGGCAGCATCTGCCGCGTGACGATTCGCAAGGCCACCTCGAGCTTCGTCGAACCAAGCGCCAGGGCGGCCTGTTCCAGGTCGACGGGCATCCGTCGCATCACCTCATCCATTGCCCGCACCATGATCGGCAGTTCGAGCAGCGCCAGAACGATGATGCCCGCCAGCAGCGACGCCCGCAGGCCGATCGCCAGCATCAGCGTGAATCCAAACGCTCCATACACGATCGATGGGATTCCCCACAGCACGTCCAGCGACAGCCGCACGTAGCGGCCCCACGGCGATTCGCCCAGGTAGGTCTCGAGGTACAGAGCCATGGGAAGTCCAAAGATCAGGGCCAGTAGCGTGCCGCCGGCGGCAAGATACATCGACCCGATGATGGCGTTCAGCACGCCTCCCCCCTTGCCCATGAAGTAGCCCCCTTCAGGAGGCTGCGAGACCATCTCCCAGCTCAGGGCTGGAAGACCGCGCATGACCACGGTGAACAGGATCAATGCCAGGCTCCCCGTGACAAGCGCGACGGAGAGATACATCAGGCCCCTTACAAGTGCCTCGGCAACATGGCGGCGTTTCCACCGCCCCCTCGTCATGTCCGCCGTCTCCCAAGCAGCCGCTGAAGAACCAGCGTCGAAAGGACGTTGAAAACCAGGATGACCACCAATAACACCAGCGCTCCGCCAAGTAGCGCGGCGTCGTACAAGCGGATCGACATCATGTCTCCGTAGTTATTGGCGATCAATGCTGGCAGGGGATACGCCGCGTCGAAGATCGAGGTCGGCACCTTCACCACATTGCCAACCACCATCAGCACCGCGATCGTTTCGCCCAGCGCCCGCGAACCGCCCAGCACAATTCCAGCTACTATTCCTGGAAGCACCTTGGGTATTACCACCCCGCGAATGGTCTGCCAGCGTGTCGCACCGACTGCCAGCGAGGCATGCCGCAGCTCCTCCGGGACGGTGTCCAGGATCTCGTACAGGACCGCGATGATGAACGGAGCGACCATCACTGCCAGGACAATTCCGCCTGCCAGGATACCAAAGCCTGTGGGCTGATTGATCGCGAAGATCGGCATGCCCACCAACCGGCGCTTGGCAAACGGCCCCAGCACGTCCTCAACGAGGGGTACGACCGCCAACAGGCCCCACACGCCGTACACTACTGGAGGGATCGCGGCCAGCAGGTCCAGGACCGGTTTCGCCAGCGTCCGCGTTCCGGCACGGGCATACTCTGAGAGATAGAGCGACACAAGGACACACGGTACGACCGCCAGCCCCATGCCGACGGCCGTGACCCAGGCAGTTCCGGCCACGAATGGCCAGAAGCCGAACATGCCATCTTGTGGTTTCCAGACGACCCCGAATAATGTCTGATCAAGCGGCTTGGCGCCTAGGACCGGCCATGACCTGAGGACCAGCGCGATCGTGATGGCCGCTATCAGGAACACCGGCAGCAGCGTGATGACCGAGAATGCCCGTCTCGCGGTGCGATCAGCCCTGAGACGGGCGCCGGCCGCAGGCGCGTTGTTGCGCCGCCCCGCGACCTGGGCGTGTGTGTCGCGCCCCGTGTCCGGTCGACCTTCCACTACTTTAGTTTTCCCAGTGACTCGACCTGCTGGTCCGGTGACAGCTGAACGTAACCCGCCGCGTCCAGGTACTGTTGCCCGTCGGTCAGGATCCATTTGATGAACGCCAATACCAGCCCCGTGGGCTTGCCTTTGGTCGCCAGGTTTTCGAAGCGGGCGGGAGGGGATGGATACGTGCCGTCCGATACAACCTGAACCGCCGCGGACTTGTTCTCGTAGTACTCTCCCGCGTCCGTCTGGCCATTGCCGTTGATGTCGATCGGCACCACCACGATGCCTGCAGCGATATTGCCTGTTGAGGGGTCGAAGACACTGTTCAGATTGCTGAACCCGATTCCGAGCGGATCCTTACGAACAGTGTCCACGTGCGCCGGCTCGCCGTTGACGCCGATTCCCAACAGGTCAGACTGGACTTTGCCGCCTGAGAACAGTGCCCATTGATCGGCCGCGCCCGATGAGTCCGAACGTCCATAGAGGTGGAGCTCGTCTGTGGCCGACGGATCCCCGATCACCTCGCCCCAGGTCCTGATCTCGCCGGTAATGAAGATGCCGTTGAACGTTTCCTGCTTGATGCCCTTTGCCACGAGTTGGCCCAGCACTGGATTCTCTGCGCTCACGATGGGGAAGACGGCGTCTTTCGCCACGGCCACCCAGTAAGCGCCCCGCTGCTCTTCTTCGGGTCTGATGCCACGCGAGATCATCCCGACGTCCACCGCGCCAGCCAAGGTGTCTGTCATGCCTTTCCCGGCGCCGCCGCCTTGTACATCGAATGCCACATCGGGGTGAAGCTTCGAGAACTCCTCGGCCCATACTGTCATCATCGGGTACAGGGCGAAAGCGCCTGACACGGCGATCGTCCCGCGAAGTCCCTCACTCGATGAGTCCCCAGCTGCACTCGGAGCCTGCGGTACCGCTGGACCGCCGCAGGCGCTGAGCACAAGTGCCAGCGCCACGAGTGTACCGAGGGCTGCGAAATTTCGTGTGCTCATGCATGTCTCCTGATTGTTGTTGAACCGCACCTGCGCGGCCTCAATCGGGGTAACCGGCCTCTATCGCAGCTCATTGACATCGATCCCTAACCATCAGTCAGCAATGACCCCTCATAGAAGTCGCCTTGCCTGTCGCGTGGCAGTCCACATTTGCGGTCCGGTTTTCCGGCTCTACGTTCTTGCGGCCCGCGCGTGTGCCTTGCGGACGCGCTTCGTCACGTCGGCCAGCGATGTGCCGTCCAGACGTTCCGAGATCGCATTCCTAACTTCGCCCATCACCAAGCGTAGACCGCAGGTCTCCTCGTCGGGGCAACCGCAAGGTTCATATGCCATCTGGCTGACGCACTTCACGGGTGCCAAGGGTCCGTCCAACACCCGCACGATTTGACCGAGACTGATCTCGGCGGGGCGTCGGGCAAGGTGATACCCGCCGCCAACCCCCATCTTGCTGTGCAGCAAGCCCGCGTTCTTCAGTGCCAGCAGGATCTGCTCTAGAAACTTGGCCGGCATTTGCTCGCGCTCCGCGATCTCCCGAATTTGGACAATCGCTGGTTTGCCGTCCGGCCCCGGAGTGGCCAGCACGATCATTGCTCGCAGTCCGTATTCCCCGCGCTTGGAGAGCCTCATCCTATGTAAATCCTATTGATTCAGTAGACTATATAGGACTACTATAAATGAGATATCTGGGGTTGTCAAGTCAGTTCAGCCAGATCGACCAGCCCGACGCCCTTGACCGCCGGCAGCAGATCCTGGCTTGTCAGGATTATCCCCGCGGCGGCTCTCCCGCGCCGCCTGAAACCTGCCTCTCGAGCAGCACCCGGCGGTCCACCAGGACTCGCAGCGGCTGCGCACGCCGAACGATGGCACCGTCCCTATGCGGTAGCCGCTGATGTGAAGCACCTCGGTGCAGGTTGCCGTCGCAACACGAGCTTGACCGAAATCCTTATGGAGCGTTTTCCAGGATGTCTGGCTCGGCCCTGCTGCCAGAACCATTACGAACCGTTCCGGACTCAGCCTGAAGACGATGCTGCATACGACTTGCTCGGACCCCTTCCCCCGTTCCAGTGCGGCCTGCCAAAGGAGGCAGCCACGCCCGCATGCCGAAACACTTCGTGCGGGACTCCAAGTTGCTCAAGCGCCAGGTTGACATGGGGCACCCCCTCCATCGGTGTCATGCCGGACACGATCGGGACTGTGCCCATGGATTTGATGAAGGTGTGCCCTTGATCAGTTACCGCCTGACCGCGCCTCTGTCTTGGGCTCGAAGTCGCAGGATCTCCTGACGGGGCACTTGGGACAGTCGGGTTTTCGTGGATGACAGACCTCGCGCCCGAGCCGGATAAGATTTAGATGTGCCGCGTAGTACGCTTCCTGGGGGAACAAAGACTCGAGATGCTTGTGCGCCTGCTCCACGGTCATCTTCTTCGGACGCAGCCCGATGCGGCCGCTGACCCTGTAGATGTGCGTGTCAACCGGAAAGGCAGGCTTGTGTAGCGAGAAGAGCAGCACGATGGCCGTCGTCTTTGGTCCAACACCGTGGAACTTCATCAGCCAACTGCGGGCTTGCTCGAGCGGCAGAGCCGCCAGGAATTTCAGATCGAGGCCGTGGCGTTCGTGGGTGATCTCCCGCAGCACCTTTTGGATGCGCGGCCCCTTCTGGTTGGCGAGTCCCGCGCTTCGAATCGAGCGGATCACCACGCTCGTCGGTGCGTCGCGCACAGCCTCCCAGGTCGGGAGACTCGCGCGCAGCGCCTGAAATGCCCGTTCGCGGTTCAGGTCGTTCGTGTTCTGTGAAAGGATCGTGGAAACGAGTTCGTCGATAGGTGGCAGCGGATTGCGCCAGGTCGGCGGGCCGTAGACGGTAAGCAGTCGTGCGTGGATCCTGCGCGCACGTTTGGAGAGGCTGGTCAGGTTTGCTGGAGGGGAGGTAATGGCACGCACTTCGTCCAAGAGCCTGGCTTCCGCGCGTCGAGCTAGCTCGCCTTCACGAGCCCGAAGGCGCCGGGGCCTCCGTTTTCGAAGAACGCAATCGCCTGGAGCGGTCTGCCAGAGGATCGCAAGAAGACGACCGTATGAGGGTCGCCGCGCGAGGTCAACAGCCTGCCGTGGGCATCCACTACGGCGGTTGCGCCGTAGTGAGTGGATTTGACGAGTTTGCCGCGTGTGAGCTCAAACAGCGGGGCGACATGATCATCCATCATTCCTCGGCGGAGCTTCCCATGCGATAATGACGCGCATAGTAGTGCCGCAAACCATAGCGCAGCCGCTGCGCATACTGCTTGTGCCTCGCCGCGGAGGACTTGAAACCGGTGAGAAAGACATCGATCAGTTTCTCGGTCGCGTCGGGTGAGCCGCCCCTGCGCGCCAGCTTCTCCAATCTATCATGGATCTTCTTAATGAGCTCCGCCTGCGCCTTGATGATCGCGTTGGAGACCGTTCCGCCGCGCCCGCTCACCACAGTGAAGCCGCGGAATGCGGGACTCAGAAGGTGATCCAGGCCCTCTATCCACGCCGGCAGATCGGCATGCGCCAGGAATGGCGTTTGGTTCTTGGCGACCAGGTCGCCAATGAAGACAACCTTTTCCTCTCGCAGCAACACCCACATTGCGCCGGCGCTTGGCCCTGGATGATGCTCCAGGATGACCGGGCCCTCGTCCCAGTGAAGCACCATCTGTTCGCCAAAGGATATCTCCGGCGCCACCCACCGCACTGTGCCGAGTCCCGCGATCGTTTCCCAGTCGGCGCCCGTTTCGGTTCCCTGGGCCTTGAACGTGGTGGGGCGGGTTCGGAAAACCTGTGCCGTCTTTTCCTGCGCAACGACTGTGCATTCCATGCCGCGTGCCCCCAGGGTGCGGTCGGGATGTGCGTCCAGCATCAGCAGTACCCGCTCGGGGCCGCCGCTGAGGCTCATCAAGGCCGCCCGCCATGAGCGGCTATCTTCCGGCGACGGTGGCGCGTCGATCTGAATGAGTCCCCGCGCTTGCTGAATCACTCCCAGAGTGACGCCCAGGTAGTGATCTTCAAGGTACACGTTGTCAGCAATGGATTGCATGGCAGCCCTTGTTTCCTGAACCCGCCTATACTGGTCCTTGATTCGTAGAGCCGGGCGAATCTTGGCTGGCGGGTCTTGGGAGGCGACGCTATTGTACCTTCAAACTCCCGCCGCCTTTAGCCGTAGCGCAACGACGAATAGCGAGCCCCCACCTTCCCTCGCCTCCGACGTGAATTGTTCGTTTGTGGGCCTGCACTGCCATCTGGCAGAACCTGAGACCCAGCACGCCAGTCCGCGGTCGAGTGTTTCCCGTACTTGGATGGTTGTGTGCTCGTGCAGGCTGCTCCCGTGGACGATGGTGGCGTCCACCGGTCTTCCGGCGTCGTCCACCACAGGTTTGCTGGCCCGTTCACCCCCAACATGCTGCATCGCCGATCATCGTCTCTCGCGACGCTCCCCTGGATTGGTTGCTTCGGCGAACGGGATGCCCGGATGCTAAAGGTATTTCAATCCGCTTCCCGTGTTGAATAGTACCACGCGGTCTTCCTCGTGCACCCAGCCTTGAGCCGCCAGGCGTTTTAGGCCTGCCCAGGTCGCTGCGCCTTCCGGCGCCGCCAGCAGGCCCTCGGCGGAAGCGATCTCTAGCTGGGCCTGTCGGATCTCCGTTTCGCTCACCGCCACGGCGGTGCCCTTGCTCTGACGAATTGCCCGCAGGATCAGTCGGTCGGCGAAAGGTGACGGAACCCGCAGTCCCGCGGCAGCCGTCTCGGCGTCCTGCCATGGCTCGATGCGCTCGCCGCCCGTTTCGATCGCGCGCACAACCGGCGCGCAGCCCGCCGCCTGCACGCTGACCATCCGCGGCCGCTTCGGCCCGATCCAGCCCATTGCCTCCATCTCCTCGAATGCCTTCCACATGCCCACGAGTCCGGTCCCTCCGCCGGTGGGGTAGAGGATCACGTCCGGCAACCGTCCGCCGAAATGCTCCGCCAGCTCAAGCCCCATGGTTTTCTTCCCCTCTAGCCGGTACGGTTCCTTGAATGTCGATACATCGAACCATCGTTGTCTCGCGCCCTCCTCGGCGGCCTGCCTGCCCGCATCGCTGATCAGACCTTCTACCAGTACCAGCTCCGCACCAAATGCCCTGACCTCCAGTTGGTTGGCTTGAGGCGCATCGCTGGGCATGTACACGTGCGCAGCCACATTGGCATGTGCCGCGTAGGCCGCAAGCGCCCCACCCGCATTTCCCGCTGTGGGGATCACCAGGTTCCGGACTCCGAGCTCGATTGCCTTTGAAACGGCCACTGCCAGTCCGCGTGCCTTGAATGAACCCGTCGGATTCCCCGACTCATCCTTGATGGATATATGCGGCACGCCGATCGGGCCACCCAGACGCGGCGCGGGCACCAAAGGGGAATTACCCTCGCCCAGAGTCATCCGGTGCTTTTCGTCGAGCACCGGCAGCAGTTCAGCCCAACGCCAGATTCCACGCGGTCGCCTCCCCGCCTCCCCGAGAGTCAGAGTTCGACCCGCCGTCTCCAGGTCGTACCGCGCCAGCAGCGGCGCGCCGCAGTCCTGACAAGTGCTCTGCTGCCGCCGGCTGTCGTGACGACCGCGGCACTCCGAACACTCCAGGTGCGTCAATGCGCTTTGCATGCTAGTGAGTATACTGCCTGGGCTTCGCGAACGGAGAGCTCCAATCGAATACAATAGCCGGATGTCCCTGGATCTCCCGCGAATTCGCGCCCTCTGTTTCGATGTCGATGGCACTCTCAGCGACACGGACGACTACTATGTTGCCAGACTGTCTTCATACCTGCGCCGCCTGCCGTTCCTGCATAAGCCTGAGCAGGCGGCGCGCCGCCTTGCCATGTGGGTTGAATCGCCCGGAAATTTCGTGATGGGATTGGCCGATCGGATGCATGTCGATGACCAGCTGGTGGGCGTGATGAATTGGCTGTTTCGGCATGCAAGACAGCGGCCCGGTTTGTTGCCTTCGATCCCCGGCGTCAGGCCGTTGCTCGACGATCTCCGGCATCGCTATCCCATGGCAGTTGTGAGTGCCCGCAATGAGCGCACCACCCTGGCGTACCTCGAGCATGCCGGCCTGCGTTCTCACTTCCAGGTGATCGTCACGGCGCTGAGCGCCAGGCGGACCAAGCCCTTTCCGGATCCAGTCCTGCTTGCCGCCCGCGAATTGGGCGTTTCGCCTGGATCCTGCCTGATGATCGGCGATACCACCGTCGACATACGGGCGGGTCGGGCTGCCGGCGCGCAGACGGTCGGCGTACTGTGCGGATTCGGCGAGCAGGATGAATTGCGGCGCAACGGCGCGGACCTCATCCTTCCAAGTACGGCTGATTTGGGCCGCGTGCTTCTGGGGCAATGAGCATGTCGTGCTGCGCGCCATCGGTGAGGCGCGGAGAGTTCTCGTGTAGAATTCTCCGCGCGCCAGCCCCGCGTACAAACGGACCATACCCTGGCCCTGATCCGCGCGGGGGCCACCGACGGAGAAAGGAGTCTCCATGGACTATGCAACGATCCTGACCGAGTCGCGCGGCCGGGTTGGGCTGATCCGGTTCAATCGGCCAGAGGTGCGCAATGCCCTCAATAACCACCTCGTTCACGAATTGATGGACGCTCTGGAGGCATTCGACCGCGCCGATGGCATTGGCGCCATGGTCCTCGCCGGCAATGACAGGGCCTTTGCATCGGGCGCAGACATCAAGGAGATGGCTGCAAAGGCGCAGGATGAATTGCGGTCGAGCGACTTCATCCAGGCGTTCGCGCGCTTTGCCGCTTTGCGCAAGCCGCTGATCGCTGCGGTTTCTGGATGGGCGCTGGGAGGTGGCTGCGAGATCGCGCTTGCCTGCGATATGATCGTCGCCTCGGAAACAGCGAGGTTCGGCCAGCCGGAGGTGACCATTGGGGTCATTCCGGGGGCGGGCGGCACACAGAGACTTACGCGCGCATTGGGTAAGGCTCTCGCCATGGAAATGATCCTGAATAATCGCGTGCTGACCGCACAAGAAGCGCTGCAGTTCAGGCTCGTCAACCGGGTTGTCCCGGTTGAACGCTGCCTGGATGAGGCCGTCAGCCTTGCCCGCGAGATCGCCTCACGCGCGCCCGTGGCGGTGCGCCTCGCCAAGCAGATGGTCCATCAGGCGCATGAGACCTCACTCGCCAAGGGCCTGGAGAGCGAACGAGGGGCCTTCTTCGAGGCTTTCGGCTCGGAGGATCGCGTGGAAGGCATGCAGGCGTTCGCGGAGAAACGCGAGCCGCGTTGGGCGGGCAAGTAGGGCAACAGCCAAGTCGGCCTGAGAGTGCTGACCCCTCACCGGGCCGAGAAATTCCTTGCCAGTCAATCCCTGGCATAACCCCTCGGTGCCCTTGACGAGGCGGATGGATGGGTGCTGCTGCTCGGCGTCGATCAGACTGTCAACACCAACGTTTGTCCTGCGGAACACATGTCTGCACGGAAGCAGTTCACACGGTGGGCGCTCCTGCCGGACCGCATCATCGAATGACCGGGCTTCCCCGGTGATTCAGCCGGCTTCGAGGCCATCGCCGACGAGCTCGCAGACGACACCCGCCGGATCAAGATCGGTGAGGCCGTGGTGCAGGCCACGCCCATACGTGCCGTGATCCAAGCGGTGGACGCCCGTCTTGGAACCGATTCACATGCGTTGTTGTGTTCCCAGCGCGACTGCGCATGCTGCAACGCCGTCCGCGCATCAATCCGCGTGGCGCCTGGTTCCGCCTGAGCCACTTCCTGCAAGGCCTCAAGACCAGTCTTGCTGCTTGGCTCGACTACCCTGCTGAGTGCACTTTCAGTATCTCGACGCGAGCCGACGGTGCGATCAGCCGTACGTTTTCCCTGATTCCCGCCAGGTGGGCTTCTATTGCGCTGGCACCGATGCCGGCGGGAGCGTATACCGTGAATACCACCCCGGTGGTCTCCGCCCTTATCTGCGTACGCTGGTCCGGACCATAGACAATACTTGAGAGGATGCCCTCGCCGTCCGAGATCATCATATCGCCGGCCTTTGGTGCCTGCATCGCTCCGCGCAGCAACAGGTAGTTTTCTGTTCCACTTGCCACGTCCAGTCGGAGCGGAGCCCGCACCGCGTCCAAATCGTGCCCCGCCGTGAGCAGCAGGCTGTCCATTTCGGCCATGAACATGGCCTCGACCAATGCCGCGCTCGAGGGGATGGGCTTGCCCTTGAAGATGATGGACTCCAGCTGCAGCTGCAGGTGGTACGTCTTGTCGAACCGCCTGTAGTGCTCTTCATAGGCCCTCAGGACGGGGTGCGCGCGCAGGGCCGCTCGATCCATCCCGGCAAAGCGGGACCTGAGTTCTTTCTCCAACTCTTCCTTCCTTCTCTGCAGTGCGGCGCTGTGGGCCGGATTCGCCGCGTCCCGCAGAGCAAGCACGCCCGCGTGTGCTCCCGCGTACTCCCTCGTCCAGGTATCAGAAGGAATGAGGAATTCCGATGGCAGGTCAGCCCCCACGCTCATTGGCATTCAGGGATCCTGGAAACCTGCGCGGACGCGCCTGCGACGGGCAAAGTCGCTCTCCATCACCTACTGAAACGTAATGTCGTCCACACTCCAGTTTTCCTCCCCCGTTAACTTCTGCAGACGCCCCAACATCTCTGGGCACACGCGGGTCGTTTCGCCCGGGAAGTCCAGCAGCACACCGCGGCCGTCTTCGAAGATGTGGAAGCTGAACCGATCCCGCCCGTGGAACGAGATCAAGGTTCCATAGATCGTCTTGATACGGCGCCGGTCGCGGTCCTTGTCCCCCGTCGACCGCAGCCGCACGGTGATCTGCTTGGGCGCGTGCTCGGGATCCCCCTGATCTTGCGCCATCGGCATGTACAACGACGGCAAGGCGCGGGATCCGGACGTTGCGGCGGGCGGGGCGCTCTCTGGGTTGACCTTCGCTTGCGCACCTCCAGGGCCTCGGGTTTGACCTGAGGGAGAGGGTCCGCCCTCTGATGGTCCCCTGTCCGCCGTCAACCCCGGAGCGACCGCTTCACCCTTGTCGGAACCTGCTGGGCCCGTTGTGTCAGCTTGTCCGGCGACTGCCGCGTGTTCGAACGAATGCTGCCACTCGGCCTCCCAGTCTGCGGGGAAATTGTCTGGAGGCGGTGGCATCGAGTCGTCACCCCCTCCGAGCGTGGTTGGGCCTCCATTCTCGGAATCGTTCGCTCTTGCTGGCACCATCGGACCGCCGGACCCGGCTGCGCCAGCAGGACCTTTCGTTTGCCCGTTGGCCGGGGCAGGCATGTGCTCCTTGACAAGATGCGCTTCAGGACGCCCGGGGCTCTGCTTGGAGTATCCGTCAACCTTCGATCCAGGTGCACCTCCGCTGGCCGGTGCGCGGTTGAGCCCTCCCAACTCCGCGGTGACGGCGGAGATATCTGTTCGCACCGCGTCGACCAGTACCTTGGGAGGCGTGCTGCTCGTGTCCACCTTCCCGTCCACAACGATGATCTGATCTTCGGTCAGCAGCGGGCGAGTCCTTTCCCACGTGCGCGGAAACAGCACCAGTTCGATGTTGCCCTGGATGTCTTCGATGGTCACGAAGCCCATCTGCTTGCCGGCCTTGGTGACGTACGGGCGCACGGTGTGGATCAAGCCGGCAACGCGCACTGCTGCCTCGTGTTCCGCCTCGCCCAATTGACCGGAGAAGTGGCTCACGATCTGTGACAGCACAGGCTGAAGGGGCGTAAGCGGGTGATCCGACACATACAGACCGATCAATTCGCGCTCCCAGTTCAGCATCTCGCGCTTGTCCGGGTTCCCGACGGCCGGCAGTGTGACGGTCTCCTCCACTCCGGTCGTCGTGCCGAACAGGCTTAGCTGCCCCGACTCCAGCGCTCGGAAGTGATTGGCGCTCATACCGCTGATGCGCTCAAGCGAAGCGAGCAGAGCAAGGCGCCCGCCGAAAGAGTCCAGCCCGCCCACTTTGATCAGGCATTCCAGCCCCCGTTTTCCAACCGCCCTCAAGTCGACACGGCGCGCAAAGTCGTTCAGGTCCCTGAAGCTTCCGTTGGCCTTCCGTTCTACCAGCACTTGCTCCGTCGCTGCCCGGCCAAGATTCTTGATTGCCCCCAGGCCAAATCGAATGGCCGCCTTCCCATCTGTTTCTTCGATCTCAAAATCCCAGTCCGAGGCATTGATGTCCGGCGGTAGCACGGGCACGCCCAGGCTGCGGGCATCCGCGGCATAGAGGGCCACCTTCTCGGTCTCGCCAGCCGAGGCCGAGAGCAATGCCGCCATGTACTCGGCCGGAAAGTTGGCCTTGAGGTACGCCGTTTGCACCGCGATTACGCCGTAGTCGGCCGCGTGGCTCTTGTTGAAGCCGTAGCGTGCGAACTCTTCCCAATCGGCAAAGATCCCCTGTGCCGTCGCCTTGTCCATACCCTGCTTCACGGCCCCCTCCACGAACTTGCGCCGATGCTTCTCGATCTCCTGCTTCTTCTTCTTTGAGATCGCGCTCCGCAGCTCATCCGACTCGGACAGCGAATACCCCGCCAGATCGACCGCGGCCCGCATGAGTTGTTCCTGGTAGACCGGGATCCCAAACGTGGCATCGAAGATCGGGGCCATCGCCGGGTGCCGGTACTCGATCTTGGCCCTGCCGTGCATGCGCTCAATGTAATCGTGGATGAAGTTCATCGGGCCGGGGCGGTAGAGCGCCACCATGGCGATGATGTGATCCAGCTTGGTCGGCCTCATCTGCATCAGGTAGCGCGTCATCCCGCCGCCTTCCACCTGGAAGACTCCCGCCGTATGGCCGTTGCCGAGCAATTCAAATGCCTTGGGATTATCAAGCGGGATGTTGTCCAGATGCAGCCTCACCCCGTGGCGCTTTTCGATCAGCTGGCAAGCCCGCTGCATCACCGTCAGCGTGATCAAGCCCAGGATGTCTACTTTGAGCATGCCCAGTGACGCCAGCACTCCCATTTCGAATTGGGTCACCGTCTTGATCGGCGTCTCCTCCGATCCGGATGTCGGCCGGTGCAGCGGCAGGTAATCCAGGATCGGCATGTCGGAGATCACCACACCGGCCGCGTGCGTGCCGGCATTTCGTACCGTACCCTCCATTTTCGCCGCCGCATCGATCAATTCGTGCAAGTGCGGCTGTGTGTCATAGATCTCTTTGAACTCGGGCTGCATCAGCGCATCCTGCATGGTGGTCGTGCGCCCGGAGACGAACGGCACGAGTTTGGCCACGCGGTCCACTTCACTGAGTGGGATGTCCATTACGCGCCCCACATCCCGCAGCGCCGCCTTGGTGCCCATGGTGCCGAACGTTATGATCTGCGCCACCCTGTCGCTGCCGTATTTCTGCGTGCAGTACTCGAGCATGCGGACGCGCAGATCGTCCTGGAAATCCAGGTCGATATCCGGCATCGAGACGCGGTCGGGGTTCAGGAAGCGCTCGAACAGCAGGTCGTGCTCCAGCGGATCGACCAGCGTGATGTGCAGCACATACGCGATGATCGACCCGGCCGCCGATCCGCGGGCGTTGTACCAGATGTGTTGCTCGCGCGCGAATCGGCACAGGTCCGAGACGATCAGGAAGTAGGCATCGAAGCCCATCTTGTGCACCACGCCCAGTTCGTACTCCAACCGTTGCTGAACCTCCGGGCTGTCTGACCGCGCCCCATAGCGCTTGCGCGCGCCTTCCTGGCACAGGTGCCGCAGGTACGTCGCCGTAGTGTGGCCGTCCGGCACGGGGAAGTCCGGCAGGTGATAGCCCTTAAACGACAGGTCTACGTTGCAGCGCTCGGCGATCAAGAGCGTGTTGGCCAGCGCTTCCGGCACCTCGGCGAACAATTGACTCATTTCCAGCGGAGTCCGCAGGTAGTATGAGTCATCCGACATGCGCATGCGCTCCGGGTCCGTCAGCAGGGTCGATGTCTGGATCGCCAGCAGGATGTCCTGGAGCCGCGCGTCCTCCGGGTTTACGTAGTGCACGTCGTTGGTCGCCACGAACTTGGCTGAGTAGCGCGCGCCCATCTCCACCAGGCGGCGGTTGAGGTCTGTGATCTCCTTGATGTCGTGCTGCTGCATTTCTATGAAGAAACGGTCCGGTCCGAAGACGTCGTAGTACCAGTTCATCCGGCGGACGGCCTCCTCGGGTCTTTGCTCGACCAGAGCCCGCGGGATCTCTGCGGACATGCAGCCCGAGGTGCAGATCAGCCCCTCGGAATGGGAGGCCAGAAAGTCATGGTCGATGCGTGGGTTGTAGTAAAAACCGTCGAGTTGTGCCGCGGAAGCGATCTTCAGTAGGTTCTGATAGCCAGTCTGATTCTCCGCCAGCAGCAGCAGGTGGGACGCGTAGCGGTCCGCCTTGGGATCGCGGTCCTGCATGCCGCGCGGCGCCATGTAGGCTTCGAGACCGATCACCGGCTTCACACCCGCCTCGTTGGCGGCCTTGTAGAAGTCGATCACACCGAACATCGTCCCGTGATCGGTGATCGCCAGCGCCGGCATGTCCATCTCTTTTGCGCGCTGCACCAGCTTCTTGATGTTGCTGAAGCCATCCAGCAATGAATACTCGGTGTGCACGTGGAGATGGGCGAATGTCATGCTGATGACCAAAATGCGGGGGTGAGCGCATTATAGCACCCCGTTGCTGGCGTTGAACGCATGTTAAGCCTGATGGATTGGGTTTGCCTCGATCCTCGATCCAGGTGGCCGCCGTCAGCTTCACGGGTTGCCAGCCACCAACCATCAACCGTCAACTGCCAACTCCCAGTTGTCGCCTGCTGTGCCCTCTCGAATTATGCGGCGTACGTCGCAAATCGCAAATGTTATAATCCTGCGTCCGAAAGGCCTCTTATGCTTCAACGATTCGTCAAAACAGTGGGGGGCAATCCCCATCGCCGCCTGCTTCAGGAGCTCAGCGAAGAGATCCGGGGCATCAACGCCCTCGAGCCTGAGTTCGAGAAGCTCGCCGATCAGGAGCTGCGCCTCAAGACCGCTGAGTTCGAGGACCGCATCAAGGTCGCCGCCGAATCCCTCGCCGACGACAAGGAACGCCACGCCGCGGAACACGAGGCGCTCGAGGAGATCCTGCCTCAAGCCTTCGCCCTCGTGCGCGAGGCCGCCAAGCGGACCATCGGCCTGCGCCACTATGACGTCCAGCTCATCGGCGGCTTGGTCCTGCATCGCGGTCAGATCGCCGAGATGAAGACCGGGGAAGGGAAGACTCTCGTTGCCACCCTTTCCCTTTACCTCAATGCCCTCGCAGGCCGCGGCGCACACCTCGTCACGGTCAACGACTACCTGGCCCGCCGAGACGCCCGCTGGATGGCGCCCATCTTTCAGCTCCTTGGAATGTCTGTGGGTGTCCTTCAGATGGCCGCCGTCACGGAGAACGGCAAGAAAGCCTTCCTTGTGGACTTCGAGAAGGCATCTCCTCAGGAGGATCAGCTCCATCTGCAGATGGTCGATCGGCACGACGCCTACATGGCCGACATCACCTACGGCACCAACTCGGAATTCGGATTTGACTACCTGCGCGACAACATGACCATGAGGCTCAGCGATCGGGTCCAGCGTGGCCACTACTACGCTATTGTCGATGAGGTTGACAACGTCCTCATCGATGAGGCCCGCACACCGCTGATCATTTCTGGGCCTGCTCAGGGCGACCTCGACTGGTACGGGCGTATGGCGCAGATCGTCAAGCAGCTGAGACCGGAAGACTTTGAGGTCAGCGAAAAGGACCGCGCCGTAAACTTGACCGAGGTCGGGATCGGCCATGTGGAGGCCCTGCTCGGGCAGACCCTGCTGGACCCGGACCGCCCCGAGGACGTTACGCCGGAGCAGGCGCGCCTCACGGGCTATTTGGAGCAGGCGCTGCGGGCACAGACTCTCTTCCATCGCAACAAGGACTACCTTGTCCAGGGTGGCAAGGTCATCATCGTCGATGAGTTCACCGGCCGCCTCATGCCCGGCCGCCGCTGGTCCGATGGTCTCCATCAGGCCGTCGAGGCAAAGGAAAGCGTTCGCGTCGAGCCGGAGAACGTGACGTACGCAACTATCACGCTGCAGAACTACTTCCGCATGTACAAGAAGCTCGCCGGCATGACCGGCACTGCATTGACCGAGGCCGAGGAGTTCAGCAAGATCTACAAGTGGGAGGTCACGCCGATACCGACCAATCTCGAGTATCAGGCTTTTGGCGAGGACGCACCGCTTGTTGAGGTCAAGACAAAGGACGACGAGAACTACACGTACTCGTACTACGCCAGGCGCGGCAATGGCAGCGAGCCCGTCTTCTACCGGCGCAAGGACTATCCAGACATGATCTTCCGCACTGTGGAGTCCAAGCTCCGCGCCTTGGTCGCCGAGATCGCCCGCTATCATGTTCTCGGCCGTCCGCTGCTCGTCGGAACAACCTCTGTCGAGTCCTCGGACCGCCTCTCGAGCCGTCTGCGCGCCGAACCCGTGCGGCGGTTGTTGCAGGTGGGTCTCGTCCGTCACGCGTTCATGAAGGAGACGAACCGGGAAGAGGACGGCCGCCTCATCCCTGAACTGCAGCCCTTCAATGGCCCGCTCGAATCGATCACGGCTGATTCCCTGCGCAAGTTCGCTTCCGGATTCGGGCTCATCAGCATCAGCCTTGACGAGCCCTCCAACTTGGCCATGCTGCTGGAAATCCTCCGGCTTCCGGAGGACTCCGCAGAGCGCCTGAAGACCATCTTGCAGGCAGGGGTGCCGCATCAAGTCCTGAACGCTCGCAGACACACGGAGGAATCACAGATCATCGCCGGCGCGGGCGCCTTCGGTGCTGTGACCATCGCCACCAATATGGCCGGCCGCGGCGTGGATATCAAGTTGGGGGGCGAGATCGCCGAGGAGATCACAACGGCCGTAAATCGAGTTCTCCGCCGCGCCGGACATGCTGATGCGTTCGATATGCCGATTGAGGAGCGCCGTCAGGCCTTGCTGAAGGTTGACCCCGGCCAATACGGGGTGTATCAGGGCGAGGTCACGCACTTCCTCCAGTACTTCGAGGACATGGAGCGCGTCAAGTCGCTCGGCGGACTGCACGTCATCGGCTCGGAACGCCATGAAGCCCGCCGCATTGACAACCAGCTCCGTGGCCGTTCCGCGCGCCAGGGCGATCCCGGCTCCTCGCGTTTCTACCTTTCCCTCGAGGATGACCTCATGCGCCTCTTCGGTGGAGAGCAGGTCAGCGCCCTTATGCAGCGGTTGAAGGTCGACGACTCGCTGCCCCTTGAGGCGCGTATGGTCAGCGGCATCATTGAGAACTCGCAGCACCGTGTCGAGGGCGCCAACTTCGACGTCCGTAAACACCTGCTGGAGTACGACGATGTACTCAACAAGCAGCGCGAACAGATCTACTCGCAGCGGGACCGCATTTTCACCAAGCAGGACCTTACAGAAGATATCGCCGAGATGCTGCAGTCAGAGGCCGGGACTCGCGTGCAGGCAGGCTTGGTTGACGAAGAGGGTCCGTGGAAACTGATCGCCTGGCTGGAAGGCGTGCAACCGCCTTTTGAATCCCGCGGCCGCCTCGTTCCGACGTTTGGCCTTTCGCTCATCCTCAAGGAACTTGGCGCAAACGATGACCTGCGTCAGGCCATCCCGGCCTTGGTCGCTCGCGCCGCAGAGGCGGAGCACGCGCACGCCCAGCGCGCCATTGAGGCCCTGATCGACCGCACCGGCGAAGGCCTCGATCTACAGATCAACGAACGCAAGGACGCGCTCGATGCCTTCTTTCAGAGTCAGCGCGACGCGCAGGAGCCGCTGCGGCCTCAAAAGGCCGCGGAGGAACTGGGTGCACTCATCCGCACGCCGCTTAGGCTGACGCCGGACCAATCCCGCCAGCTTACGGACGACCCCGACGCCTCCAAGAACTGGCTCGGGGAATTGGTGGAAGGCCAGATCGTCACTCTCAATCTGAATCGGATCGTGGGCGCGATCGAGCGCCGCCTTGGTGAACCCCTGGGCATCAGCCTCGATGCCTCCGACTGGGACGCCGGCGCAGAGGGCGTGCTGGCCTCCGCCGGCGAGCTGATGCAGCGCCAGCGGGAGCGACTGGCAACTCAGGTGCAACGCGACTTGGACCTCCTGTTGCAGCGCGAGGCCGGGGGCGATGAAACCGCGCGCTTGAGGTTCCTGCTCTCCCTCTCTCAAGGCGTGCGCACGATGTTTGATCAGCGCTCCCATCGCCAGGTCCGGCAGGTCTTCAGTCGCTTCAGCTACGTCTACCTTGCCTCACGCCTTCTCGAAGGACGCGGCGCGGACGAGGTTGCCGATGCCGTCCTGGATCATCTCGAGCAGGCCGAGACTGCACTTCAAACCGCGTGGGGGCAGCGCGAATACGACCGCCTGAGCCAGAACGCCGCCCGGCTGGCTGACTTCGGCCCCGCGGCCCAGGTATTCGGGGCCGAGCGGCTGAGCCAGCCTGCCGCTTCGTTGGATGAGGCTGATCGCGAGGCCCTCGTGCAGGCCATTGGATCCTATGTCTTGAACGAGGTCAAGCGTCAGCTGCTGCTGTCATCCATCACGGAGCTGTGGGTCGAGTATCTCACGCAAGTCGAGGCGCTGCGCGTCTCCATCGGGCTGGAGGCATACGCCCAGCGCGACCCGCTGGTACAATACAAGGGCCGGGCTTCGGAGCTGTTCCAACAACTGCTTTCCGATGTACGGGCCGCTGTGATCGGGCGCGTCTTTGCCTACCAACCCCGGCGCATCGAGATCACGCCCACAGAAGTGGCAGATGCGCCGGCCCCCGCGCAGCCTGCGCCGGCCGGCGGTGGAAAGAAGAAACGCCGGCGCCACTGATACCGTCTTCCATTCTGTCCCCACCTCGGGCGATCCCCTGCAGCGGATCGCCCCAGGTGGGGGAAGC
>JAZDHO010000210.1:0-10800 GCA_043805815.1 Chloroflexota bacterium
TTGTGAAATGAAGGCCAATGATTTCGTGAAACTGATTCTCAGATCTCCGTTGCACGGGCTGGCCGGCAACACGATGCTGATTACCATATCGGGTCGCAAGTCCGGAAAACCCATCACCATCCCGGTGAAGTACTGCCGCAATGGCAATACCCTGTGGATCCTCTCGACCCGAACGCGGAAGTGGTGGCGGAACATCCCTCCCGGATCACGTGTGCAGGTCCACTTGCATGGACGCGAGCTCGTCGGGACGGTGAAGGTGCTGCTGGATGAGGCGGCCGTCGCCGCGCAGCTTGGCGAGTATGTACAGCAACTGCCGGCCGCCGCTGGATCCCTGGGGCTGCGCTCCACCAACGGAGTACCCCATCCGGACGACGTCGCGCGCCTGGCCCGCGAGCGCCTGTTCGTGCGGGTGTGCATCGAGGACTCCCTCAACTGATCCGCTCTCCAAGCCGCGTGCTTCGGAACCCCGTAGAAAGATGAGCAGATCGTGCCTGCGGCGCTTCAGCCGTCGGAGGGAGGCTTCACGTCGTACTTAATCACGTGATTGTGGCTTGTGACGACGTATACCTGATTCTCTTGGTCCACCACGATGTTGAACGGCGCGCCATCCTTGATCTCGATGCGCTCCAGGTGGGCGCCGGAGTCATCGAAGACCTTGATATCGAAGAAGTCGGCCACAAAAACGCGCCCATACCCATCGACCGCCACGGCCCGCGGGGAAGTGAACCTCCCGGCCTCCGTGAGCTTGCCGCACACAGTGCCCGATGCAGGGCCCGGAGCCTCGGGGCCGTGCTCAGCCCGTTCGATACACTCCGTGGCTGAGGATGAATTCGTGAACGGCGGGGGTAACGTAGTACTTGAAAGGCTGGTGCCTTCGCACGCGCTCCCGGATCTCGTGGGATGAGATTTCCAGCAGCGGGGCGTCGACAAACCGAACCTTGGCGGTGAGACCGGGGAGCCTGGCCTCCAGCGCGGAGAGGTCGATCTCATCGCCCGGCCGCCGCATCACACCGATCTCCGCGCAGGCAGCGACCAACTCTGCCGGTCGGTGCCAGTCCGGAAGGTCGCGCAGGGAGTCTCCGCCCAGGACCAGGATCATCTCGTCGCCGGGGTTCTGGTCCTTCAAGAGCCTCACCGTATCTAACGTGTAGTGCGGCCCGGGCCGATCGATGTCCACGGTGGAGAGCTCGAAGGCGGTTTCACCCGCGAGTGCCAGCCGCAGCATCGCGGATCGGTCCTCAACGGGGGTGATCGCGTTTTCCAGCTTGTGCGGTGGAAGCGCGGTCAGAACCCAGAGCAACCTCGTCAGGTGAAGTTGAGTCAGCGCCTCCGATGCCAGGATGAGGTGCCCGAGATGCGGAGGATCGAATGTCCCACCAAGAATTCCTACGCGTGCAGTCATCGGTGGGAGTATATCCCAACTGCTGCATCACCCGATGATGGACGCAGCCCGATGAGGCGCCCCGAGATACCGAGTTCTTCGGTCGAATTTGCGCGCTATAATCTGCGCATGCCCGACCGGCCCACTCGCTCTCGTTACGAAGAGCTCAAGTCCAAGATCAACTTCCACAATCACCGCTACCATGTCCTCGACTCGCCCGTTGTCAGCGATGCTGAGTACGACAGTCTGCTGAACGAGCTCAGGCAGATCGAGATACACAATCCGTCGTGGGTCACGTCCGATTCGCCCACGCAGCGGACCGGCGCCGCACCCGCAGACCGCTTCCAGAAGGTGCGGCACCCCGCGCCGATCCTCTCCCTGGCCAATGCGTTCGGAGCGCAGGAGGCCCGCGCCTGGTTTGACCGCGTCCGGAAGCTGGACACGAGAGTCGCCTCGGCGAAGTTCGTTGTGGAGCCGAAGATCGACGGACTTTCCGTCGTTTTGCACTACCGTGATGGTGTTTTCGTTCAGGGCGCCACGCGCGGCGATGGGGAGGTGGGCGAGGATATCACGGCCAATCTGCGCACCCTGAAATCCATCCCGCTTCGCATTCCGGTTTCCGCCTCGGTAAAGGTGCGCCTGCCGTCGGTGCTGGTTGTGCGCGGCGAAGCCTTCATCCCGGTTAAGGATTTCGAGTCGCTCAATCGCCAACTGGAGGAGGCCGGGCAGAAGACCTACCTCAACCCCCGCAATACCGCTGCCGGATCCCTGCGCCAGCTTGATCCGGGTCTAACGGCCTCCCGCTCGCTGACCCTCCTGGTGTACCAGGTAATCCACGCGGTAGGCGCTGGCGTGCCGACTTCACAATGGGAGCTTCTGTCGTACCTCCGCCAGCTGGGGTTTCCGGTGAGCGATGCAAGCAGGCGGTTTGACGATATCGACTCCGCCAGCGCCTATGCCGCCTCCTGGGAGGCGCGCCGGGACGAGCTTGCATACGAGGCAGACGGCGTGGTCATCAAGATCGACGATCTCAATCTCGCCGCCGAACTCGGGTTTGTCGGCAAGGATCCGCGCGGCGCGATTGCCTACAAATTTCCGGCCCGCGAAGTGACGACGAAGCTGCTTGACATCCGCGTCAGTGTGGGACGGACGGGCGTCCTCATTCCCAATGCGGTCCTCGAACCAGTGGAGGTCGGGGGTGTGGTCGTCGAGCGCGCCACACTTCACAACTTCGACTACATCGTCGAAAAGGACATTCGTGTTGGCGATCGCGTGCTCGTGAAGCGGGCGGGGGAGGTCATCCCGTATGTCATTGGCCCCGTGGCGGAGGCACGCACCGGCACCGAGCGGAAATATGTCCCTCCGAAGAAGTGCTCGGAGTGCGGCCAGCCGGTGGAGCATTTTGAAGGCGAGGTGGCCTGGTATTGCGTCAATGCTGCCTGTCCCGCCCAGCTTGTCCGCAACGTGGAGCACTTCGCCTCGCGCGGCTCGATGGATATCGCCGGGTTGGGCTACAAGATCGTCGAGAAGCTGATCGCCTCCGGTTCGGTGAAGGATGTGGCCGACCTCTACACGCTGTCTCGCGAGGAGATCCTCGACGCCCTGACTAAGAAGGATCGCAAGGCCAGCGGCGAACCGCCCGGCAAGATCGCTGACAACCTGCTGGCGTCCATCGATGCCTCGAGGAAGCAGTCTCTCAGTCGGTTGATCACCGCGCTTGGCGTCCGCGGCGTGGGCGAGGTGATGGCTGGCGACCTCTCGCGCGCTTTCGCGGACTTGGATGCGCTCTCGAAGGCGAAGGCGGACGACCTGATGCAGATCGCGGGCATCGGGCCGAATATCGCCGAGGCCGTGGTGGACTGGTTAGCAACGCCCGCCAATCAAAAGGTGCTCCGGAAACTGAAGGCTGCCGGTGTGTGGCCCAAAGGCGGGCAGGGTCAGAAAAGGCCGCAGGGCGCGCTCACCGGCATGACTCTGGTGGTGACCGGCACGCTGCCCGGCCTGAGCCGCGACGCGGCCAGGCAATTTATCGAAGCGCACGGCGGGAAAGTGACCGATAGCGTGAGCAAGAACACCGGTTATCTTGTGGTCGGCGCAGAGCCCGGCTCGAAGCTCGAGAAAGCCCGCTCACTGGGCGTCAAGATCATTGATGAAGCCCAACTCAGAAGGTTGGCGGGGAAATGAATTGTGCCGCCGTTCAGGGTTGCTGCCGGGGATCCACGCGTCCTGGCGTCCGCACTTCCATGATGTGTGAGCAGGAGCAGGGTGAGGAGACCTGATGGAATTCAACGGAGATGATGCAATCGCACGCCGAGTCCAGGCCTTTGCCGCACGCCTCGCCTGGGGTCGGTCGAACGACTTCTACTTCTATAACCAGCCGGTCCAGGAGCTGCGCGGCGGCTCACGCGTCCTGGTCGGCGGTCGCGAGATGGGTATGTACGCCTCTTACAGCTACCTTGGCCTCATCGGTCATCCGCGCATTAACGCCGCCGCGCGTGCCGCGGTCGAAAGATTCGGCACGGGCACCCACGGCGTGCGACTGCTGGCCGGCACGCTGGCGCTGCACGAGGAGCTCGAAGCCACGATAGCGGCCTTCAAGCACACTGAGGCGGCGGTCACCTTCACGTCGGGATATGCTACAAATCTGAGCGTGATATCGACGCTGGTCGGCCGCGGGGACTATGTCCTGTCCGACAAGCTGAACCATGCCTCCATCGTTGACGGCTGCCTCACGTCCGGCGCCGAATTCCGGCGCTTCAAGCACAACGACATGGTCGACCTCGAGCACCGGCTGCAGCAAGTCCCGGATGACGCCGCCAGGCTGGTGATCGCCGATGCGGTCTTCTCCATGGACGGAGATGTCATTGATCTGCCGCGCGTGGTCGAGCTTTGCCGCCGCTACAATGCCTATCTGATGATCGACGAGGCCCACTCAGTGGGCGTGCTCGGCGCCACGGGCAGCGGCATTGAGGAGCATTTCGGCCTTGAGAACGCCATCGACATCAAGATGGGGACGCTGAGCAAGACCATTCCTTCCGTGGGCGGGTACATCGCAGGCAAGCAGGAGCTGATCGATTATCTGAGGCACGTGTGCCGCGCCTACATATTCTCTGCTGCCCTGCCGCCGGCGCAGGCGGCCGCGGCCAACGAGGCCTTCAAATTGATCCTTGACGAACCGGAGCGCATCCAGCTCCTGAACCGCAATACCCAGCTCTTCATCGGCGGACTCAAGGCCGCCGGTTTTGACACCCTCGCCACGACGACCGCCATCGTGCCGGTCGTGTGCGGATCGGATGAGCGCGCCTTCCAGATGACGCGCGAGGCCCAGCATCGTAATGTCTTTGTCATGCCCGTGGTCTCGCCGGCAGTGCCCGAAGGCCTCGCACGATTGCGCGCCACGATCACCGCAGCGCACGAGCCCACTGACATGGAACAGGCCATTGACATCATTGCCGCCGCAGGGAAACGCATCGGCGTCATCTAGCCGCCCGGCCCCGCCTTCGGGCCACAGGAACTCTCCACTGCAGACACCGCGCGCTTCGTATTCGTCAGGCTGGCGCGGGGTTCAGAGTCACCAACCCCTGGTTGCCGTCCCGATCGGCAACCGACTCTGGCGACCTGACTGGCGGAGGATCTACCGCTCAGCTAACGAACTTCAAACACAATTCTCCCCGTGCAGCATACGGATTGCCTATAATACGGGCGACTCTTGGAGGCACCGATGAAATGGTCATGGAAGATCGCGCGCTTGTGGGATATCGATGTCTACGTCCACGCCACGTTCGTGCTCATTATCGGCTGGGTGGCGTACAGCTACTGGGTTCAGTTCCAGCGCGTGAACGCGGTCGTGGGTGGCGTGCTTTACATACTTGCCCTCTTCGGCTGCGTAGTCCTGCATGAATACGGTCATGCGCTGATGGCGCGCCGATTCGGCGTCAAGACCCGCGACATCACGCTCTATCCGATCGGCGGCGTGGCGAGGCTGGAGCGCATTCCGGAGAAACCGATCGAGGAGCTCTGGGTCGCTTTGGCTGGTCCGGCGGTCAACGTCGTGATCGCGGCCCTGCTCGTCGCCTACCTGGTTGCGACGGGCGGCCTCGTGCCGTCGAGCATGTTGAGCCTCACGACCGGGGATTTTCTGCCGCGGCTTCTGGCCGTGAACCTGCTGCTCGTGGCTTTCAACCTGCTGCCCGCATTTCCCATGGATGGCGGGCGCGTCCTGCGCGCCATCCTGGCCATGCGCATGGATCACGTCAGGGCCACGCAGATCGCCGCCACCGTCGGTCAGGGTATGGCGTTGCTCTTCGGCTTCATCGGCCTTTTCAGGGATCCGGTCCTGCTCTTCATCGCCTTCTTCGTGTGGATCGGCGCAGAGCAGGAAGCCAGCATGGCGCGCATCAAGCATGCACTGGGCGGCATCCCGGTCAGCCGCGCCATGCAGACCAACTATCAGACCCTCTCGCCGCGCGACTCGCTTGGGCGCGCGGTGGAGTTGATCCTCTCGGGTTCGCAGCACGATTTCCCGGTCATGGAGGACGAACAGGTCGTGGGCATCCTCGAGCGCGAGACCCTCATCAAGGCCCTGACCACCGGGGGCCAGGATCAGCCGGTCACAACGACCATGCGCCGGGACCTGCCCCAGGTTGATTCCCACGAGATGGTGGAGCACGCCCTCGCTCGCCTGCAGGAAAGTGGAGCGAAGACGCTTCCCGTCACTCACGGCGGCCGCCTGGCGGGATTGATCACCTCCGAGAACATCACGGAGTTCTTGATGATCCGCTCGGCCCTGCGGGCCGCGCCTGGCGGCGCTGTCTAGGTCGGAGAAAATGAAGTGTGCGGCGAAAGTGCGCCGCACACTGCCCATTCTGCAGTTGCTAGGCTATCCAGCAGAAGGAACGGTCATCGGGTGAAGATGGACATTCGCTAGGATTGTGCCAATCGCCACTGTCGTCTTGTCAAGGCTGCGTTGTCTCTTGTCCATAAGCCACAACGCCCGACCAAAGCAACAATCACATACAGGGCCCTGGAGCGGGCGATCCAAGCAGATGCTTCTAACGATGATAGATGGTGCTGTGCGAGATCCAATGCTCGCCCCATGCCTAAGAAAAGCGTCGGCTTCGGATCATAATCAGCCCGCTTACATTTCTCGAGCCGTTTGGAGTCGTTGATGGTGAGTAACGCCAGGCGCGACGTTCATATTTGGCCTTTCAGGTTTGCGAAGCAGAATGGTGGGCGCGGGAGGGCGCGATGTTAGAATTTTCTACTCCAATCTCTTGGCCAGCGCTCAATCACGATCTTTTTCTGCGTGAAGAATTCGACGGCGTCCATTCCTTGACCATGCAGGTCGCCAAAGAATGAGTCCTTCCAACCGCTGAAAGGGAAGAACGCCATCGGCGCTGCCACGCCGATATTGATGCCGATATTGCCAGCCTGCGCTTCGTACCGGAACTTGCGTGCGGCCGAGCCGCTGGACGTAAATAGACTCGCTTGATTGCCGTAGAGGCCAATGTTCACCAATTGAATAGCCTCTTCCACTGTATTAACATGCATGAGACCCAATACCGGACCGAAGATTTCCGTCTTGGCAATTTCACCTTCAGAGGGGAGGTCCATCAGGATCGTTGGTTTGACAAAGGTGCCCCCCTCGTAGCCCTTCACGACCGCCCCTCGTCCATCCACTGGAATGGCGGCGCCCTCGGAGACGCCAGCGCCAATCAGATGCTCAATGCGTTGTTTGCTCCCTTGGTTGATCACAGGTCCCATTTCGACGCCCGGCTCGAGACCATAGCCAACCACACGCGAAGAAGCCGCATCGCAGATCATCTCCGTGAACGAATTGCGTGCATCTGCCACCGTCACTGCGAGTGAGACTGCCAAGCAGCGCTGACCCGCACAGCCAAAAGCGGAATCCGCGATGATCTTGGTCGCCATCTCCATGTCGGCGTCGGGAAGAATGACGACTGGATTCTTGGCGCCGCCCTGCGCTTGTACTCGTTTGCCGTTTGCGGCGGCGCGCTGATACAGGTACTTTGCCGTCGGCGTGGAACCAACAAATGTCACGGCGCGAACTGCGGGGTGGTCGAGAATCGCATCTACGGCCTCCTTCGCACCATTGACCATGTTGACGACGCCCCTTGGGAATCCGGCCTGCTCGACAAGTTTGAAAATCAATTGCATCGTCAAAGGTACCTTCTCTGAAGGCTTCATGACGTACGTATTTCCCGTCGCGAGCGCATAGGGCATAAACCAGAATGCGATCATGCCGGGGAAGTTGAACGGTGCAATCGTGGTGCACACACCCAGAGGTTGCCGGAGCATGATCTCGTCAATGCCGGGAGCAATGTCCTCGGCAATCTCGCCCTTGGATAACATCGGCATTCCACAGGCTACTTCCACGTTCTCGATGGCACGGACCATTTCGGCTTTGGACTCTTCGAGGGTTTTGCCCGCCTCATTTGTGATAGTCCGCGCGATTTCGTCGAGGTTGGCCCCGAGCAGATCTCGCAGTTTGAACAGGAACTGAATACGGTCCTGAACCGGAGTCCGCCTCCATCCCGGGAAAGCCAAGGCCGCAGCTTGGGCGGCAGCCTCCACCTCAACAGCCCCGCAGAGTGGGGTCTTGGCCAGCAATTCCGCGGTTGCCGGATTGATCACATCGAAGTACTCTCGGACCTTCGGCTCGATCCACTCGCCATTGATGTAGTTCAAGATGCTGCCCATGATGGTTCCCACCTCGATATACGACCGTAACGCACTCGGATACCTGAGCTTACAGGAATCCGGCCATTCCTTCGGTTCAACAGGCTATGAAAGCCCGGCGCCTGACATGACACTGGCATTCGTCCACCGACAAGCTAATACCGGACACACGCTGGTTGGCCTATCCGCCTATTCTACGGAACCTCTTCTTGTGCGCTATAAACCTCGCCTCTGATTATTCCTCAATCAGACGTCGGGATTCGGCGTCATCACGTCCCTGACCAGGGCACGCAGATCGTCTACTGCCTTGCTGAATTGGCGAAGCGTTCGCAGAGTTGGGCCGAAATCGTCGAATGCAGGGATGTGGATACCGTTTTCGTCGTAGGCCCTTCTGAAGTCCGCAAATTTGGCTTCGAGTTGCATCACGATTCTGTCTTCCACGGGCCGACTAATTCGATCCTCGACGGTCACGTCTGAGGCATTGATGTTCGCCTGCCATTCATACGGAGGCGATATCACGACATCTCCCCCTATGAACTCGCTCCAGTGCAGGTGGCTTCGAAAAGCTGCACTCAGAAGCCGCAAACGGTAGCCCCTTTCCTGGTAGAGCTGATACGCTTTCTTCATGACCGCGACCCCCGCCCAGTCAAGGATCCACGGATCCACGACAATCCCTTCTTTTTGCGCCACGACTTTCAGCCAGTCATCCAGCCGGCCAACCATCAGCGTACAAACTGGACCCATTTGGCTGATATCCTTCTCTTCGCTCTCTCGCCGCTTCAAGCCACGCTCCACTGCTTCCGCAACCGCGATGGCCTGCGGGAGGGTGAAGCTAACAGTCGCATTGATGCTTATCCCCCGGTAGGTGGCTTCCTCGATGGCTTCGATGCCCGCCGCCGATACCGGGATTTTGACGATGATGTTTGGCGCAAGGCTTGAGAATCTCTCGGCCTGTTCTACAATCGCCCGGGCGTTGCGATACAGCTTTGGGTTGGTTTGGATGGAAAGGCGCCCATTCTTGCCACGATCGCGCTCAAAAGCCGGCAAGAGAAGGGCAGCGGCCCTCTGCGACAGCTCTTCTGTGATTTTCCAGCCAATGTCCTCCTCCGTGGCCGTTGTCATCTCATGGATCATCTGTGGGAGTCTTTCCTTCCACCGATCCCACTCTTGCTTGAGCACGGCTAGAACAATCACCGGATTGCAGGTTGCCCCGACTGCGCCGTTGGTCTCGATCGAAGAGGACAGTTCACGAATCGAGCATGAGTCATTCCACAGCACGGTAGGGGTAGTCTGGGTCATCTCGTGAAGGCGACTCTTGAATTTGGTCTCCTTCATTCGTCCTCCAATCGGTGATCAAGAACGCGAGTGTGACCTGCATGGCGTATGTGCACCATATCTGCGGTCCACTACTGCCCGAAATGCTCCGCGTTACTTGGATGCAAGATCATAACAGTGTCGGCTCCGAACCCCGGTCACGTCGGATCGGCGCACCCCATGCGCGACACAACTGGCCGCCCAAGACCAACGTGCCCGCGCCCGACGGCTCGACCAGGATTCAGTCGCCGTTAGTGGCGAGCTGGCTCCTTCGCAATGATTCGTTCTGCATCATGCACGACTGAGGCTTTGGCCTGGTCGTCAATCCCAAGCAAGTGTGCATTATTCCTGCACAGCATTGTGCGAATATCCTCCTCAGGAACACCCATGGCCAGGAGAAGCCGCACGTACAGTTTCATTCCTTCCAGAGGCGGCGGGTTCAGCATCGAGCCATAGTCGGTCGCAATGGAACATTTCTCCGGGCCAACTTTCTCGATGATCTTTAGGACCTCGGTGCGATCCGCCACGGGGTTGTTGAAGTGTGGAACCGCACTGTACATGAAGAGGCCAATGTAGGCACCCATCCTACTGATCTCAGCCATCTCATCGATGGACATTCGGTTCACGCTCCATTGCGGATGGGTCAGGAGGATCTTCTGTACGCCATACTTCTGGGCCTCTTCTGTCATGATGAATCTCTCCTTCGTGCCTGTGTGGCAGAGATCCAGAATGATGTTGTATTTGGCGACGATCTTGAAGATTTCGATGAGCTCTGGCAGCGGATTATCATGCTCATCCAACACCTCCACGCCGTTGCCATCCTCTTGGAGGGTCTTCATGTGATGTGCGGAATCGTGGCTGGGCAGCCAAATAATCTTGGCGCCGAGCTTGGCGCTCACCTTGACGGCCTCGGGGTTAAGACCACCGACCGACCAGTTCAGAACCACGCCGCCGTAGGCGTTGAATGGATGGCGGCGGATTTCTCCACGCTCTTCCTTTTCCTGGGCGTGCCGATCCACGATCTGCTGAACAAAGTGCATCATGGGAGCCGTATCGGAGAGCATGCTCTTGAAGACCATTGCGCGCATGCCCGCATCATACGCTTGCTTTGCTTCCCAGGCAAAGTCCCAGCCGGTATCCACAAGCGCATCGGGATAGCCGTGCACGTGGATGTCAATCCCGTCCTGCAGGATACTCATCACCTGCTCTTCACTGATATTGCCCTTCGCGCCGAACTCTTCCACGGTATGGTAGCTTAGCTTTGCTCTTTCGCGCCACGGTGACTTGAATGATTCTTCCTCTGCAGATGACCACTTGCGAGCCATGGTTTACTCCTTTCGTCTCGTTATTCTAACGGATGAACTCACGGTTCCTTACCGGTTAAGTTGCTCTTGCCACCAGCGGGG
>JAZDHO010000211.1:0-2409 GCA_043805815.1 Chloroflexota bacterium
CTTGTTAGGCAGTGATTTGTGTGACAAATGAATTCTTCCCTCTGCGGCGAGAATGCCTATCCAAGCCCATATCTCGACCCGCGCGTTAATTGATTTTCGATCGCTGACCTTGCCTATAGTCTTTATCCTGTCTTCTAGGTAGGCCCAGCCGCCCGGCGTTACATTCTTGCGGAATTTGGCAATTATCTTCGGCGGAGATCCGTAGATTGCCTTTGCAATGGTGTCTGGCAAGATTTCGCGAAGCGTAAGCCACATCGCTTGGTCGGGAATGGCCACGATACCGGCGAGATCGCAATATTTCATCTTGTTTCTCGAATCGGATTGAAGTGCTTCATGCGAGAGCGGACCATGTGACGAATGATTCGCTTGTCCATAATTATCGGCCTAGACACAATGGTTGCGTAAAAGCGAAAGCTCGCCGACCTTTAGACCGTGGGTTGTGATACTGTTTGAAGGTACCATAGAGCCAGAATAAAGGAGGCGAGCTATGAACGAGTCTACCATGTTTGTAGGTCTGGATGTCCATAAAGATTCTATCGAAGTGGCCCTGGCAGCCGCAGGGCGGGAGGAGGTGAGGTCCTATGGGAAGGTGGGTGGGGGCCTTGAGGCGGTGGACAAGCTGTTCCGGAGGCTCAAGAGCGAGCATCCGAGGCTAGCGGTGGTCTACGAGGCCGGGCCGTGCGGCTACGGACTGTACCGGCACCTGAGGAAGAAGGGGATCGAGTGCAGTGTGGTGGCGCCGAGCATGATCCCACGGCGGCCAGGGGACCGTATCAAAACGGACCGGCGGGACGCGATCAATCTGGCTCGGGGGCACCGTTCCGGTGACTTTCGCGCGGTCTATGTGCCAGGGCCAGAGGACGAAGCGGTCCGTGACCTGACGCGATCGCGGGAGGATGCGGTGCTGGCGAGCAAGCGAGCTCGTCAGCAGTTGGGGGCCATGCTCTTGCGGCAGGGGTTCGTCTATCCTGGGCAGAAAGCGTGGACGGGATCGCACAAGAGCTGGATCTCCCGGATAGCGATGGCTCACCCGGTGCAGCAGATCGTGTTCCAGGAATACATGAACGCGGTGGATGAGGCGCATCAGCGCGTGGAGCGCCTGACGGAGCAGCTCCGTCAGGCGGCGACGACGTGGCGCATGGCGCCCGTCGTCGAAGCGCTGCAAGCGCTTCGAGGCGTGTCGCTGGTGGCCGGAGCGTCGATCCTGGCGGAACTGGGCGACCTCACAAGGTTCGACGACCCGCGGCAGTTGATGGCGTTCGTGGGGCTGGTGCCGAGCCAGTACAGTTCAGGGCCGCATCAGCGGATGGGCGGCATCACGAAGACGGGGAACTCTCATGCGCGGCGGATGCTGGTGGAGGCCGCCTGGGCGTACCGCTTCCCCGCGCGGGTGGCCCGTGGGCTCTGCGAAAGGCAGGAAGGCCTGCCGCAGAAGGCCATCGACATCGCATGGAAGGCGCAGCTGCGGCTGTGCAAGAAGTACCGCCGATTGGTGTTAAAAGGTAAGATCAAGCAGGTGATCACGACGGCGATCGCGCGCGAGCTCTTGGGGTTCATCTGGGCGATCGCCAAGGAGGTGCCGCCGACTAAGGTCTAACAACTCCTTTAAGCTCAACCAGATTCACAGGCGGGACGCGGGTTAAGGTCTGGGGAAACCTCGGTTGCGTTAAGAGCCGGACCCTTGTGGTCCGACGCTCGATCCTAGAGCGAGGCAGCCCCGTGACGAAAAGGGGTCAGGCGGTATCCAACCCGCGAATATCAGCAGGAGCGACCAACGTCAATGAGCTCGCGCCCCGCTTGAGGGTCTGGTTCTGTAGGGACTTCCGACGAGAAAGAAGGACGGCGAGCTATGCCTACTTGACACTACGCAACCATATCAACGACAGAATAAGCCGCCGCTGCCGCGA
Source organism: Chloroflexota bacterium (assembly GCA_043805815.1). Lineage (GTDB taxonomy): Bacteria > Chloroflexota > Anaerolineae > Anaerolineales > Villigracilaceae > Fen-1038. Next base: position 1,908 of record JAZDHO010000211.1, read on the forward strand.
AGGTCCGACCGCTTGGGCGGTCGGCTTAATTCTTTGTTAGACCCTGCCATTTTCTGCGACGAGAACTATTGGAGTCGATATGGTGCGATAATCGTATTCTCTATCGGGATGGATGGGATATGTGGCGCCACTCTTGTCTCAGACCCTGCCCAATCCAGGCGCGCATCAATGCTTGGTAAGGCACCCGCTTGGTCCGGGCAATCCGGCGTGCGCCTTCAATTTGCCACTGGGGAAGCCTCAGTGCGATCAGGCGCTTCTTGGCTCGGTCCCCGACCTTGTCAGCGAATTCGGGTGTCAGGGCCAATGCCTTGTCGAGGAGTTCAGTCCCCTCAAGATAGGGTGCCAAGTCGTGGGTGTCGATAAAATCGGCAAACATATTCTCAGTCTTGTGTTTGGGAAACTTCTTTGAAGCCATATTAGCCCCTCCGATACCGCTGCTTCTCCGCCTTGGTCATGTCCCGCGCCGTTATGACCCTTGCCAAGCTGGCAGACAAGGCAAACG
>JAZDHO010000212.1:0-3744 GCA_043805815.1 Chloroflexota bacterium
ACCCCATCCTCATGCACCCTGAAGGGGTGCAACTCGAATTCGACCCTTACAGGGTCGAGGTCTATTCGGTCGTTGATGTTGTCCAGGGGTTTCACCCCTGGCTGACGAATTGGACCCCTTCGGGGTCCAGCGGTGCACCTGGCACGCAGTATGACGGGCGCCGACTCAAGGAGATGGGACACTCTCAATCCTTGGAAACTGGCAGTTTACAAGCGCCGCGCGCCGAGTAAGGTAGTGGCTCTGGAATTGAAAGGAGATCAACCCATGTCCGCTGAAAAGACGACCTGCAAGGGCGACCACAAGGGCCACCTGTGTGTCCTGGCGAGCAAGGGACAGTTCGACAAGATCAAGCAGCTCACCAAGGACCCGCAGTTCATCTGCTTCAACTGCGGACGGGTCGCCGATTCCGACAAGAACCTCTGCAATCCCATGCCCATGGATTGATGGCCAATGGCTGATGGCTAATGGCCAATGAAGACGAGGGTGGAGAGACCGAAGGTCCTATCGCCCTCCCATCCACCATCGGCCATCGACCATTAGCCATCGCGCGCGAAGCGCGCGCTACCCGTGCCACTCTGTCTTGTCGACCGTGGTCTTGAAGTCGGCCTGGACGATGGAGGGGACTTCCTTTTCCTTCGTGGCGTCGATGTCCTTCGAGGAGGGCTTCCCGATTTCCACGATGCGCTTCATGGGGCACTTCTGGACCGCGACGCGAGCGGCATCCATTTTCTCGGGATCGTAGGCGTCGTAGTTGATGTGCGAGAGGTTCTCTTCGACCTTGAAGACGTCGCCGGCCGCCCGTTCGCAGGCGCGGCAGCCAATGCACCCGACCTTGCAGACCGCCTTCACGTATTTGCCCGGGTCCTTGTTGGAGCAGGCAATGATCAGCATGCGTTCGGACTTGAAAGGCACCATGGAGATGATGTTGCGCGGGCACACCTCGGCGCACTTGCCGCAGCCGGTGCACTTGTCGTAGTCCACGACCGCCAGGCCGTCGATGACATGAATGGCGTCGAACGGGCACACCCGCTCGCAATCGCTGAGGCCCAGGCACCCGTAGATGCAGCCCTGCACGCCGGACACGAGGTTGGCCGAGATGCAGGTCGGCTCACCACGGTACTCCATGCGCCCCAGGCGCTCCTCGAACCGGGCCCCGCAGTGGACGGCGGGCCGGTAGGGCCACGAGGGCTTGAGGTCCACGCCCAGGATGTTGGCCAGGGCGGTCGCGCAGCTCACGCCGCCGACGGGACACTTGTCCGGCGGCGCGTGGCCCGCGACGACGGCCTCGGCATACTCGTTGCATCCGACGTAGCCGCAGCCGCCGCAGTTCGCACCCGGCAGCGCGGCGATCGCCGCCTCGACCCGCGGATCCACCTGCACGTGAAACGTCTTGTTGGCCCAGCCGAGGACCCAGGCCATGACGACACCCAGGATCAGCATCGTCGCGCCTGCGAGCATGATGATCGTCGTGGCCATTGTGGGTTACCGCTGGGAAACGATTTCAGATTCCGGATTTGAGATTTGAGGTTCCGGATTTGAGATTTCAGATTTGAGATCTGAGATCTCGGACACCTGCGCCTTCGGTTTCCTGAGCGCCTGCTCCAGCCCCCGATCCACCCCCGTGAACCCCATGAACCCGAGCGCGAGGATGCCGGAGACGATCAGTGTGATGCCGGCACCGCGCAGGGGCTTGGGCACGTCGCACAGGTCCAGCTCTTCGCGGATGCCCGCCATGATGACGATGGCGATCGTGAAGCCGATGCCGGCGAAGAACGCGAGCACCAGCGCCTGCGGCAGGCCCCACACCAGCGCGGGGTTCTCGACGCCCGACACGTGCTTCATGATCTCGAGGCAGCAGAACAGGATCGCGCAGTTGGTCGTGATCAGGGGCAGGTACACGCCGAAGGCCTTGTAGAGGTGCTGGAAGAACTTGCGCACGTACATCTCCACGAACTGCACCGACGAGGCGATCACAAAGATGTAGACGATGTAGTTCAGGATGCTGAGGTCGATTTTCGCCGCCTGCTCGGCCGGCATCCGCAGGACGGTCGCGGCCACCCACGACGCCAGCGGCGCGCCCGGGCGCAGGACATAGTACGTGAACACCCAGCTCAGGAACGCCGCGATCGTGATCACGAACGTCACCGCGCAGCCCATCCCGAACGCCATGTCGACCCGGCGCGAGACGCCGATGAAGGGGCAGATGCCGACGAAGTAGTGGAAGACGAAGTTGTTGATCAACGCCGCCACCACCGCGATCAGTACCAGGCTGACTATGTAGTCCATCTTACGCCCTCTTCTTCGCCCACAACGATCCGAGCCAGTTGGCGAGCCCCAGGAGCAGACCCAGCGTGATAAACGCCCCGGGCGGCAGGATCATGATGACCCAGTTGGGCCAGGCCAGCGGGAGCACGCGCAGGCCGAACCAGGTGCCCGACCCCAGGATCTCGCGGACCGACGCGATGCTCGCCAGCGCGAGCGCAAACCCGAGCGATTGCCCCACCGCGTCCGCCGTCGCCGTGAACACCGACTGTTTCGACGCGCACACCTCGCACCGGCAGATGATGATGCAGTTGACGATGATCAGCGGGACGTACGGGCCGAGCTGCTTGCTCATGTCGTACATGAACGCCGCGAGGAAGCGGTCGGCGATCGTCACGAAGGCCGCGATCGTCAGCGTGAACACCAGGATCCGCAGGTGCGGCTTGAGCAGGTTCCGGATCAGGCTGGTGATGATGTTGGCGCACACCAGCACGAACATCACCGCGCCGGCCATGGTCATGGCCGCCTTCATGCCGTTCGTCACCGCGAGCGTCGGGCACATGCCGAGCAACTGGCGGTAGACGGGGTTCTCCGGGATGATCCCGCGCAGGAATCTCTCAAGCGGCGTTGGTCCGTCACTGCTCATCATGTTGCCTTGCTCGCTGTCACAATTCTCCTGTAGCCGAAGCGCCGCGCCACTGACGCGGAGCGGCGTGGTGAGCTTCGGATCGTCCGCGGCTCACGCCGCGGCTACAGTTCCTTCAACGCACCCCGAAACTTCGCGACGCCCTGGTTCACAATGCCCACGACGCTCTCCGAAGAGATCGTCGCGCCGGTGATGGCCTCGACTTCGTTGTCCTTCTGCGCCTTGCCCTTCGTGACGGCCAGCGCCGGCTCGGCCGGCTTGCCTCCGAACTGGCCGCGCCACGTGTCCTCCGTAATCTTGTTCCCGAGCCCCGGCGTCTCCTGGTTGTAGAGAATGTAAAGGCCGGTCACCTTCCCGGCATCCTTGTCGAGCCCCACCAACAGCTCGATCCGGTCGGCAAATCCTTGGCCCAGGGCCGGCAGTACCCAGCCGACCTGCTCGCCGTCCCCGCCGAACGCCCGGTACACGTACTCGCCGCCGACGAAGTCCGCCTTGCCCGAAGCCGCGCCCGGCACGAGGTTCGGAATCTGGCCGACCGTGTCGGCGAGCTTGTTGGCGTCGATCTTCGCCTTGAGCGCCGTGTTCACGCCGGCCAAGGCCGCCCCGAAACAGAGCGCCAGCGCGAGCACGAGCCAGGCCTGACCTATGTAATTGCCCTTCATCAAACATCAACCATTGGCCATCGGCCATCAGCCATTCTTCCTCTCCGGCACCGGCCCTCCCACAGGCTCCGGAACCGTCCACCTGTTGATGAGCGGCGTCACGGCGTTCATCAGCAGCACCGAGAACATCACGCCCTCCGGGTAACCGCTCAGCTTGCGGATCAGCATGACCAG
>JAZDHO010000213.1:0-2921 GCA_043805815.1 Chloroflexota bacterium
CGGCGGCTCAGGTTGGTCGGAGTCGGTCAGGCCGGCAGCCATCTGCGAGACGGCCGCACTGAAGCCCGGTAGATTCGGCGTACCGGTGTTCCAGGAGGTCATGGCGCCGTCAATTGGTGCAGGATCGCCGAAGTGCACGTCCGCTTGCAGCAGTCCGTTGTCCTGCGCCGGTCGATCGAATGACAGGCCGGCGCCCGCGTTCACCGAGAACCAATTCAGGCTGTTGGCCTCGAGGTGCAAGGCGTGCACCTCTACGGTGTGCGCGCCGCTCAGATCCGACGCCCACTCGAAACGCAACGAGAACCGGATGCGCTCCTCGGCCGTGCGCATCACGTCCACGCTGGCCGGCCAGTGCACGTCTTGCACCCCCGCATGGGCAAGACCCTTATCGTCAAGGTGCACGGATAGTGACGAGACAAACGGCGCGATCCACGCCTCGGCCTCGGAGGTCGAGATGCTGCCCCCCTGATCGAGGTCCGCCGCCGCCCACACGGCATCAGCCAGGAACGGGCCGGGAAGGATCTGCCACTCTACGTGCATCGCATCCGCATCGAGGCTGACGGCGAAGTTCTGCGCGTACATGTCTGCAGGGTGCGCGCGCACACGGCCCGTGGGCTGGATCAGCACCAGAACGATGGCGCACGCACCGAGGAATCTGGCCAAAGACCCGGTTTCGGCAGGCGGTCTCATGTGCTTATGACAGGCAGAGCGGAGCAGGCATTTGTGCAGCGGGTCGGGTGCTTTCCGCCCGGGCTAATGCACATGCGCTTGAACGTCGTCGGCCTCCGGACCGAGGAGGCTCCGCCACTCACCCAGCCGGGACTGATGCACGATCAGACCGGTGGCGATCAGCGTGGAGATGGGCACCGCAGCCATCAATCCGAGCGAGCCAACCAGTGTGCGCACGACCTCCGCAGCGATGAACTCGGAGTTCAGCAGGTAACCGTAGCTGCCCTGGGCCAGCGTGAACATGAGCAGCAGCGGCAGCGAGGCACCGGTATACGCCAGGACCAGCGTGTTGACCGTTGCGGCCACGTGATCGCGGCCGACGCGCATGGCCTTCTCGAACACACTCCGGAATCCAAGCGCCGGATTGGCATCGTGGATCTCGACCACGGCGGCGGATTGTGAGGTGACCAGGTCGTCCAGCACACCGAGGGTGCCGATGATCATTCCGCCCAGCAGCAGGCCGCGCGGATCGATCTGGACGGCGGAGAACTGCATCAGGAACATGGAGCTCTCGTCGCCGTAGCCCGTCAGGCGCGTCAGCCCCACGAAGAACAGTGAGAGGCCGCCCGCGATGGCGAGCGTGATCAGCATGCTCAAGACAGAGGCATGCGTCTTCAAGTTCCAGCCGTAGGTGAGGTACAGGGTGACGCCGAGCAGCACGGTGGAACCGATCAGGCTGACCTTCACCGGATCTTCGCCGGCCAGGATGTGGGGGATGATGTATCCGATGATCACCAGCATACTGAAGGCCAGGGCGATCAGGCTGCGCAGTCCCTTCCAGCGCCCCAGGACGAGAATGGAGATGACAAAAGCCGCAAAAAGGATCAGCAGGGGCCGCGAGCGGACGTAGTCGTCATAGTAGGCCGTGACCACGTTGCTCGGGAGCTGGTTGACCAACAAGTAGACCTCGTCGCCGGGCGCGAAGCGGGCGCTATCAAAGCGCATGTTGCGCCTGCCGTAGTCGACGTCGAAGGGAATGCCCTTGAACTCCCCTTCCAACACCTGCACGCGCATCACCTGGTACAGCTGGCTTCTGCCATCCAGTTCGATTTGGCCCTCGTCCACAATGGCGGTGACGACCGCCCGCGCGCTTTGCGAACCCAGCGTCGCCATCGGGCCAGCGGGGACCAAGGGTCGGAAGAAATACGGGATGCCCCAGATGACAAAGGCCGCCACGGCGAGCACGCCAATAACTGAGGCGACAAGTACCGGAACACCGGGTCTGCGCATTTGGCCTCCCGCAGGCATTATATGTGAGGCGCGGGGCAAGGCCGCGGCGTCTTAGAGCGGCTTAATCATGCATGGCAGCAAGCTTGATATGCTCTCCCAACCCCGGCGTCGGTTGCGGGCAGGAGGTGTGGGTTGTGCATCTTCTGTACAGCGATCCCCGCGGCAGCCGCTGCCGGCGCTGCCTGGCACGGGCAGCGGGCGAGTTCGGTCCTGCGGGCCGTCCGGTCGTACGCATCACCGCCGGCGTCATCGCGCTGCTGATCGAATCGATCACGGTTCACACGCTCAGGTTTGGCCCGTAGAGATCTGCGCCCTGGCGCCGCCTGACCTGGCGGCAGGGGTGGCCGATGGGGCTCGTCGACGCTCGAGGCGTCTAACGAGCTTTTCCTTTGTGCTATACTAATTGACAAAGGTTTTCATTATCGTGGAGGCTCATGTCGGCTGAGATCTGGCTTTACCATCTGCGGCAGAACGGTTACCGCCTCACGCCCGCGCGCCGGGCAGTGGTCCAGACGGTGGCGGCCAGTCCGCGTGCCATCACCCCCCTGCAGGTCTACGACACCGCGCGCAGGCGCCATCGGGCCCTAGGCTTGGTGAGCGTCTACCGCACGCTCGAGAAGCTCGAGGAACTGGGCCTGATCCAGCGCGTGCATCAGCCCGAGGGCTGCCAGGCATTCGTCTCCGCCAGCAATGGACATCAACACTTGCTCCTGTGCCGGCAATGCGGCCGGACGGCGTATTTTGAAGGCGACGATCTGCAGGCGCTGATCCGTTCCATCTCACGGCGGACCGGCTACGCCATTGCCGAGCACTGGCTGCAGCTGTTCGGCCTGTGCCAGGATTGTCAGCCAAGAGTAAGAGCCGGGGATGCTGCCTAGATTCCTGCCCGTATTGGGCACGGCTGCCATCTTGCTCGCCGGATGCCTACCTGCGGGCAGCGGCACTGCCGAAGGTCTGCCGGT
>JAZDHO010000214.1:0-6265 GCA_043805815.1 Chloroflexota bacterium
GATGAATATGCGAACATCCTCGTGCGCGGCCTCTTCCTTAAATACCGCAGCCTTCCGGACGGTCTTGGCCCGCGACAGCCGTGGGTTGGTGTATCGGCTCCGCCGGGAGATCATGACCTTACGGAGGCTCCGGGAAGAGCCGGTTCCCCCGGCAAGAACGCCAGTCCCCCGCGGCCGTATCCGGACGAGCCTGGACATCATCACCGCGACAGTAAGGAGAGGAAGGAGATGGCAGTGGTGAGCGACATCGCCAACAAGGGGATCCCCGGCCCGGGCACAGCAAGCTCGCGGCGCACCAGGCCGTCAACAATAGAGGACGTGAGGACGGCTGTGAGCGATTTTTTGAAGCAACAGCCTGATGTGAGACGGGCGAACGTGACGAAGCTGGTACAGATTGACCCCGAGGCGGGTACGTGGGAGGCGGAAGCTGAACTCTATGTGCCGAATGCGATTATCAGGAACTTAGGGTTGCCGGTGTCGAAGGAAGTGCTGGATTGCCAGCAGTATTTACTCAGGGTAGATGGGCAACTCAACGTCATCGCCTACGGCCTGAGAGACTTGGTTGAGGAAAGAACATGAAGAGGATGGGGAAGTACCTCTACGCGATTGTCGGCGGATCCGGGGACCGGAGCTATGGGCCGATTGGTATCAATGGCAGCGTCGTGCATACGCTCTCCAATGGCTCGGTCGCGGCGGTGGTGAGCGACATGATGGACAAGCGGATCCGGCCCGAGCGCAAAAACCTGGCGGCGCACCATGCCGTCGGCAACGGCTGATGGAGGAGACCACCGTCCTGCCGGTGGCGTTCGGGACCATTGCCGACAGTCCCCAGGCGGTCCGGGAGATTCTCTCGGACCACCGCGACGCCTTCGTTGAGCAACTGAACCGGGTGCGCGGGAAAGTCGAGATGGGGCTGCGTGTCACCTGGGATGTGCCGAATATCTTTGAGTACATTGTGAACCGCCACCCGGAGCTGGCGGCCTTGCGGGACGAGGTGATGGGAAAACAGCGTGGCCCTTCGCAGGCGGACAAAATCGAACTGGGACGCCGCTTCGATCGCTTGTTGGCTCAGGACCGCGAACGGCACACGGAAACGGTCGTGGAGGTGCTCGCTCCGCGCTGCGTGGACATCAAGCAGAATCAACCCCGGGAGGAGCGGGAGGTGATGCATCTGGCCTGTCTGGTTGACCGGGATGCCCAGAAGGGCTTCGAGGATGGCGTCTTCGAGGCGGCCAAGCTGTTCGACAACCACTTCGCCTTCGATTTCAACGGGCCTTGGGCGCCGCATCATTTCGTGAGTGTCGCCTTGGAGGTCTGAGGATCGCTATGCTCCTCGTGGATGATCTGTTGCTCTCGCCATTCACCAGCCTTCTGTGGGTCTTTAAGGAAATTCACAAAGCGGTTCAGCAGGAGAAGGCCGGGGAGACCGAAACCGTGACCCGGTCGCTCAGCGAGCTTTATATGAAACTCGAGACGGGGGCGATCACGGAAGAAGAATTTGCGGCCGAGGAGCAGCAGCTCCTCGACCGTCTGGACGCCATCGAGCGGCGTAATCAGGGTGGCGACGAAGAGGCCGATGACGAATCCGACGATGAATCCGATGAAGGCGAGGACGATGCGAATGGCGGAGGACGCCTCACGCGATGAGCCCTGAGCGGCTGACCGTTTTGAAGAGAACCGAATGAAAGCAGGAGAAGAGGCGAAACCGGAATTTTTGCGGGAGGAAGGGCTCCACCTGCTGCTCTTCGGTGGGAAAGGCGGGGTGGGCAAGACGACCTGTGCCGCCGCCGCCGCCCTGGTTCTGGCCCGGCAGCACCCTGCTCGCTCCTTCCTGTTGGTCTCGACCGACCCGGCCCATTCCCTTGCCGATGGTTTTGCCGGCTCCCCGCCGCTTGAGAATCTGGCCCTGCGTGAGCTTGACCCACAGGAGAGCCTGGTCCGGTTCAAGGCGCGACACGAGGAGCATCTTCGCACCATTGCCCTGCGCGGGACATTTCTGGATGAGGCCGATGTCACGCAGCTATTGGATCTCTCCATGCCCGGTCTGGATGAAATCATGGCTCTGCTGGAGATCGCAGCCTGGGTGAAAGAGAATCTCCATGCCTGCATTGTGGTGGACACGGCGCCGGCGGGCCATACACTCCGGCTCCTGGGGCTTCCGGCAATCATGCGACAGTGGGTAGCCACCCTGGACGCGATGCTGGCCAAGCATCGGTATATGGCGCGGTTGTATCGGGGCACTTATCGCAAAGATGCGGTTGACCTCTATCTGGAAGAGACCGTGGCCGACCTGACGCACCTGGGAGCGCTGCTGCAATCGCCCGGACGGTGCCGCTTCGTGCCGGTCATGCTCGCCGAGGCGTTGAGCATTCATGTGACACGGACGATGCTCAGCGAGTTGGAACGGCTTGACCTCCCGGTGCGGGAGGTGGTCGTCAACCGCTTGCATCCTGCGCAACCTAACTGTCCGGTCTGCGCTGAATGGACCTCGAGGCAGACCGTGGCGATCGAGGAGCTCACGCGGGTGTTTTCAAACTACACCTTGTGGGGGCTTCCGCTGTTCCTTGAGGAGGTGCGGGGAACGGAGCGGCTGTTGACGGTGTGGGAGCACGCCCGGCCGTTGGCCCAAGCCAAAGGGAATCATGAACGCGGAACGCTGAACGATCTACTGAGGGGCTTCGGAATTCAGCGTTCAGCACTCGGCGTTCAGCATTCGGCAGTCGGCAATCCGGCCCCCCTTCCCCCTTCCTCGATCAAGCTCCTCATGTTCGCGGGGAAGGGCGGGGTGGGGAAGACCACCCTGGCCTGCGCCTCGGCACTCTGCTTGGCGGAGGCGTGGGACGGGAAGGAGGTCCTGCTCTTTTCGATCGACCCGGCGCATTCTCTTGCTGCCTGCCTCGGCCGTGAGATCGGTCCACAGGAAGTCCGGGTGGCACCGGGACTGACCGTGATCGAGCTGGACGCTCAGGCTGAGTATGCGCACTTGAAGCAGGACTATGCGGATGAGTTGACCGGGGTCTTTGAGCGCGTCACCGGACAGACCGGGATTGATATCGCGTTCGACCGGGAGGTCATGGAACGGATTCTGGACCTGGCCCCACCGGGGCTGGATGAGATATTGGCGCTCACCCGGATCGTGGACCTGATGGACCGCGGCCGGTATGACCTATTTGTCCTGGACACGGCGCCCACCGGCCACCTCCTCCGTTTCCTGGAAATGCCGGAACTGATCGAGAAATGGCTCAGGACTTTCTTCGGTCTGTTCTTGAAGTACCGGGAGGTCTTCTGGCTGCCGAGGATTTCGCAGATGATGGTCGATCTCTCCAAGCAGGTGAAGTCGTTTCGGCGGGTGTTGGTCGATTCCGGGCAGGCGGCGCTGATGGCGGTAGCGATTCCCACGGAAATGGCGTATGCGGAAACGAGGGACCTGGTGACCGCCTGCGAGCGGCTCGGGGTTGCGGTGCCGATCCTGTTCGTGAACATGGTCACGCCGGCTTCTCGCTGCCCCACCTGCTCCGCGCTGCGCCGCGCGGAAGAGCGGGTGCTGGGCCAGTACGACGCGATGTGCGCCGGCCGGCACGTGGCGCTGGTGTTCCGACAGGAAGAGCCCCGAGGGCTCGAACGGCTGCGCGCGATCGGCCGCGCCCTCTATGTGGCTTCAGCTTCGCCGGACGCGTTACAGACAAAAAGGAGGATGCAGTGGAATCTGACGGGAATTCTTTGATGATGGAATCACGCACTACCGCACCGGGGCGCAGCGAGCCGGCCGCCTTGGAAGCGGACGGCGCGGGGAAACCCGAGGCGGGTGCTGCTGCGAACCAGGCGTTGCTCGGGCGGCTTCTCGCCATGGCTCACCGATACCGGAGCGAGGGGAACCTCCGCCAGGCGACAGAGCTGTACTGGACCCTCGCGGAGGACTACCCGGGGACCCCTCAGGCGGACGCGGCCAGGGCGGTGCTGCTGGAGCTGGCTACAAGCTATGAGCGTAAGGAGGCTCGGCACATGGCTCGCAGTATGTACGAGCGACTGCTGGACCTGGAAGTCTGACTCATAGACGCGCGAGGTGCGTGATGCGCAAAAAAATACGAGTCGTAGTCGTGTTTGTCCCGCAGCTCTCGCGGAGGACGAAGAGGGGTGGGTGATGGGATTTTCTGAGCAGAGAAGTTCTTCCTTGTGTGAACTCCTCGACCGGGTGCTGAACACAGGGGTGGTGGTCGTGGGCGAAATTGTGATCTCGGTAGCCGGTGTGGACCTGATCTATTTGAATCTGCAATTGCTCCTGACCTCGGTTGAAACTGCGCGCGGGGGCAGGCTCACCTTGATCCCGCGCGCGCAGACTGAACCACTGCAGGAGAGCGCATGAACACATCCCTTGCCTTCCTCTTCCCCGCTGAAGAGGAAAAAGCAGGAAATGCAACCCCGTCCCCGCGAATTGCGCTGGATCCGGAGAACGTCAAGAAGGGGTTGGGGCAACTGGTCTTGACGGTGGTGGAATTGATCCGTCAGCTCCTGGAGAAGCAGGCGCTTCGTCGGATCGAGGGCGGCTCGCTGACGGAGCAGGAGGTTGAACGCTTGGGCTTGACGTTCCTGGAATTGAATGAGCAAATGAAGTGGCTGAAACAAGAGTTCGGCCTGATGGATGAGGATCTGAATCTGGATCTTGGCCCGCTTGGCAAGCTGCTGTAAACAACGCCATCAGCCATCAGCCGGATGCTGAAGGCTGAGCGCTGAAAGCTGATGGCTCAACTGGGTAGAGAACACATGGACGTCCCGCAAAGAACGCAAAGAAACATGCCGCACGCAGTGGAATCCGCGACCCTGGCGGATGTTCTGGAACGCATCTTGGACAAGGGTTTGGTGATCGCCGGCGACATCAAGATCAAGCTCGTGGATATCGAGCTTCTGACGATTCAGATCCGCCTCCTTATCTGCTCCGTGGACAAGGCCCGCGAGATGGGCATTGACTGGTGGACGACGAATTCCTTCCTCAGCTCCAGCGTCGCACCGGGAAAGTCCCAGGTTGAGGATCTGAGTGGGCGAATCGCGCGCTTGGAGGAGGCGTTCCAGCAGCCTCAACCCGCGGCTGCGCAGGCAGAGATTCCTACCTTACTCCGGCGCCGCACCGGAAAAGTCCCAGGTTGAGGACCTGAGTGGGCGAATCGCGCGCTTGGAGGAGGCGTTCCAGCAGCCTCAACGCTTGCCTATCCGGTTGTCACCCACGCTGAAGCACCCGTGCCGCCATGAGGCGGAATTACGCTCACGGACCGCGGTATATGCCAGAATTTCTGCCATTGGCGGCCAATGCGCGCCGTTCGATGGCCGTAGTTGCTCTAGATGCTGGCACCATGGGTCTTAACCGGATAGGCACGGGTCAAACCTTGGTGAGTCCCCCGGCAGAGCCGGGGGCTTACCTCACTGAGTTAAGTCTTTCGTCCAAGACCGTGGACACCTACCGCAGCCGCCTCAAGCACAAGCTGCAAATCAACGATGTTCCCGGACTGGTAAAGTTCGCGATCCGACACGGGCTCACGGGTAGCGTACGCCGTGCGCACCGGTTAGCTCCAGCTTCATCGTTCCGCATCCCACCCCTGACCCGATTTAATCGGGCGTCGAGATTTCCCTACATCAGTTGTCAAGATTTCCCGACAGACCGCCACTTGCCTGGGCGCTACAGTTCATGTTGGGGTAAAAGGCCGCGCACCGACCACAAGTCATCGTCGCACCGCCATCGTCGCGCCGCTGGTCATCGTCGCACCGCCGCGGCAGGCGGTCCGATTTGCAGAGGCAAGATTGTCACAAAAGGAGCAAAGACTCACCATGCTGATCGTCGAAGACCAGGACGTCATGCGGCGGATGCTGGTGGAATACGTGCAGTCCGCGTACCCGGACGCCGCCATCATGGAAGCTGCCGACGGCGCGCGCGCGCTGCAACTGTGCCGCGGCAGCCGCCCGCAACTGGTGTTGATGGACGTGGCGCTCCCCGACGCCAACGGCATCGAGCTCACCGCGCAGATCAGGGAAATGCTGCCCGAAACCGAAGTCGTCATCGTGTCGCAGCACGCCGTCGTGGCTTACGTCGAACGGGCGCACGCGGCGGGCGCTTTCGCCTACATCACCAAGGACAAGGTCTACCGGGACCTGTTGCCCACGATTGACCGCGCGCTTGGCCGTGCGCCTTCCGGCAATAGCCATGGGGATCCACAATGAATGGCGCGACCGAATGTTAGAGGGGGTGAGGGGGCTACTCCGCGTACACACTCGTATC
>JAZDHO010000215.1:0-30331 GCA_043805815.1 Chloroflexota bacterium
CTGTTCGCACTGGCGGTCGCAGCCCTTGAGCGGACTGGCGGCGAACCGCGGGCGCAGCTAGTGGCATTCCGCGGCTTCAATATGGCCGCGGTGATGCTGAAGAACGGGTCATACACGGCGGGGGAGTTGGCGGTGATCAGACGATTCCTGGATACACGCGCCTTCGACCTGAGCTATGCGCCGGATGTGCGGGCCGAGGAGACGAACCAACACAACATCCTGCGCGATTCGATGTACTTCGAGACCTATAGCCAGCTCGTCAACTCATCCCCCCATGAGACGTTTTTCGCCGGCTACGACTACGATGTCCGCCCACCCACAGACGATTGGCCCTTCTTTGGGCACTACTTCAAGTGGAGGCAGGCCCCCCAGATCATCGCGGAGTTCGGCAGAGCATGGCAGCCCTTTGGAGGGGCCGGCTACTTCGTCATCCTGGCGCTGTTATTCCTGGCACTGCTGTTGGCTGCGGCCCTGATCCTCGTTCCCGTGGCGCTTCGCCGTGTGATCGAATCGCATGCTGCGCGCCGCTTCTATCTGCACGATCTGATGTACTTTGGGTTCCTGGGTGTCGGCTTCCTGCTGGTCGAGATCCCGTTGCTCCAGTTGTTCATTCTGTACCTCGGGCATCCGGCTTATGCCGCAGGCATCGTCCTGTTCGCCCTGTTGCTCTTTTCCGGTATCGGCAGCCGGCTGAGCCCTTCAGTGCCGCTGCGGCCAGCACTCGCCGGACTGGCGGCGGGTGTCCTAGTGATGCCTTCACTGCTGAACTCCGCGATCGACCTGACTTTGGGTTTTCCGCTCGCCGCCAGGATGTGCCTCACGGTGCTGATGCTTGCGCCAGCAGGCGTGCTGATGGGCGTGCCCTTTCCCGGGCGTCTGCGCCTCATGGGCGTACGAGCGGGCACCCAAACGAACTCACGGGAGGACGAAATCCCGTGGGTTTGGGCAGTCAACGGCGCGGCGTCGGTGATCGCATCAATCCTGGCTGCCCTGCTGGCTTTGACGCTCGGATTCTCGTGGGTGCTCAGGATCGGAGCGTTGTGCTAAGCGGGCGCATTCATCACGGAGCTGTCTCGGCCGGCGCGGCATCTATCCCGGGACCAATGAAAGGCACGAAACTGACGCCGCCCATGTTGTAAGCCTTCAGCTCTCCGTCCTCTTTGACGAACTGCCAGAGACTTTGATAGAACCCGGCGGGTCCGATGGGGATCACCAGCCGGTCGCCGTCCGCCAACTGCCCGGCAAGCGGAGCCGGGAGGTGATCGGGTGCAGCCGTGACGATGATGGCATCAAAAGGTGAAGCCTCGGGCCACCCGTAGTAACCGTCGCCCCCGCGAATGTGGACCTCGTCATATCCCAGTGAACGAAGGCGAGCGGTGGCGCTTGCGGTGAGTTCGGGCACGATCTCGATGCTGTACACATCCAGGAAGCCCAACTCCGCCAGGACCGCCGCCTGATAGCCGGAACCGGTGCCGATCTCCAGAACTTTCTCCCCCGGTTGAAGTTCAAGCAGATCCGTCATCCACCCAACAATGAAAGGCTGTGAGATCGTCTGACCATAGCCGATGGGCAGGGGGTGGTTCTCGTAGGCTTGGCCGAGGTAGTCGGCTGGGACGAACTCGTGGCGCGGCACCGCGCGCATAGCCCGGAGCACGTCGTCATTCAAGACGCCGGCAGCCTGTATGTCGTCTCGGACCATATCCAGGCGGGCCTGTGTGAACGCCTCTTGCCGGGCCGAAAGCGTGGGAGTGGAGCCAGTGCCAGTGCCTTCTTGTGTGCCTTCTTGTGGTGTGGGAGCCGTGGGCGAGGGAATGGAAACGGGCTTGCAGCTGCCAACGAGGACCGCTCCGGCGATCGCGAGCTGGGCGCAGAGGGCGCGTATTGCCTTGCTCAAGCCAATGCTCAACTTCCGCGTCAGATTCCAACGTGAGCAGCCGCGGCGGTCGTCACATCGGGCTAGCCGATTCGTGGCGTGGCGCCGCGCGGTAAGGGCCGGCCCGGCTATCGGCGCCTGGTGCCGAGCAGGGCTCCCATGATGCCGCGGGCAACCTCGCGTCCGATCTGCGTCCCGAGGGAGCTGCCGGCCGCCTTAAGCACTTTGTCGAAAGTCGACTGTTCGGGCTTGGCGCGCTTGGGATTGGCGGCGACATCCGCCGCGCCGGTTGGGGCCGCGGCTCCCATGCGTGCCTGCAGCTTCTCGTAGGCAGACTCACGATCCAGGACGTTTTCATAGCGACCAGCCAACGGCGAATTGCGGATGATCTGCTGTCGCATTTCAAGCGGGATGGGACCGATCTGGCTGTGCGGCGGCAGCATGAAGGCGCGCTCGACAATGCCGGGCATGCCCTTTGGGTCGAGCATCGACACGAGCGCCTCACCGACTCCGAGCTGTGTGATCGCCTCGGCCACATCCAGCTTAGGATTCGTGCGAAAGGTCTGCGCGGCGGCCTTCACCGCTTTCTGGTCCAGTGGTGTGAAGGCGCGCAGGGCATGCTGCACACGATTGCCTAATTGACCCAGCACGGTCGCCGGGACATCCATCGGATTCTGCGTAATGAAGAACACGCCGATCCCTTTGGAGCGAATGAGGCGGATCACTTGTTCAACTTTCTCAAGGAGCGCCTTGGGAACGTCAGTGAAGAGCAGATGCGCCTCGTCAAAGAAGAAGACGAGCTTTGGCTTCTCCGGATCTCCCACCTCCGGCAGTTGCTCGAAGAGTTCCGCCAGAAGCCAAAGCAGAAACGCCGTATACGTCTTGGGGGAGAGCATCAGCCTGTCGGAGGCCAGGATGTTGATCATGCCGCGCCCCTTTGCGTCGGTGCGCATCATGTCTTCGAGCTTCAGCACGGGCTCTCCGAAGAACCTATCTGCCCCCTGCTGCTGAAGGGTCAGGAGACTGCGCTGGATGGCGCCGATCGTGGCGCCCGTGATATTGCCATACTGCGTCTGGAACTGCTGCCCGTTGTTGCCCACGAACTGCAGCATCGCCTGCAGATCCTTGAGGTCAAGCAGATCCATGTCGTTGTCGTCGGCGATCTTGAAGACCAGGCTGAGCACCCCGCTCTGGGTCTCATTAAGGTCGAACAACCGGGAAAGGATCAGCGGCCCCATTTCGGATACGGTTGCGCGTACCGGATGGCCCTGCTCACCGAAGATGTCCCAAAAGGCCACCGGGTAGCCCTCAAAGGCGAAGTCCTTGAGCTTCAGGAGTTCGATCCGCTCGATCACCTTCTTGTGGCTGTCCAAGCCCGGCTGGCTGACTCCGGCAAGGTCTCCCTTGACATCTGCCATGAACACCGAGACTCCGGCGCGGCTGAGCCCTTCCGCCAAGACCTGCAGGCTCACGGTCTTGCCCGTGCCCGTGGCGCCGGCGATCAAACCATGCCGGTTCGCCATTTGAGGCAAGAGAAAGAGTTCAGTATCGCCTTTCGCCACCAGAATCGGGTCGGCCATTGAATCTCCTGATTCAGGAAGGGGATCCTCCTGGAGTCGAGGCGCCAATGGAAAGCACAATTTCGGCCTTCAATTGGCGCAAATCATCAAATCATTATAATCTGAATGCTTGGGGGACTGCGATCAAGCCCGTCTGTATACTTCCGGTGTGTGGACTTCCGGCAGCTGGTGACTCCGGAACCGGCATAGACGCTGCGCGCCCGCTGCGGCCGGAGGCGCCCGGTCGGGTCCGCAAGGGCATGCTGGGCCCTTGCGCGGCGCGCGTGCGGGGGGAGATGCGGATCTGCCGGCGGTCCGGAGCGGACCAGCTGCCCTCAGCCCGCATCTCCCCGCGCCAATTCTAGAGGCCCTCGAACATATTACCGGCGGCCAGGACCACGAAGCCGATGACGACCAGCCAGAACGCGAACGCGGCCAGTCCCAAGGTCGGTACCAGGTTGCCGAAGTGCCGAGAACCGCCAGCACGAGGGCAATCCAAAAAGTAATCTGCTTCGGAGCGCTGCGATCCATGGCTTAGCTCCGGGCGAGGACGATGGACGACCTTCACGACTCCGGAGCCGTGAGCTGATCGTTAGAGGCCGACCGTGGCGCGTGCCGGGACGAGGCTCGCTGCCCGGCCGCTGAGTACTAGTACTTGACGATCCTGGGCAGTCTCCTGGCCTGCGCGACCCACTTGCCGACCTGCTTGCGGCCCGGCATCTGATTGACCAGGTTCTTCTTCTTGTTGACGGCCAGCATCTTCTCGTAGAGCTTCTTCGAGTCACGCTTGGCCAATTCCACGATCGTGTCCACGCCGGCCTCTTCGAGCAGGTCGGAGTACTCGCTGCCGACGCCCTTGACGCGGTACAGATCGGCCAGGTTGACCCATTCGAGGATCAACTTGCCGCCGATGCCTGACGCCTTAACGAGAGCCTTGCGGTCCTTCGGTGTGGCGCCTCGCTTCAAGAGTGCGCCAGTGGATCGAATCCCGACCTTCGCAAGCTTGCGTCGAAATACAGGTCCAATGCCTTCAATATCAGCGATACCCATTGTTTTCTCCTTTTCTGCCAATCTTCGTCACGGATTGCATGGAGCACGGTTGCAGTGATGCAATTCCATTGTACTGCCTGAGAGCATGAAGTTCAAGGAAGAGAGCACACCGAATCGGAACTACTGATGACTCGCACCCCTGGCATCAATGATGCGTGAGAAAGGAGATGAAGACGCCTCGAGGCCATTCCTGCCTCGAGGCGTTGTTATGGGCGCGCGGCGCAACGACGCGCTGTGCGTGCCCTCTCAAAGCGTTGGCAACAAGTACTCGTAGGCGCTCAGCGCTGCCTTGGCACCTTCGCCGACAGCGACCAGAACTTGCTCCGCGTAGCCGTTAGTGACGTCGCCAGCGGCGAACACGCCCGGCGCACTTGTGCGGTTGGCGCAGTCCACGATGATCTGGCCGCCATCGTCGAGCTTCACCAGGTCCTTCACCATGTCGGAGTTGGGTGTGAGGGCTTTCTCCACGAACATGGCATCCGCGTTGTACTTGACGGTCCTGCCCGAGGCGTCTTTAAGGATCAATGTGCGAGCGTATTCGTCGCCCTGGACCTCAAGAACCTCGGATCCGGGCAAGATCGTGACGTTCTGGGCCGCCTTGAGCTTCTTGCCAAGGGGGGAATCGAACATATTTTCGGTTGCGCACGCCATATAGACGTGCTTGGCGACCGTGGAGAGCTCGGCGCCGGAGCGCAACGCGAGTTCACCATCCCCTATGACCATGGTGGTCTTGTCAATGAAGAGAGGGGCATAGCTCAGGGCCGAGTAGCACAGACCCTTCATCGTATACTCCTTCTCTCCCGGCACCCCCATTCGTACCTGGCGTGCGCCGGTGGCGATGATAACGGCCTTGGTTTCGAGGTCCTGCCCGCCCCTGGTTGTGATGCCAAATCCGCCGTTGTGGCGCGCAACCTTTTGTACCTCGTCCAGTTGCCGCGCGAAATCGAGGTACTCAAGCTCGCTGCGGAACTTGTTCACGATCTCGAGGCCTCGCACTACCTGGTATTCCTGAATCCACGGCAGGGCAAGACGAAAGTTGGTCTTGCCGCCGAAGTCCTTGGTTAGCAGGAGCACGTTGATTCTCTTGCGGATCGCATAGATGGCGGCCGTCAGGCCGGCCGGCCCACCGCCGATGATGATCAGGTCGTACATGGCATCTCCTTTCGGCATCAATAGGCCGACTTGATGGTTTCGAGGTCGATATCGTGCTTGCCTTCATCGGGCGGAGGCTCGGCGATGAAGTGCTCTTCCATCATCATCTTGGTGAGGTCGCGTGAGCGTTTGATGATCTGCTTGGCGTTCTCGAACTCCGCCTCATAGGTGGTTGGCTTGAACGCCAGGTCCTGCTCCACGGCCTTCATGGCAACGGCCGCCGCCTCGCGCGGGAAGACCTCCCAGTCATCCATGTCGGGCAGGATGTGCTCCGGATCCAACTTCTTGCCGACATGGTCGGCGAGCGCCTGTGCGGCCGCGAAGCACATCTCATCCGTGATGGTTCTGGCCCGGACGTCCAGCGTGCCGCGGAAGATCCCCGGGAAGCCAAGCGAGTTGTTGACCTGATTGGGGAAGTCCGAACGACCGGTCGCGACCACTGCCGCACCGGCTTCCCTGGCCTCCCACGGCCAGATCTCAGGCACCGGATTGGCGCAGGCAAAGACGATGCTATCGTTCGCCATGCTCTTGACCCATTCAGGCAGCAAAACCCCCGGCCCCGACTTCGAGAGAGCGATGGTGACGTCGACGCCTTTCATGGCATCCGGGATGTCGCCCTGCCGCCCTTCGGCGTTGGTGATGTTGCACAGCTTCCACTTGTCCTTGTATTCGGCCTTGCGCATCTCGAGGTCCTTGCGATGCTTGCCGAGGATGCCCTTGCTGTCCACCATGAAGCACTTGGCCGGGTCGGCGCCCCAGCCGAAGATCAACCGCGAGCAGGCCACGTTGGAAGCGCCCGAGCCTATGAAGGCGATCTTGACCTCGTTCATCTTTTTGTCGACAACCTTTAGAGCGTTGATCAGACCCGCCAGCGTGACCGTCGCGGTTCCCTGCTGGTCGTCATGCCACACCGGTATGTCGGCCTTCTCGCGCAGAGTGTCCAAAACGTAGAAGCACTTGGGCTGCGCGATGTCCTCCAGGTTGACGCCCCCGACACCCGGCTGCAGCATGAGCACCGTGTTAATGATGGCGTCGGGATCCTTGGTGTCCAACATGATGGGAAAGCCATCCACGCCGCCCAGATACTTAAAGAGCAGCGCTTTCCCCTCCATCACGGGCAAGCCGGCCTTTGGTCCGATATCCCCCAGGCCTAGAACCCGGGTGCCATCACTGACCACGATCACCGTATTCCACTTGTTGGTGTACTCGTACACCAGCTCGGGATCGGCCTGGATCGCCTTGCACGGGGCGGCGACGCCCGGCGTGTACCAGATGGCAAAGTCATTGAAACTGTGCACCGTGCACTTGAGGGTGGTCTCGATCTTGCCCCGGTAGAACGGATGCAGCCTCATTGCGTCCGCCGCCGGCTTCTTCGCCTTCGCCAGCAGTTCCTCAACGTTCATGGTGTCCCTTTCCTCAATATCGCTCAACCAGCGGTTCTATTGCGCAGCACCCGCAGCCAAACGGCGCACTGATTCCTCGCGCAAGACCAGCATGACCGCTTGCAGGTCAAGGCCGCGATTGCATGCCCCGCGGGCAGCCTCCAGGACCGCATCTGACCACAGTGTTCGCGACTCAAGCGCTTCTTCATCGTCGAGCAGCACCGCTTGGATCAGACTTGCCAGCGGAATGTCCATTCCCCCCGGCACCTGCAAGTCACAACTTAAGCAGGCATGACACTTGTATACGTCCAGCCCCGTCTGTGCCTTGATGAGGCGGCGCAGCGTCACGGCTAGAACTCGTCCGTCTTCGTCTGCAGCGGCAGGGTGAGCAGCACCAGGTCATGCGTCTCGCCGTCCGGAAACATGAAAGCGTCCTGCAGGGCGGCCTGCGGCTTGAACCCCAGTGACTCGAAGGCCTTCACGGCGTTCACGTCATCGGCGACGACCTCAACTGTGAGGATGCCGAGGCCCTGCCGACGGGAGAGGTCGATCAGGGTACGCAACATTTTCGTGCCCAGCCCCCGGCGCCTGAAGTCCTTTGCCAGGAACAGGCGGATCTCGGCGACATGCCGTTTGGGACCCTCGCAGAAGTGAAGCGAGACATTTCCGACAATGCGCTCCTTTACCAGCGCGAGCAAGGGGAGCACCTTGCGGTAGTCCAGATGCTCGCTCCAGTCGTGGATGAGCGCCGCGTCCTTGACGCGATGACGAAACAGGCGCAGGTCATCATCGCTGACGGCTGCGTAGAACTCCTTGAGGCCAGGCTCGTCCTCAGCGACCATTGGACGCAGCAGGACGTACGTGCCGTCGCGCAGTGTGACCATCTCGCGGAAATTCCTGATCTGTTCTGGCAGCATGGTTCTCCCTTTCCCGGGCGGCCGACCCCTCTGCGGCAGCCTAGGCCGGCGCGGCTGATTGCTGCGCCACCCCAACAGGCTGGGGAGGAACGAAGCCCCGCGGCAGCAGTCCGCCGTCCGCCACAATGCGCGGTACGATCTCTTCCCATCCGACGGCCATGATGTGCAGGCCGTTCACGCCCTGGCCTTCGAACTTGCGGATCTTTTGGATCAATTCGAGGGCGATCTGGATGCCTTCTGCCTGAGCATTTCCGGCCTGCTCGGCCGCCTGCATGCGATCCATCAAAGAGGCCGGGATAAACACACCCGGGACCTCGTCGTTCATGTACTTGGCCATCTTGAACGTCTTAAGGGGCGTAATGCCGATTAGAATGTAAACCCTGTCCAGGATCTGACGCTTGGCAAGCTCGTTCAACCAGATCTCGAGGTGCGCGACGTCGTACACCAGGTTGGTCTGGAAGAATTGTGCGCCGGCATTGACTTTCTTGTGCTCGCGCAGCGCCTGGAACCGTGGCTCTGAAGCGAACGGCGAGGCGGCCGCGCCCAGGAAATACCGGGGTGGAGTCTTGATCTCGCGCCCGTCCAGGTACCTGCCCTCATCCCGCATGCGGCGCAGGATCCAAAGCATCTGAACCGCGTCGATATCTATGATGTCCATGCGCCCGCGCGGGGGAGGCGCCATCTTCATGCTGTCTCCCGAGATGCACAGTATGTTGCGGATGCCGAGATCGGCCGCGCCCATCACTTCGGACTGGAGCCCGACGCGCGTGCGGTCCCGGGCAGCGATCTGCATCACAGGTTCGCCGCCCTCGCGGATTGCGATCACCGAGCACGCCCATGAGGCCGTCCGCGGAGCGGCCGACGGATTGTCTGTGAAGTTGATGGCCGTCACATAGGGTTTGACGGCCTCGATGTTCTTCAGCATCTTGTCGATCTTGGCGGAGATCGGCGGTGCGACTTCTGCCGTCACGACGAATTCCCCCGCCTTGAGACGCCGTTCAAGCTCGGAAACAGGCTCCCCATACCGGGGTGCGTGATACTGGTTGTCGCCCTGCCACCAATCCGGCTGACGGATGGGGCGGAAGATGGAGTCCCAGGTCATCGCCCGAACGTGGACGTCACGCGAAACGAGGCCCGAGATCACCGTTCGGGTGCCCAGCTTTCTCACCTGGCGGACGACATCGCCCCACGTCTCGCCACCGACCTTGTCCCAGTCCAGGGGCGGCAGCACCTCCAGCAGCATTTCCTGGCGGTTCATGCGAAAGGCGCGGTCATAGATCTCATACCAGATGCAGGGGCGGGTCTCATCGACATAGCAGTGCTCTTCTGTTGAGCCTCCGCACGGGCCGTTGCGAGCGCCTTTTGGGCACTCCATTGGGCAGATGAAAGCCGTCTCCTGGAGCAGACAGTTGCCGCACATGCGGCATCCAAAGAGGGGACCCTTGACTGCAAACTCCACCCCTTGCAGAACGCGCTGCCCAAAGGGCTTGTTCTCAAACGGAGAGTACGGTGGTTGCCAGCGCCGGCCCGGAGTGAATAGCGGCATAAAGCATCTCCTTAGTTCAAAAGGTAAGCGTCGGCGTAGATCACCTTGTTGAGGAGTATCTGCGTCGTCTTCCAGATGGCCGCCTGTTCCGGATCAGACATGTCGAAGTCCTCGGGATGCGGCTCGTCCCCTGCGCCCGTGCGCTCGGCTATCTTATTGTAGGCCCGGGCCAGCGGTTGGCTAGTGTCTTTTGTCTCTATCCAGCGGATGACATCATTCTGCTTCTCGTCGAACGGATTGGCGATCATCATCCGCAAACCCACGCCCATGAGCATGGCGCAATACACCCGGTTGATGAGCGGACGCTGATCGTTCGGCACGGCATTCGAGACGTTGGACAGCCCAACGGAGATGTTCGGGGCGGGGTCCCAGGCGTACTGCAAGGTGCGGACAGCCTCGATCAAGTGGGGGCAATACTGCTGACAGCCGCTTACCGTCAGCACCAGCGGGTCAATGATGAGATTCTCCATCGGGAAGTCGATCTCCATCATGCGGGGGATCAACGTCTCAACGGCGATATTCACGCGGGCATCGGCCTCCACGGGAATACCTTCCGTGCGCATCGTGAGGGCGATGACCCTGGCGTTATACTTCTTCGCCAGCAGCGGGATCTTTTCGAGCCGCTCTGGCTCCGCAGAAGTCGAGTTAAGGATCGGCTGCTGTTTCTTGATGGTCTTGAGCGCCGCCTCCATGCCGTCGATGTTCGTGGTATCGATGGAGAGTGGGACGTCGACCACGGCCTCCACCGTTTCCACCACCCAGGGAAAGACCTCGGCCCAGTCCTTCTTGCGCGGCCCGAGGTTGATGTCCACCGCCTTGGCGCCGGCCTCGACTTGCTTCACGGCCAAGTCCATGAAGAACTCCCGGTCCCTAGCGGCCAGGGCCTCCTTCACCTTTTCCGAAATGATGTGGATGTTCTCCCCAATGATGTACATGTGCCCTCCAGATCTGGCTTGTCGTGTCCCGTTTCCATTAGATGCCGCAGCTTAAGCCCCTTGCGTTGCCCGATCCCCCACGTCGCCGCGCAATGCCTCGGCAACCGTGGGGAATCTTGTAAGGTCCGTGTGCGGCAGGAAGAGTGCAGAGGTAAATGCCTCGTAGAAGGAGTTGTCTGCCGAAAGCTCTATGTAAGTCATGCGCCGCGCGATCTCGGCGATGCGTTCGCGGCGGCGCCAGTCCAGGAGTGCATAGTACGCGCCCCGGACAGAAGTATTTCCGAGAAAGTCAAAACGGGTCCACTCCATATCCGGGAGCAGGCCGATCTGAATCGCCTTCTCGACGTTGATGTACTTGCCGAAGGAGCCGCCGATGAGGACTCTGTCGACGGCCTCGAGAGGGAAGCCGACGTTCTCCGCCAGCACAGTGAAGCCGGCAAAGATGGCCGCCTTTGCGCGCAGCAGGTTGTCCACGTCGGTGTGGGTGATGACGATATCCAGACCCGTATCGGTCTCGTGGCCGCGCGCGAGCACGTACTCGCCGCCGTGCGCGCCCTGGCGCAATCTGGGATGGCCGCTTGATGGGTCGATATTGCCGGCCTTGTCGATCAGGCCGGTCAGGAACATCTCGGAGATCAGTGAAATCAGCCCCGAGCCGCAGATGCCTTTGGGCTTGCCGCCGCCGATGACGCGATAGGTCGGCTCTAAGGTGTGCGTGTTGATCCACACCTCCTCGATCGCGCCCGTTGTAGCGCGCATCCCGTTGACCACGCCGGCGCCCTCAAAGGCGGGACCCGCGGAGCAGGCGCAGGTCACCAGCCAATCGCGATTCCCAAGCACGGTCTCGCCGTTCGTGCCCACGTCCAGGAACAACGTGACGTTCTCTGCCGTGTCCAGCCCGGACGAATGCACGCCGGCGGTGATGTCGGCACCCACGTAGCTCGCCACGCCAGGCAGACAGTCCACACTAGCCTCAGGGTGGATGTTGATGCCCACTTCATGCGCCGCCAGGATGGGGAGGTGGTTGACCGCGGTGATAAAGGGGGAGAGGCGGATGTTCGAGGCCGGGATTCCGAGCAGCAGGTGCATCATCGTGCTATTGCCCGCGATCGAGGCCTTGACGACCTGCTGCGGATCAGCCTTGAGACGACGGCATGCCGTCACCACAAGCCCGTTGATCGTATCCAGCACGCGATGGCGCAGTTCCTCGGCGCCGCCCTCCTTCCCGGAAAAAACGATGCGGGAGATGACGTCCTCGCCGCGGGCAATCTGGCTGTTGTACTCGGAGACCTGGGCTCTGACCTGCCCCGAAACGAGGTCCACCAGCCAGAGTGTGACGGTAGTGGTGCCGATATCGATGGCAACGCCCCAGAGGGGTGAATACTCGTCCACGAGCCCGCGCTCCAGATCGATGAGGCGAACCGTCCGGGCTGCGGCGCTGGACTGCATCGTGTTGGACACGTCTATCACCGCCGTGGCCTGCCAGTTGCCATCGCGCAACAGGGCGCCGAGTTTCTGAAGCAGCCCGAGGGAGGCAGTCATGTGAGCGAAGTCATGTTGAAGCCGCAGGGCTGTTTGCAAGCGGGACCAATCATCCGTCTGGTCGTCCATGCTTGGGGGGCTGGGCCGCAGGTGAAAGCGGCGCACGGTCTGGGCCCGCAGGTAGTCGTAATCGACCGGAACGGTCACCTCCGCCACCACCTTGTCGGTCGTCAGTCGCCGCTCGATCTTCTCCTGCGGCGGCACCTCGACTGCGACCGCTCCCTCAATAACCGTCTGGCATGCCAGCGCGTAGCCTTCCAGCACATCTTCGGCGGAGAGTCGCAGCGCGCTGCGTCGCCTGATCCTCCCAGCTGTGACTTGTACTGCACAGCGGCCGCAGCGACCTTGCCCTCCACATGGCTGGCCGATCTCCACGCCGATCAACCGCGCCGCGTCAGCCAGCAAGGTGTTGGTCGGCACCTTGACTTGCATGGTGATGCCTTCGCAGGTGAAGCTGACGGTATGTTTCATGCCTTGATGCGGGCGTGCATCCGCCGCGCTAATTCAGTGCCTGTTTCATGAATGCCGGCAGGTCCACGGCCTCGCGCGGTCCGACGCGCACCTCCCAATCCGGCAGCTCGCCTTCGAGCTCGCCTGAAAGGACCGCTACATGGCCAGGGAGGACCACGCGTTTCCTGCTTACTTTGCTGGCGAGATCGAAGGCTTTGATGCTCTTCGCGATGCGTTCTGCGTCGAACTTGCCGGCCGCCCATGCAGTGAGCACCGACATGCCTTCTGCGTCGCATACCAGAAGCCAGGCCGAAAGACCGGAGCCCTCCACCTCGTTCGCGACCGAGAAGTAGGTGATGCTGAAGTTCGTCGTAACCAGGACAGGACTCTCCGGTTTGGGCGAGTTGATCTCGTAGATTCCGGGCAGCACCTGGATCGGCTTCTGGGGATCCGTGTAGATGTTCTCTCGCAGCACCAGCAGAGGATAGATCATCTCGGGCGCGAACGTGTCCATGACGACGAAGCCCGCATACTTCGTGATCGCCTGCGCGGCATAGACGGCTTCCTTGTCTGCTCCGGACTGCGCGGCGAAGACGATCGACGGAAAGCCGAGGGCATGGAAGTTGGACTTGAGGGCCAGCCGGCGAACCTGCGTGGCGCGCACCAGGGATTCTGCGAGGTTCGCTCCGCCCGGATCGAGCACCAGGTCCTGGGCCCCCTTTGCCTGCGCCTGCGCCGTGAGCTCTGCCAGCGCGTCCAATGTGTCGGCCTTGAGCGCCAATGCGGCCCCGTGCTTCTTGGCCAATGCAGCCATCGGCCCGACATTGGCGGGGCCCGCGGCGTAGAGTAATGTGTGTTCGCCGGCCAGCGTGGCCAGTGCCGGTTCCAGCACAGCGGGGTCATCGCCGATGAGGATCAGCGGGCGCTTGCTGACCGAGCGCACGGATCTAACTGCGGGCGCAAGATCTCCGTCCGCCTGGATGGCAAAACCGTCAAGACTTAGGTCAATGCCAACATAGTTCACTGTATAGGCATCCGCAGCCGCAGCCTTCCCGGCAATGTCGCCATCGCTGGCTTTCAGCCGGAGGAAGAGGCCGGGCTTGTTGTAGAAAGTCTTCTCATGCCGGAAGAGACAGACTTCGT
The DNA here is from genome assembly GCA_043805815.1 of Chloroflexota bacterium. Taxonomy (GTDB): domain Bacteria; phylum Chloroflexota; class Anaerolineae; order Anaerolineales; family Villigracilaceae; genus Fen-1038. Next base: position 13,550 of record JAZDHO010000215.1, read on the forward strand.
TGCCGACCTTGACTTCCCGGCCGTCCGCGCTCAGCGTGATGAGGCGGATGGGCGGGGTCGCCGATTCTGCCAGTTGCTTTTTCGATTCCTCGGTCACATGCGGGCAGGCTGAGAGCTCCACCTGCTTTGCGGCCAGTTTCATGGCGAACGCGAGACAGGTGGGGAAGCTGCAGTCCTTGCAGTTGGTCTGAGGCAGAAGCTTGTAGATCTGTATCCCTGTGAGAGGCATGGTGGTCTCCGTGATCCGTACTTGAGGCTGGTGAGCGGGCGAGGCCCAGATGCGCCCTAGACCGTGGTCAGCTCGCCAACAGCCTCCCTGACGCGCCGGAGCGACTCAGGATGTCGCAGCACGAGAATGTCCGCCCCGGACTCGACCAGGGTAATTGCGGTGAGCGTTTCCCAATTGATGGCGCGGGACTTCCATTCCCCCCAGGCCTCGGGAACTCCTTCACCGATCTTTGCCTCTTTGGTTTTCCAGGCCTCGAAGCCCGGTGTCACGATCATAGGTTGTTGAGTCATGCCGTCGCCCTGCAGGCCGGCCAGGCGCAGTCGCTCCATCACCGAGTAGCCATACTCAATACCGTAACCGAGTGCTCCGGTCGTCGGATCCATCAGGACCCGATCCTTGGGCATTCCCATGTCGCTGACGAGGATGTTCAGCTGTTTCGAGAGATTCACGTCCATCGGCGTTCGGGCCTGCACGAGATGCCCGTTCGCCATCGCCGTCGCGACGATTGTGCGGTAGTTCTTGTCTTCGCAGATGCCCAGAACGATCTTCTCGCCTTTGGTGGCCTCTGAGACCGGAACCAGCAGTTCATTGTCTTTTTCCGCCTGACCCGGGCCCCAGACAATCAATGGAAGGCTGGTTCCAGCCAGAACGTCTTTCACGGCCTTGACCGCGGTCTCAGGAGTGTCGTCGAGCGTAAGCGCCAGTACGACCATGTCGGCGCCGGCTTCCTGGGCCTTTTTCGCCCACGTTCCCGGATCGGACATCGCATCACCCCAGGCCTCCGCCAGGAGCTGAGACCAATCATCGGGCCTGCGTGAGCGGATCTCTATCGCCAGCGCGGGCTTGTTGGGCGAAGGTGCCTCAAAGTGCATATAGGGCATCGTCGTCTGTCCGCCGACGACAACGGATCGCGCGCGCGTGCCTCCCTCCGCGGCCGTTGCGCCTATGCTGACGGTTCTGATGCTGCCGGGCCACTTGTCTCTTGGGATCTCAATCGGCATGGTGTGCCTCCTTTGTAAGTGACTCCTGGACCAAGACGGACCTCATTTCTTCTGCTCTTGCCCAAGAATCCGGCGGCGCGCTTCATCCCGCCGTTCAATGAACTGCGCCAGGGGTGATTTGCGCGCCGCTGCCGTTCCCAGATCCTTCAGGTCTTCCTCGCTGCGGGCGGCGATGTGCCGCAGAAGGTGCTTGAAGGATATGTAGGCGGCGGGGTAGGTGATCCCGGCGGCGTTGTGCATCATGTAGGCTATGCGTGTGCCCTGGTCCTGCATCAATTGCGCCGCGACGGCAAGCGGGAGATCTGCCTGCAACTCCGGGACTCCTTCGCTCATGACGTCTTCCGCCGTCGCGGAATCGCTCGCTTCGCGGCCGTAGGCCCTGGCAAGCTCGGCCGCGCCGACCACCCCGATGCCGTGGCCCTCTTCGTCCAGGACACACATGGCCTCAACATCCTGGTCCAGCAGGAATCGCGCGATATCCTGCACCGGCGAATCCCGCTTGCACGTGGGGACGCCGACCGTCATGAGGTCGCGCACGAGCAATGGCTTCACGACCGCCTCAACTGCTTGCCTCGACTCCGCCCGCCGATGGGGCGCGTTGAAAGGCGAGGCTGGTAATGAAGGTTGGTGCAAGAGCCACCATCGCCACCAGGGCCAGAATAGCAGTAAGAGTTGGATCCTCGACGCCAAGGCAGGTCGCGAGGAGGTTGAGACCCGGCATGAGGGCAAGCCAGGCCAAAATGCACAGGCCAAAAGACCACCGCCATATGCCGCGCAGAGTCTGCCTGGCAGAGCCGGAAGCCCATCTCGGAGCCGGCGCATTGATTCTCGTCGCCACGGCACCGATCACCGCGCCGAGCACCGGCGGGAAGATTCCGCCCCCGAAGAGAAGCATCAAGACCGCCCAGCCCATGAGAATCCGGCCAGCGTGGGCCTTCTGGACGCGGAAGACCGCCCAGATTAGATAGAACATTGAGAAAACAATCGCAAGCGAACCCGTGACCAGCATGTTGGGCAGGATCGAGAGAGCCGGCTCCCCGGCCATGATGCGAAAGAACGCTGCATCCGGCCAAGATGGGAAAACCAGGCCTGGAGGAGCAATTGCCCCTTGCAGCATTTCGCCGACGCCGTGTTCGATGCCGACGATCCCCATGAGAGCGCCAAATGTGGACACCGTCAGACGAAGCGCCATGCCGTCCTGCCTCATCTCGTCGTGCCCGGATCCTGCGCTTTTTTCCATTGCGCCTTACCGTTCCACCAGCGGTGCCAACTTCCGAAAGTACTCGGGGAAGACCCCGAACTCCCGTCGCGCATGCAGCAGCACCACGACCAGCACCATGACCAGGACTGTGCCGAGATTTGCCAGGACCTGGTCGCGGACGACGACGAAGTAGGAAAGCGCCATCGAGGCGTTATTCAAGGTGATATGCGCGATTGAGGCCACGAAAATGCTGCCGGTCCGAATGTATACGTATGCAAGATAGCTGAATGTGCATATGGAGCCGATGGCGAGCGCAATGCCGTTCAAGATGTTCTGCCAGGCCGGCCGGGCTGGCTGCGCCTGCGGCATCACCAGGACCAGCGGCAAGTGCCAGATGAACCAGATCAACCCGCCGATGACGAACCCCACCCACGGTCTTATCTGATACAGGAGTGGGAACATCAGGCCGCGGTGGCCGAATTCCTCTCCAAAACCCGCAATCAGGCCCGGCAGAATGTTGAAAATGGTAAGACCCCCGATGAAATACACCCACAACATCTTGTGCGGCGTGAAACCCGGCGGCAAGGATGATGCCATATCCTGACCGGAGGCCGCGAACTGCTCCGACACCCTGCCGAGGAAGGTGCTTCCGCTCAGGTCCCACTGAATGGCGCCCAGCAGGGTGTAGGAAGCGAAATACAGCGCCACTATGCCGAGGGAGATGAGCCAATACTTGATGTAGTCAGTCAGGCGGCCTAATCTCAGGCCAGCATCGCTGAATCGCGGCTTGTAGAAGAAGAGGCGGGTGATCAGCGCCGCGACAGCAGGAGTAAGCATGTAGAACTGGGCCAGGTAGGCGCCCTCGCGACCCAGCATGCGCGCTCCAACGATCACGGCCGCGCACAGAACCACAAGCAGAAGGAAATAGATGGCGAGCGATCGGTATCTCACTGCTGACTCACGCTGAACACGCGGCGCAACCTCCGAAGGCTGCCGGAGCGGCGATCCTTGCAGAAATCGCCGGGTGGCGCCTCGACACCGGCGCAGGATCGCGCCTGGGCGGATGATCTCCCTGCGTACCCCTGCGACGCCAGCTAGAACATCGGTGCCATCGCCATGGCAGGATGGTTGTGCGCCTCGAGCCATGCCACCAGCTCATCGACTACTGCAACGTTGCGTTCATCGGCGATCTTATTAAGCAGGTCCGGGTCGCCTTCGCGGGCGCATACCGCCTTGAGTTCCGCGGCCATAGTCTCCTTGAGCACGGACGACATCCATACGACGCGCTTGAATCCGCCATCGGCGGAGATGAACTTGGGGCTGATCAGGTAGAACTTGCCCACGCCCATCACGCCCGGCGTCTGCAGACCGCCGCCGGCAATGCCTGCCAGGGTGGAGAAGGTCATGCCTGCCGGAGTCATCGCCGTGTCCTCGCGGCTGACCACCATGACGCCGTTGGCCTCAGGGATGAGCATCACGATGCACTCGAAGCAACCGCAGGCGGTCATGGGATTCTCCATGATGGAGTACATGGAAACTTCGTTCACCACGCCATGTGACCCGATCTTGGCGTAGTCATTCGTTCCCTCCCAATAGCCCTTCGCGGTATCGATGGGCTTGCCCAGCTTGATTGGCTGGTTCGGGCCGGTTGGATTGATGCTGAACGACGCCTTGCAGTCGAGCCAGTTATAGGCTCCGCATAGGCCAAGCCGTTCAGGCGAGACCACGCACACGTGATTGGGCGCGAAGGACTGACACAGGGTGCATGAGTAGAACTCATCGACGTTGTTGTCGGTGAGGTCGGCAAGACGCTTGTTACGGAAGTCGTAGGCGAGGCGTGCCTTTTCCAGCCACTCCGCGTGCGGCGCCGGATCCGTCACGATCGTGACCTGCACTTTGTCGACGATGGCACCAAAGTCCTCGTGGAAACGGGCGTGCAGGATCTTCCCGAAGGACTCAAGGCTAAATCCCTTGTCGGCGGCCGCGTTCGAAACGCGGATCCAGGCAATGTCGCGCTGCCCCACATGCTGGATCCCACTGGCGCCGTTGATGAAGTAGTGGATCTGGCGTTCGAGCACCGGCTCAAAATCCTGCTGCATCTGCCGGCCGGCCACCTTGATCACGAAGCCCAAGTCCATGGATCCCTGCGGCGCCACGGCGGAAAAGTCCGGCCCGACCACGTCGATCTTGCCGTCAGTAACCTCCTCGAGCTTGGCCATCTGCAGGAATTCGAATGCGCGTGAATGCTTGCCGCCGAACTCGACGCGCAGGTCGGCCTTTCTTACCACTTCGCCCTCGAAGGCCGAGCCGTAGGGAACCGGCACGTCGACGTTGGATACCTTGACCTTGACGCCGCGCACCTCGATGCACTTCTGGACCAGGCGTTCTGCCCGCTCCTGATCGTCCTTGCCGTCGATGGCGGCGAAGGGCATCGAGACGACATGCTCGTACGTGGTGATGCCCGTTGGCAGGATCTCAGGGATCACCGTATCGGCGATGACGGGAAAGCCGAAGTTGATGGCGCCAGCCGCGGCTGCATACTTGAGGTCATCCACCTCGCCGAGCGCCAGTACGAACGCAAAAACACGTTCTTTGTTGTACAGCAGGATCTCGCGTGACATCCCGGGCTTGAGACCGCCGAAGGTCAGAGCCGACCGCGTGGCAAAGCCGAGGGCATAAATGGCTGAGATCGTATCCGTGCCGAACGGCACTGTATAGGTGTCATAGCCCAGTTCCACGCCCTCTTCCTGCAGTTGATGGATGATGCTGCGGCCGTTGACGTTGCCGCTAAGGAAGCACAGGATGTTGCGCTTCTGCAGTTCGCGGACGATCTTGACAGCGACCTCATTCGACTTGGCGCAGCCAACGATGGCAGCAAATCCCGGCATGCGGCCATCAACAAGCTGAATGCCCCAGGAGCGCAGCCGGATGTCATCGATCGGACCGTTGAGGTGCCCGTTGCCGGTTTCCTTGCCCGCGCTTTCGGGGCTGGTGAAGGACGTGCCGCCGGCTACCCGAAGGCCCTGGGCGGCCTCGGGTTGCAGGCCGTAGACGAAGCGCACGGCCTCAATGGTCTCAGCCGCCAGCAGAGTCGCCATCCCCGCGTCGAGCGTCTCGCCCAGATAGGGCGTCCAGTGATGCGTGGCAGGCACGGGATGCAGCATGTGCCGCGCTTGCTCCATGACCGACCGTAGGTCGCCGATCTTCTCGACCGCCTTGCCTGTCATGCCCAGGATCGTCGGGAGGTAATAGGCCGTGTTCGGGAAGGACACCGCCGTATCGGGCCCCTTTTCCGTCAGGGCATGATCCAGCATGATCTCTGCCTCGGTCACCAATGCATTGGCGCCTCGGATGGCGCGGGTGGCGATGTAGCGTGACATGATGCTCTCCCAGTCTGGTGTCGCCTACTTCATTAATGAACCTGCGTGCTCATGCCGTTTCCCTGGACGGCTCGGCTAGGCTAGGCTGCCGTGCCGTAGATCGCGTCCCGCCGCTGCTCCAGGGGGAGGCCTTCGAGCTCCAGCATCCGCGCATCCCCGGACCTGCCGAACTTGGCCGGGTCGTATTCGGGCAATCCAAGTGCAGCCCGCTTCTGATCGATATGCTCCAGGGCGCGACGAATCATTTCGTCAACGTCAGGTATGAATTCCAGTTTGCCGCCGTATAGTTTCTCCCAGCCCTCGCTGATGTACTTGAGCACCACATCGCTGTCGGTGACGCGGTCGGGCATTCCGCTGACCGGCGAGGCCCCGCCGAAGATCACGTAGGCACCTGAGGCCACGCAGTAGGTGGCGATCGATAGAGCCTTCTCACTCATCCACTCGGGGGCGAGGCCCACTGCCGGGATCTGGTCGATATCGTCGCCCAAGCCGCCCTCTTCGACCATCTGAGTGAGGACCGTGAGGATGCGCGTGTTGTCGACGCAGGAACCCATGTGCAGGACCGGTGGGATGCCGATCGTTTCGCAGACCTCGCGCAGGCCCGGGCCGACCTGATCCAGGCCGGCTTCACCGAGCAAGAGGCCAATCTTGGCGGCGGCAATTGCTCCGCATCCCGTCTCGACGACCAGCACGTCCTGCCTCAGCAGTTCCCTGGTCACCTTGGTGTGCAGATAGTCCTGGCTCGACCTCGGGTTGTTGCAGCCGACGATCGCCGCCACGCCGCGAATGCGCCCAGACATGATGGCATCATTCAGCGGTCGAAACGAGGCGCGGTAGGAGCCGCCCAGCATGTAGTTGATGTACTCGTGGGAGAACCCGGGGACGAGGTCTTCCGTGATGTTGGGGATGCGCGTCTTCGTGGCGTCCCGATTCTTGAAGTTGTCGATGGCCGTCTTCAGGATATTGCGCGCCACCGTCAACGCGTGGTGTTCGTCGAACTCGATGTGAGTCGCGCCCTTGATCTTCACCTTGGACGAGGTCGTGATGATCTTCGTGTGGAAATTGCCCGCCAGTGCGGTCAACGCCTGCATGATGCACTGCACGTCCACCACCATGGCTTCGACCGCGCCCGTCATGATGGCAAGTTCCTGGTGAAGGAAATTGCCGGCCGCAGGAATGCCCTGTCGCATCAGGATCTCATTGGCGGTGCAGCATATCCCCGACAGGTTAACGCCTGCGGCGCCGGCCGCCTTTGCATATTCGATGATCTCTGGGTCCTGCGAGGCAGCCACGATCATCTCGCTCAGGCTTGGCTCATGGCCGTGAAGAACGACATTCACCATGTTCTCTTTGATGACCCCCAGATTAGCGCGGCCCAGAATGGGTGCCGGAGTACCAAACAAGATGTCCGAGACGTCGGTCGCGATCATCGAGCCTGCCCAGCCGTCCGAAAGACCGGTCCGGATGGCATGCTCCAGAATGTGCTCGGCATCCTGATCATCCCCAATGTGCGTGCGGTGCAGCGTCTCGACCACCTCCCGGTCCACGCCGCGGGGTACAACGCCGCGTTCGCGCCAGAGCGCCTGGCGTTTCTGGGGTGCGCGCCTGATCGGCGCCACCTCGCCACGCTGCTGACCAAACTGGGCGATATATAGGTCGGCCAGATCGTTGGCGATCTCCTGCGGCGAACGATCCTCTATCGGGATATCGTATTTCGCAGCCACAATTCGCAGCTTGGCCACGTCCCGGATGGAGTAGCCCTCGGTTTCGCCGTTGGCGACGGCCTTGAGCAGGAAGGCCATGTCGCGGCCGTGGTCGGAGTGGGCAGCTGCGCCCGCGGCGATCGACCGCGCCAGATTGCGGGCCTGGATCGTGTCCAGGGTGGCGCCGCACACGCCCACCTCGCCCGACTTGGTAAGACGGCACGGACCCATGCCGCACTGCTTGCAGCACATCCCTGCCGAACCGATATTGCAGGGCACCATTTTGTCCGCGCGGGTGAAGGCCGTCTCGAGTCCCAGCTCCTCGGCCCTGGCCAGCATCTGCCGGGCAGCAGGGTCGACCGAGTACTCTGCGAGTTCGCGTTTCTTAGGCATGTTCTGGCTCCTCGTCGGACGCGCGAATCGTGCCCATGCCCGGGCAGTGCCAGAGGGGCCGCCCCCGGTAGCTCACCTGGTGGGCGAATGCGACCGTTTTCTTGGTGGTTTCATAGACTGCGGTGTGGCGGAACAGCGGTGCCGTCCCGGCCGCATCTGTATGGGACTCGGCTCCCATCTCAGCCGGAACGGCCCATTCTCCCAGGTAGCCAGCTTCGTCCAGTTTGACGGCCAACTGGATGTCGTTGATCTTCGCCTCGTCGTACGTGACCTCAACTACTTGAAACGCGCTGCTGGCATACACCTCGCTCACCCCTGGCAATTGCAGCAGGATGCGCCGTACCTCCACCACATGATGATCCCCGAATAGGGCGGGCATTTCGAAGCGCTTGCTCTGCATGGAGAGCCTCCTCTATCTGGAGTATGGTCCACGTACCGCTAAAGGAACGACTCCTTTCGCCATATTCTAGTCATTTTGCCATCAGGCTTGTTGTGAGTAATGTCACAAGAAATCATGATGAATGTCTAGCTAGCTTGCCTTATTTGTAAACAAACGTATGCGGGCCGGATGTCGCCGCCAACCGGGATGTGCGCGCGGGGTTTGTGTGGACCTGACAGGCATCATGGAGGAAACCCGACGCTCTACCTATGCCCCCACCACCCGAACTGAAGTATGATGACCGCATGAAGATCGCCATTACTGGCAAGGGCGGCGTTGGCAAGACAACTCTCACTGCCCTGCTGGCCCAGGCGTACGCGGAGTCCGGCCGTCAAGTACTGGCCGTGGACGCCGATCCGTCGCCGTGCCTGGCTGGCGCACTCGGCTTTCCGCCAGAGCTGCGCTCGCGCCTGCACCCGATCGCCGAGATGGGCGAACTCATCGAGGAGCGAACTGGGGCAAAGCCGGGCACAGTCGGCGGGTTCTTCACGCTGAATCCGCGCGTCGACGATATCCCTGAGCGCTTCAGCGTCCTGCACCGCGGGGTGCGGCTCCTGGAGATGGGCGCGGTCGATATGGGAGGCTCGGGATGCATCTGTCCCGAATCCGCGTTGCTCAAGACGCTCTTCACTCACCTGCTATTTCGCAAGGACGACGTCCTGCTTCTGGATATGTACGCCGGGGTGGAGCACCTGGGGCGTGCCACAGTCGACTTCGTGGACGCCATGCTGGTGGTCGTCGAACCCACGCGGCGCTCCCTGGGCACGGCCTTGCAGATCAAGAACCTCGCAAACGACATTGGCCTGACAAGACTCTATCTCATCGGCAACAAGGTCAAAGATAGTGAAGAGCTCGCTTTTCTCGAGGCGGATGGTCTGGGTTTGCCCCTTGTGGGCCATCTGCCGGCCGACATGAAGGTACAGGAGGCCGACCGGCTCGGGATCCCGGTCTATGATCACGTACCGGAGCTGAGAGCCGCGGCATACGACATCGCAGACAAGTTGAACGTCGCCCGATGATGCAAGCGACTAGACCGGCGATCACTCTGAGCACGGCAACCCGGGCAGCTTCTCAACCCGACGTAGTGATTGTCGGCGCCGGCCCCGCCGGCATCGCCGCGGCGATCCAGCTGCAGAGGTACGGCATTCGTTTCTTGTTGTTCGAAAGAGAGCGGATCGGAGGATTGCTCTGGAACGCGAACCTCGTGGAAAACTACCCGGGTTTTCCAAACGGCATCTCCGGCCCGAGGTTGGCTGCACGTTTTCTGAAGCACATGCAAAGCGCGGATGTGCAGGCCATCCCGGACGAGGTCCTGTCCGTGGATGTGACTGGGGGGGACCTGGTTTCGCGGACTCGCCTGCATTCCTACACGTCGCGCGTGGTCATCGTTGCTTCAGGCACGATTCCAAGGCCGATTCCCGTAGACATTCCCGCCCACCTCCGGGAAAGGGTGTTTTCGACAGTCGCTCCAATTAGTCGCCTCCGCCACCAACGAGTTGTGATAGTTGGTGCCGGAGACGCTGCGCTCGACTATGCCATGAATCTGCTCCGACATAACACGGTGACCATGCTGAATCGCGGCGGGGAGATCCAAGGCTTGCCGCTGCTGTGGGAACGGGCTCGAGCTTCCCGCGATTTCGAGTACTTGTCCGAAACCGATGTCGTGGGATTTTCCGGATCCGGGTTGCGCGACGGCTTCAGGCTCCTGTGTCGTTCGCAAGGGGCGGAATCAAGTGTCGTGGCGGACTATGTTGTCTTTGCCCTAGGGCGGTTGCCGCGCGCGGACTTCCTTTCGACACGCCTGCGCGAGGAAGAGCCGCGACTCCTTGAGGGCGGGCAGCTGTACTTTGCCGGCGATGTGTGGAATGGCCTCATGCGGCAGACGGCCATCGCAGCCGGAGATGGCTTGAGGGCGGCGATGCAGATATATGCGGGCAGGAGCACCCAATGAGGATACTTGGAGCGGTGGGCCGATCGCAGATTGCCTCGGTCTACATGGCCGAAATGACGGGGGGCGGTTTGGTGGAATTCGTCGAGGCGTTGCAGCCTCCCTATTCGCGGGATGAGCGCTGGATCCTGATGGTTTCAACCCTCTTTGGTTGCCCCGTACGATGCCGCATGTGTGACGCAGGCGGCGAGTATCGCGGCAAGCCCACAACTCAAGATGTCCTCGACCAGATCGACTATCTGATCGACAGGTGGTATCCAGATCGGTGCGTGCCTGCGGCGAAATTCAAGATCCAATTCGCTCGCATGGGCGAACCAACACTGAATGCCGCGGTCCTGGATGTCTTGGAGACATTGCCGGCGCGCTACGCTGCCCCTGGCCTGATCCCATCGATCTCCACGATCGCGCCCGTGGGCGCGGAGGCATTCCTGGATCGATTGTTGGACATCAAGGACCGCCTGTATGCCGCGGGCCGCTTCCAGTTCCAGTTCTCGATCCACACGACGGATGTGGCAATGCGAGACTGGCTCATCCCCGTGCGGAAATGGGACTTCGCCGCGATGTCCAGGTATGGTGAAAGGTTCCACCGGTCCGGCGACCGCAAGATCACGCTTAATTTCGCTCTCGCGGCTGATATGCCCGTGGATCCCGAGGTCTTGTCACGGTATTTCGACCCCCAGCACTATTTGATCAAGATCACGCCAGTGAATCCGACATACCAGGCTCAACGGCACGGACTGGTATCGCATATTGTGACTCATGAAAGCGCCGAAGGCGATGAGATCGTGGCGCGCCTGTCCGAACGTGGATACGAGGTGATCGTCAGTATCGGCGAGCTTGAAGAGAACCGCATAGGAAGCAACTGCGGACAGTACGTGTTGAACTACCTTAAGAGCGAATCTGCTGTGGATGGAGGGTATTCCTATCCTGTGAGGGAATCCGCGCCGGTCGGGAGTCTGTCGTGACCTCCACCATTGCGCTGGCGGGCAAGGGCGGGGTGGGCAAGACGACCGTAGCCGCCATGGTCATCAAGTACCTGGCGCAAAACCAGCCCGACTCGATCCTGGCGATCGACGCCGATCCCTCCAGCAATCTGAACATGGTCCTGGGGCTGGACCTGGATTGGACCATCGGCGACATCCGCGAGGACATGTTGGAACAGGTGCAAGCTTCTCTAACCAACGGCGGAGCGGCGATGGGCTCTCTGCCGGGAGGTGTGAACAAGCGGGACTATCTGGAATACCACATCAGGTCCTCGCTGGCGGAAGGCTCGCGGTTTGATCTGATCGCCATGGGAAGAGGCGAGGGGCAGGGCTGCTACTGCGCCGTCAACCACAACCTGCGTGAGGTTATTGACGCCATGAGCCGGCACTATGCCTATGTGGTGATCGACAACGAGGCCGGGATGGAGCACCTCAGCCGCCGCACAACGCGCGATGTTCAGCATCTGCTGATCATCAGCGACCCCTCGCGGCGCGGCCTGGTGGCCGCGCAACGCATAGCTCAGTTTCGCAATGAATTGGATATCCAGATCGAGAAGTCCCACCTGATCATCAACCGGCTGAGGGGTGATCTGCCCTCGGAAATCAGCGACTTTGCCCGAGCCTCCGACCTGCCACTGCTCGGCAGCGTCCCGGAAGACGCGGAGCTCGCCGCCTATGAGGCTTCCGGCAAGGCGCTCGTGGATCTGGGAGATGCCTCGCCGGTCTTTCAGGCAGTGGGGGACATGATGCGGAAAGTCCTGAATACCTGATCTGGCGATGGGCCCGGCCTGCGGCTCCGGGCAGCACGCGACCTCCGAGAAGTGAAGCACGTAGGAGCGCGTGAGAGCGGCCCGATGGGTCGTGATATATTTGCGTCTTGCTCCACCGCCGGCGCAGAGGGACGCCGAAAGCAACCATGCCGGGCAGATCCTCGCCCCGAAGGGCGCACGCAATCAAGCAGAATCAGGACGGGCGGCCCAATGGCCGCCTGATCGACCTGCGCGCGGTCGTCAAGACCTACAGCAGCGCGGCGGGCACATTCACGGCTTTGCGCGGCGTTGACCTGCAAGTCCGCGTCGGCGCGTTCGTGTCCATTGTTGGCAAGTCCGGAAGCGGCAAATCGACGCTGATAAACGTGATCACCGGCATTGACCGGCCAACGTCCGGCGAAGTGAACGTGCATGGCACCGCGGTCCACAAGTTGAGCGAGGAGCAGATCGCCATCTGGCGCGGTCGCTCCGTTGGCGTCGTCTTCCAGTTCTTCCAGCTTCTGCCTACTTTGACCGCGGTGGAGAACATCCTGCTGGCGATGGACTACGGAGGCCGCTATCCGATGGCCGAGCGTCCGGATCGCGCCATGGCCCTGTTGGAGCTGGTGGGCATGACCGAGCAGGCCCACCGCGTCCCGCATTCCATGTCCGGTGGTCAGCAGCAGTGCGCCGCCATTGCCCGCGCCCTCGCGAACGATCCAATACTGCTCGCGGCCGACGAGCCGACGGGCAATCTCGACTCCAAGTCGTCCGACATGGTCATGGATCTCTTTGCGACATTGGTGGATTCGGGCACGACGATCCTCATGGTGACGCACGATCGGGACCTGGCGGCCCGCACGCATCGGACCATCCGGCTTGCCGACGGGATGATCGAAAATGAGATCGTCAACCGCTAGGTCACGCGTGGCCCCAGGCGCCCGCATCATCATGGATCTTCGCCGCGTGGTGAAGGTCTACAGCAGTTTTGGCGGTGCAGTGACCGCGCTGAACGGCATCGACATGCAGGTGCGCCAGGGTGAGTTCGTGGTTGTCACGGGCAGATCGGGCAGCGGCAAGACCACGCTGGTCAATTGTGTCACGGGGCTCGACCGCTGCTCCTCTGGGGAGATCGAGGTTGCCGGCACGGCAATCCACCGCCTCGGCCCTGAGAACGCTGCACGTTGGCGCCGGCAGAACGTGGGCGTGGTATTCCAGTCTTTCGAACTACTGCCCACGCTTACGGCTCTGGAAAACGTGATGCTGCCGATGGACTTCGCCGGCTCCTTCGCTGGCCGCGATCAGCCCCGGCGAGCCCTGGAACTGTTGGACGCCGTGGAGATCGCGGACCACGCCAGGAAAGAGCCGGCCGCGCTTTCCGGGGGGCAGCAGCAAAGACTGGCGATCGCGCGCGCCATGGCCAACGACCCTCCGATCCTGATTGCGGATGAACCCACTGGAAGCCTGGATTCAGTGACGGCTGAGGCCGTGCTGAGGGTGTTCGACGGTCTCGTTGCCCGCGGCAAGACGGTCCTCATGGTTACTCACGACAAAGACGTCGCAGCCCATGGCTCGCGGACGCTGACGATCGCGGACGGGCAGATCTCGATTTCGACAACGGAGTCCAGGTCCCATGCTTAGCGCCCGTTGGCACAAGGTGCTCCACGATGTGCTGGGGAGCAAGACGCGCACGGTCCTGATCGTGCTTTCCATGGCCGTGGGGCTGTTTGCGGTCGGCATTATCCTCAGCGCCAGGACGATCCTGTCCGAGGGACTCGCCCGGAGTTTCGCCGCCATCAATCCTTCGAGTGGGACTGTGCGCACGACCCAACTCTTCGACCAGGACTTTGTGCGCTCGGTTCGCGCCATGCCCGATGTTGTGGAGGCCGACGCGCGGCGAAGCCTTACCGCCCGGGTCCAGGTCGCGCCAGAAACGTGGAAGAACATCACGCTCTTCGTGGTTGAGGATTACCAGGATATCCGCGTGAACAAGATCAGCCCGCAATCGGGACCGTGGCCTCCGCCAGCGCGCGAGATGCTTGTGGAGCGGGCCGCCCTGTCGGTGATCGAGTCCGAGGTCGGGGATGTCGTTCTCGTCAAGCTGCCCGACGATACCCAGCGCTACATGCGCATCGCAGGCACGGCCTACGATCCGGCACAACTGCCGGCCCCGTTTGATGGCACCCCATATGCCTACATCACGTTTGAGACCGTGGAGTGGCTGGGGGAGCCGCACGGATTCAATGAGTTGCACCTCATCTCGAGCAACGCCTGGGACAAGGCGTGGGCCGAACAGGTTGTCAACCGCGTCAAAGACAAGGCCGAGCGTTCAGGCTTCACCATCCCTCTTAGCATGACTGCCGACCCGGGGCAACTTCCCATGGACGATGTGTTGCAGGGCATCCTTCTCCTGATGGGCGTGTTAGGGCTGATGTCGCTTTTCCTGAGCGCGTTCCTGGTCGTCAACACCGTCACCGCCCTGTTGGCCCAGCAGAAGCGGCAGATCGGCGTCATGAAAGCGATCGGGGGAAGCAGCCTGCAGATCCTGGGCATGTATCTCGTCATGGTCATGTCGTACGGCCTCATGGCATTGCTGCTCGCAGTCCCGCTCGGCGTGCAAGGCGCGGGCGCGCTCAGCAAGACCCTGGCCTCGTTCTTCAATTTTGATCTGACCTCGTTCGAGATATCTCCGAATGCCATCGTGCTCCAGGTGATCATTGGCCTGGCGCTGCCCGTGGCCGCCTCCTTGCCTCCCTTTCTTTCCAGCTTGCGGGTCACAGCCAGCGAGGCGATGAGCGCCTATTCGGTGGGTAGGCGGCAGTTTGGCGCACACTGGATCGGCTGGGTGGTTTCCGGCTCCAACCTTTGGCTGATGCGCCACCTGCCCATGCGCCCTGCGCTGTTGTCCATCCGCAACATGTTCCGCAATCAGGGCAGGCTGATTCTGACCCTGACCACGCTTACGCTGGGCTCGGCAACGTTCATCAGCGTCTTCAACGTGCGCGCGTCCCTGACGCAAACGATCGACGACATGACGGCCTGGTTCAATACGGATCTGCTGATCACTCTCGACCGCTCGTATCGATCGGAGAAGATCCAACAGGAGGCATTGCGCGTTCCCGGCGTCACCGGCACCGACGTATGGCTGCAGGCGCCGGCCCGCATGGTAAGACCTGATGGAAGCGAGAGCGCCATGATGTACATGTTCGCGCCGACCGTTACGGAGACGAGTCAGATCGTTTCACCCGCGATGGTGGAGGGCCGCTGGCTGCTTTCCGAGGACCAGAATGCCGTGGTGGTTCCCTCTGCGCTTCTGCGCGATGAACCGCATCTGTATCTTGGCGGGGAGATGATCCTGAAGATCGATGGCAGAGATCGCTCCTTCCGTATCGTCGGCACGTACGTTGGAAGCAGCTTTGCCGCAATGATCTTCACGCCGTACGACTACATGGCCAGGGTCACGAACCGCGTCGGCGAGGCGGACGCGTTGATGGTCTCCACACAAACGCATGATGCAGTTTCCGTCGAAGCCTGGAGCAATGCCCTTGAGAGGCACCTGGATGCACTGGGCGTGAAGATCGGAACGGTCAGCAGCATGCAATCCGAACGGGCCGATGCCGAAGCGATCTTCGATGCCATCGTTGCACTCCTGCTCGTAATGGCCGTCCTGCTGGCGCTGGTGGGGGGGCTCGGACTGATGGGCACGATGAGCATCAACGTCCTCGAACGGACGCGCGAGATCGGCGTTTTGCGCGCCATCGGCGCGCCTAACCGGGGCGTGGCCCAGGTGTTCATCCGGGAGGGGATCGCAATTGGGATCCTGAGCTGGATGATGGGCGCGGTGCTGGCAATACCGATGAGCCGTGCACTCAACTCGGCTGCGGGCGGCGCAATGATGGGCATGCCGCTCTCATATTCGTATTCGATGCCGGGACTGTGGGGTTGGCTGGTTGTCGTGATCTTGTTGAGCGCACTGGCCAGCTACATTCCGGCTCGAAACGCGACGCGCTTGACCGTGCGTGAGGTGCTGGCGTACGAATAGCAGGGCTTCACCCTTAGGAATACCCCTATGCCGACCGGTCCCGCCCAAACGCTGCAAATCGCAGGACGTCCACGGCATCCTCTTAAGTATGAAGCGCGCCTGCCGGGTCTGCCCGCCGGGTACCCGGCGCTTCCCAACCATTGATTCCTTTTCCCTCGCCGGGCAGCGCAGGCGGTGCCGAGACGGAAGCAGGGTTGGGGTCGCTGGTGACCGGCCTGAATCAGCGGGCGCCCTCAGCGTCGTACGCTGAGGGCGCCTTGCAAGTCAGGTGTTCTTGTCTCAGGCTCGGACTGCCGGCCTAAACTTGTACCCGTAGATGATCACCCCGCGCTCATCGCCGTCGTCCCGCATTTTGCGCGTTACCATCTCGACCGGCATGCCGATCTGAACGGGCGATTCGTCCAAGTCCGTCAACTGGGCCGTCACCATCGGGCCTTCGTTGAGCTTCACGAGTGCCACCGTGTACGGCGCGTTCGCATCGTACCCCGTGGGAGCCTCGTAGATCGTGGTGTACGAGAAGACCTCACCCTTGCCGCTAAAGGCGAAGGGCTCACGTGCTTCGTTGCCGCAGTTGGGGCAGATGTCCCTGGGCGGGAAGATCTTATGTTCACAATGATGGCAGACCTCGCCTACAAGCGAGTACCTTTGCTGCTTCAGTCTCCAGTGCCGGGCGATTTCCATTCAAGATCCTTTCTGCGCGTGTAATTCTATCCC
>JAZDHO010000216.1:0-4674 GCA_043805815.1 Chloroflexota bacterium
ACTGCCGACGCCGATTTGAAGTGACTCTTCTTCAGCCGATCTGGAAGCTCCCTTCTTCTTGCCTCCGGTCCTGATCCGAACGGATCATCATCTTCTTTCTTCACGGTGAGATCATGGGGGGTGGTGCGTCTGTCGTGGTGCGATGATACCTGGCCGATCCGCAGCGGTGTATCGTCTTCTTCCGGGTATACCTCAGGGAGAAGACGATGAGCACACACGGGCTGCGAAAGTGTTGTCACTGCGCGACATGGTTCAGGCCGCACGGACAGAACGCCTGGCATCAGCGGTTCTGTGTGGAGCCGGAATGCCGGGCGGCCAGCACCCGGGCGAGCCAACAGAAATGGAGCCGGAAGAACGCTGGTTACTTCCGTGGCTCAATCCACGTGAAACGGGTCCAAGAGTGGCGTCGGAAGCATCCTGGCTATTGGAGACCGAAGGGGGTGGCAGCGGCGTGCGTGCCGCCGGATGCGTTACACGATCTCTTAACGGCGCAAGGCTTTGCGCGGCAGGATGTTACGGCATTCAGGAACTGCCTTTCGAAGGAGATATCTCGACCGTTACAAGATGTCTTAGCGGCGCACAGCCATGCGCTGGTGGGACTTGCGGCCATGATAACGGGGGAACCGTTACAAGATGACATTGCGCGGGTGCTGACCGCCTGGTACGAAAGGGGACAACGCATCGGCGGCATCGTGCCGTGGATGCAGCCACAGGAGGTCACGCATGAGAGGACGCTCACCCATTGTGCCGCAACGGCGGCGACGCATTCCCCCGCAGTTCAGTTGGGTCGATCACCGCCTGGTTCGTGACGGGCACGTGCAGGGACGCACCGCGCCGGCGCTGGCCCTGTATCTGTTTCTGGTTACTGTGGCCGACGCCGACGGCCTGAGCTGGTATTCCGAAGCGGCGTTGTGCCGGCAGTTGTCGTGCAGCGCTGCAGAGTTGCAGGGCGCCCGCACTGAGCTTCAGCAGGCCGGACTCATCGCCTCCCGCACGCCGCTCTATCAGGTGCTGGATCTCGCGCCGGCCACGGTGCCGCCCTCCGCCTCCGCACCGTGCCTGTCTGCGCCGCGAACGCGACAGGCAGGTGCAGGCCACTGCCGCGATGGGGAACCACCGGTCGCGATCGGCACGATCCTTCACCACATACGCGGAGGCGCCCGATGATCACCTACGAGCAATGGTGCCGGCTGAAGCAACTGGCAGAACGCGACCGCTTGAGCGCCGCGCAGATCGCCCGCGCCCTGGGGCTGGCGCCGCGCACCGTGCGGAAGTGGCTCAAGGAGCCCTACCGGCCGCGCACGCGTATCGAACGCGCCAGTGTGCTGGATCCCTTCAAGGGTCAGATCATGGGCATGCTCAAGGAACATCCCTACACGGCGGTGCAAGTCTTGACGATGCTGCGCGACCAGGGCTTCAACGGCGGGATAACGATCGTGAAGGACTACATTCAGCAGATCCGGCCGCGCGGCCAGGAGGCGTATCTGACGCTGTCCTTTGCGCCGGGCGAGTGCGCGCAGGTCGACTGGGGAAGTTGGCATGTCATCTCCGTGGGCGCCACGCGCCGACGCCTCAGCTTCTTCGTCATGGTCCTGGGCTACAGCCGCATGCTCTACGTCGAATTCACCCTCGGCCAGAGCTCTGAGCACTTCCTCGCCTGCCATCGGCATGCCTTCGAGTTCTTTGGCGGCGTGCCCACCAAGGTCATGGTGGACAACTGCACGACCGCCGTGCGCTCACATCCCCATGGACTCCCGCCCCTCCTCAACCCCCACTACGCCGACTTCGCCGCCCACTACGGCTTCACCGTCAAGGCCTGCAATGTCCGCAAGGCCAACGAAAAAGGCATCGTCGAGAACGCTGTCGGCTACGTGAAGCACAACTTCCTCTCCGGCCGGCCTCTCACCCAATTCGACTCGATCAACCCGGCCGTGTGCCTGTGGATGGAACAGATCGCCAACGTGCGCATCCATGGCACCACCCGCCGCCACCCCGTGGACTTGTTCGTGGCCGAGAAGCCCATGCTCAAGGCGCTACCGCCTCATCCGTACGACTGCGCCTCGATCGGCAGCGTGTCGGTGGATCGCCAGTTTCGGGTGTGCGTCGACGGTAACCGCTACTCCGTGCCAGCCGCCTATGTCGGGCGCAGGCTCGTGCTCAAGCTCTACCCCGAACGGCTCTGCCTCTACGAAAGGGAGAAGTTCGTGGCCGAGCATCTGCGCTCGTACGACCGAGGGCGGGACTTCGAGAGCCCGGAGCACGCCGCCCCGGTGCTCGAGCGCAAACGACGGGCCGACGAGCAGCACCTGCTCACACGCTTCCTCGCCCTCAGCCCGCAGGCCGAGACCTACTACCGACAGTTGGTCGAGCGCAAACTCTCCTGGCGCCTCCACCTGCGCAAGATCGTGGCCCTGTCCGATGTCTATGGCTCGGAGCACGTCGCCCGCGCCCTGGCCGACGCCCTGGTCTATCACGCCTTCTCCAGCGACTACATAGCCAACATCCTCGAACAGCGCGCGCGCCGACTGCCTGACCCCGGCCCGCTGCATCTGACCCGCAAACAGGACCTGCTCGACATCGAGATGCCCGATCCCGATCTCTCCGTGTACGACACCGAGGGAAAAGAGAACTCCGATGAAGCCAACGCCTGAAGACCTGACGCTCCTCCTGCACCGCCTCAGCCTGACCACTATCGCGCAGTACTACGAGGACATGGGCCGGGAGGCGGCCCGCGAGGGAGTAGGCCACGTGGACTACCTGCGCCGCCTCGCCGAGGCTGAAGCTGCCGCCCGTTACGAGCGGAGTGTCCAACGCCGCACCAAGGCCGCGCGTCTGCCCGTCCTCAAGACCCTGGAGCACTTCAACTGGTCCTGGCCCAGCAAGATCAACCGCGCTCAGGTCCAGGACCTCTTCCGCCTCCGCTTCATCGACCAGAACACCAACGTGGTCTTCATCGGAGGCGTCGGCCTCGGCAAGACCCACCTCGCGATCGCCCTGGCCCACCACGCATGCCTCACCAACGTGCCCACGCTCTTTGCCCCAGCGGTGGAGATCATCAACTCCCTCTCCGCCGCTCAGTCCGCCAACTCCCTGTCCAAGGCGCTGAAAGCATACGTAGCCCCCCGGCTCTTGGTCATCGACGAACTCGGATACCTCCCCATGGACAAGCGCGCCGCCGACCTGCTCTTCCAAGTCATCAGCGCCCGCTACGAGCGCGGCGCCATCCTCATCACCACCAACACGGCCTACAAACAGTGGCCTCGCATCTTCAACAACGACGCCACCCTCACCTCCGCCATCCTCGACCGCCTCCTCCACCACTGCGAAACCATCACCATCCAGGGCTCCAGCTACCGCATGAAGGACAAAGCCTGAATCAGAAAAGAACGCCTATACCGGCGAGATCAGGAGCTTCCACGCCGGCGTCGACATAGAACCGGTGACTGCTCCATCGGTAGTCTTCTGGCCTCTCCACCATCCCGGCTCGCACCGGGTTCAGATGGATGTACCGCACCAGGCTCACCAGGTAGGTGTCCACATCCACCAGGTTCGCCTTGTACCGCCCGTGAAACAGATGCCCGATCCGCGCATGCCGCCGGTTGTACCACTGCGTGTACCGAAACGTCAGGTTCTGCATGATCCGCGACAACGGCCGCTCTCTCACCTGCAGTGCCACGTGTACGTGTGTACCCATCAGACAAAACGCGTGCACCCGATGCTCGAACCGTTCGATCCCCTCCTGCACCAACAAACAGAACTTCGTTCGATCCACATCATCAGAGAACACGTCGTCTCCTGCGTTCCCCCGCAGGATCACGTGGTGTAGTGCACCGGCGTAGTGGATCCGTGGTTTGCGTGCCATGCCATCAATCTACCACCTCAATCCCCACAAAGCAATACCTGACCCCGCAAATGCGTCCGGCGTCGGTGTTCTCGTCTTGATGTTTGAGAGCTGCCTTGCCGGCGTCATGGATGGCTTTGCGGATCCGTCCCTGCGATTTGTTGCTGAACAGTGGAAGGACCTGGTTAATGTACGCGTTGATCGCTCGATTCGGAGAGTATGGGATTCCAGTGAGATCGTTCATATTGAGGTCCCCATCCGCTGTGATGGCCCAACTACGGCTTATGCAGATCCGTTTAACAAGGGCAGAATCGCCAGGTTTGCCACATGACGCGCATGCTGCCTCGAGGCCCGGATGCGCTTTCTCCTTTTACCATATGGCATTCACCTTCTCCCCGGTGAACCGAGGGCGCGTGTTGTACAGATCCGTATAACCCTCACCACCATGCTCGCAGAGCGTCCATCGAGCGGGGATGCGAGGGAGTGGTCAGTCTTCAGTCGTCGGTAGTCAGTCGGTTCGAGCGGGAACGAATGGCACGGCTGAAGGCGACCCGTCGGACCTGGCGACGGCGCGCCGGGGAGGCCGAGGTGTGCGGAAGTCTGAGGACAGCCTGCGCGAGATCCGATCGTATCCATCACGGCCCCTGGTAAAGGTGTCCCTCGGAACTGAGTAGGCCTCAAGGAAGCCGGCGCGTCATGCACGGTCAAGCGGTTCGGGTGGAAGGAACGCCCCTGCCCCCGGCCAGCCCGTGAGGACCGCTGGTGCACGGGCCGCAGAGTGAACGCCCTCAACTCATGGACGTCCCGTGGCCATTGCCCCGATCGGATTCCGT
>JAZDHO010000217.1:0-12304 GCA_043805815.1 Chloroflexota bacterium
GTGGGGGCGAGTAGTCCACGGTGAGACCTCCGAGGTCTTGAAGACCTCGGAGGTCTGTGTGTAGTCTAGTTTTCCAGGGAAGAAAGGTGGACGGTGGCCTCTGACGGGAGATCCCGCGTGCGCAGATAGTCTGCGACAAAGTCCCGATAGTCGGACCCACTGCCAAAATGACGATCGATGAAGGAACGGTCGACAAGCCTCGATTGACGTTCGCCCAACCATTCGGCGTAGTTGGAGTGCGGCCACGAGGCCGGATCCGCGACTAATCCATCCTTGACCGGATTGGCATGGATCTAACGGCAGAGGTCCAGCAGATGGTCGCTTGCCTCAATCGGGATCGCGCGGAATGCACCCTGAAACAACGCCCCGACGCGGTTGAATCGCTTGTTGATGGCCTTGGTGTAGGAGACCGAGAGCCTCATCATGGCAAGGGCGGCGGGAGACACTGACGAAGCCTCCGAGGTCTTCAAGATCTCGGAGGGTTGTTTGGGCACTGCACGCGCGCGGACCAACATGTGGAAGTGCGTCGGCATGAGGCAATAGACAAGCACGTCAAGAACAGGGAGCAGGTACTCTTCCACCTTGCCGAGGAAATACACGTAGATGTCGGCCTGAAAGAAGATGGCCTGGCGGTTGTTGCCGCGATTGTAGATGTGGTAGTAGAACTCGGGCACCAGCGGAACAAGCCTGCGTGGCATTGCTTACCAGACCTCCGAGGTCTTAGAGACCTCGGAGGTCTCTTCCAGTTACTTCTTGCGGACCTTCTTCTTGACGGGTGCTTTCTTTGCTGCCGCTTTCCTCGCGGTCCTCGCGCCCGCTTTCCTCGCCGGCCCCTTCTTCTTGGCCTTGGCCGCCTTCTTGGCCGCGGCTTTCTTCTTTTGTGCAGCTGCCTTTAGCACGAAGCGGTCAACGGTCCAGCCCAGGGTGAGGCCCACGACGTCTTCACCCGGCTTGAGCTCGACGACCACATCGCCCCTGCTGGAGGAGCGCTTGCGGATGGCGGCCGCGTCGAGCCGAGTCGATTTCGCGGCGCCCTTGCTGAGATGGATGGTGGCAACATGATGCGGCTTGCCGCCGCCAAGGCCGGCAAGTTTCACCTTACCCGGCAGGCTCCAGACGCGTACGCCCTTGCCGTAGCGTCCCTGCGCGGGGAACTCGGAGTGCTCGAGCCGCTTGGCTTTGCCATCTGACGAGAGCAGGAAGATCTCGCCCTCGCTCGGCAGGATCTCCATGCCAACGACCTCGTCCTTCTCGTCGAGCTTGATGCCGCTGACGCCCGCTGCGACCGGTCCCATGGGCCGGACGTCGTCCTCGGCAAAGCGGATGGCCATGCCTTCGGCCGTCGCAAGCAGGATGCTCTTCTTCCTGCCGTCGGTGAGGCCGGTTGAGATCAACACGTCGCCTTCATTGACCTTGAGCAGCGTGAAGGACTGCGCCGAGGGCCCAGGCAGGTCGGTAATGAGGGTCTTCTTGATCATGCCGTAGCGAGTGGCGGTGATGACGCAGGTTCCCTCGGGATAGTCCGCGCGGCGCGCCGGCAGGGCGAACACGGCTGCCAAGGTATCTGTCTCGGTGAGGGGCGAGACCCGGTGATACGGTGCGCCGCCACCGAGCTTTTCAGATTGCGGGATCAACTGCACGCCCAGCGCGGCGGCCTTGCCGAGTTTCGAGACGAAGTAGATCGTATCGGCGGTGGTGGCCTTGACCAGCCAGCGCGGGGCGTCGTGCCCCGAGGGGCGCGGCGGCTTGTCATCTGGCGTGCGCGCCACGATGCCATCGGCGGTCACGCCTACCCAGACGAACTTCCTGGAGGCGACGTCCGCGGCCGTGAGCGCCCTAGCCGCCTTGCCACCTTTCTGCAGGTTGACGATCTCGGTCCGGCGGCGGTCACCGTAGGCGGCCTGAACCCTGGTGAGCTCCTCGGCAACGACGAGGCGCATGCGCTTGGGCGACTTGAGCAGAGCCTCCAATTCCTTGATCAGCGCGGTGACTTCCCTGTATTCCGTATCGATCTTCTTGCGTTCGAGTGCGGCCAGCCTGCGAAGCTGCATGTCGAGGATGGCACTGGCCTGGGGCTCGCTCAGCTTGAAGCGCCTCATCAGGCGCGTGCGTGCCTGATCGACATCCGAGGCGTTCTTGATCAGGCTGATGACCTCGTCCAGGTGCTTGAGGGCGATGAGGTAGCCCTCAAGGATGTGCGCGCGCTGCCGGGCTTTGTCGAGGTCGAACTCGGCGCGGCGCTTGACGACGGCCAGGCGGTGCTCGAGGTACACGCGCAGCGCCTGCTTGAGCGTGAGCGTGCGCGGCTCGCCATCCACAAGTGCAAGCAGGTTGATGCCGAAGGTGGTCTGCATCGGGGTGCGTTTGTAGAGCTCGCGCAGCACGAGCTGCGGCTCGGCGGTCTTGGTCAGCTCGATGACGATGCGCATGCCGCGGCGGTCGGACTCGTCGCGCAGGTCGGCCAGCCCCTCAAGGTGCCCACCGCGCGCCAGTTCGGCGATGCGTGCGATCAAGCTTGATTTGTTGACCATGTACGGAAGCTCGGTGACGATGACGCGGTTCCGTCCGGCCTTCATCTCCTCGGTATGGGTCTTGGCCTGCACGGTCACGCGGCCGCGCCCGGAGCCGTAGGCGGCCTCCAGGCCCTCTTCGCCCGCTTCCTGCAGGATCACACCGCCGGTGGGGAAGTCCGGGCCGTGAACGAATTCCATGAGCTGCTCGACGTCGATATCGTCGAGCTTCTCCCAGTGACCGAGCATGTACACCAGGGCGTCGACGATCTCGCCCAGGTTGTGCGGAGGGATGGACGTGGCCATGCCGACTGCAATGCCGGTCGCGCCGTTGACGAGAAGATTGGGTATGGCGGACGGCAGGACACTCGGCTCAGCGAGCGTGTCATCGAAATTGGGTCCAAAGTCGACGGTGTTCTTGTTGATGTCGGCCAGGATATCCAGGGCGGGAGGCGCCAGGCGGGCCTCGGTGTAGCGCATGGCCGCGGGTGGATCGCCATCCACGGAACCGAAGTTGCCCTGCCCATCCACGAGCATCGTGCGCATGGAGAAATCCTGCGCCATGCGCGCCATGGCCTCGTAGACGGCGGCATCGCCGTGCGGGTGGTACTTGCCGAGCACTTCGCCGACGATACGGGCGGATTTCTTGTAGGCGGAGTCGGCGCGGATGCCCATGTCGTACATGGCGTACAGGATGCGCCGCTGCACGGGTTTGAGTCCGTCGCGGGCATCCGGCAGCGCGCGCGCCACGATGACCGACATGGCGTAGTCGAGATAGGCTTGCTGCATCTCGCGGTCGATATCGATCTTGCGAACCTGGCCGAGTTCCATGGCTATCCCTTTTTTGATTAACACAAAGGACACGAAGGGCGAAAGGACAATTGCCTTCGCAGTTGATGGAGAATGCCGCCCCGTTTGCCGCTGCGATGAATGAACGTCCGAAGAGCGGGCATATGTTACGGGTAACGAGGGGCGGCGTCAAGAGCAGTTACCGAGCGCAAGGCTGAAGCCGTGCAACATGGCCTGCGAATGTGATGATGATGCGCGTGATATGATTGCGCCGACATGCACCTTGAAATCCGCAACACACTTCCCCGCAAAGTGCTTTCCCACATCGCAACAAGCATGGTGCCGCTCGCGGTATATGCATTGGCTGCGCTGCTGCCAGTTGACCAATCGATAACCCGGGCGCTCTCGGCGTATTCGTTTCCACTCTTCGGGGCGTTGCTGCTGCTGCACTACTTGAGTTACCGGATTGCAGCGCCCTATCGTTGGCTTGCCTCCGCCAGTCTCACGATGGCGTTATTGGGGCTCTCGCTTTCGTTCCTGTGGCACTCGGGCTACTCAGACGATAAGATCATCGGTGGATTGCTGCCTTTCCGTGACGGGCTCGATTATTTCAACGGCGCGGACTGGATCCTGGGCGGTCAGTCCATCAGGACTCTCAACGAGGGCGCGGCCTGGAGGCCGTTGTATCCGGGCTTCCTTGCGACGCTATTGTGGACCACGGGCGGGAATCTCCAGTGGGCGCTGGCGATCCAGGTCGGCCTGGCTGGATGGTGCTTCAGCCTGGCGGCCATCCAGATGCGGAACCGGCTGGGGGCTGCGGCTGCCGCGCTGTTCGTGACCCTTCTCTACTTCTTCATCCAGCCGCTCATCGGCACCGCCTACACGGAGACGCTGGGTCTGGCCCTGGGCTGCCTCGGATTTGTGCTGCTCTGGGAGGCGGCCGAAGCGAAGCGGGCCTGGGAACTGGTGCTCGGGCTTATCGTCCTGATGCTGGCCGTCAGCGCGCGGGCTGGGGCATTCCTTATTTTCCCAGTGCTGGTGCTTTGGGCTGGATGGGCGTGGCGCGGTGGGCAGCGCTTCTCAGGGCGCGTCGCTGGGATCGCGTTGGCGACCGTCGTGGCGGCATATCTCACGGTGAACACGATCTACACGAGACTGGTGGTGGAGCCGGGCGGATTCCCCTTTGGCAATCTTGCGTTCACCGTGTATGGTCAGGTCAACGGCGGGGCAGGCTACCACAAGGCGTTCGAGGACCTGGGCGCACGGAATCCCGAGGTGATCCTGCGCGCGGCGTGGCGTTTCTTCCTGGCTCATCCGCAGGGTTTTGTGGTCGGCACGGCCAAAGCGTTCCGCGATTTCCTTTCGCCGCTGTGGGGCGTGTTTGGCCTGGGTTTCGGTGTCCAGGACCTGGCCTTGTCAATCGCCGGTATGGTCTTGATGCTCGTTGGGCTGTACCGAGCGGGGCGGGGAAGGGCCGAGCCGAATTCATCCTTGCTTCTTGCCGGTTTCATCGGGGTGCTGCTGTCCGTGCCCTTCCTGCCGCCCATTGACGGCGGAATTCGCATCTATGCCAGCACCATGCCCTTTGTCTATGCACTGCCGGCCGCCGCGCTTGGCGGGATGCGGGCCGTCAGCAGGGTCGAACAGGCGCACAGGTCCGTTGCGACGGCGGCCCGTGTGGTCTCGTTATGGTTGGGAGCAATGACGGTTCTCGTGCCCGTGCTCATCCGCTACGCGACGATGCAAGTGCATATCGCTGCGCCGAACTGTCCGGCAGAGCAAGTTGCGTTCGCGACCACACTGAGGGCGGGACGGCATATTGATCTGGTGCCGGAGGGAACTGCTGCGTGCGGCACCCTGCCAGGCGTGTGTCTCGAACAATTCAAGAGCTTCGGAGCCGCGAACGACCCGTCCGACGCGGCTGTGTTCGCTGACCTGGCGGCGGTGGCCGAGGCCTCTGTGGCACGCGTGTTTGTTGGCAACGATCTGCTTGGGGGTCGGCCACATGTGTTCATCGGAGCCGCATCCGCGCTAGACGTGGGGGACAAAGCCGTGATTGGGGGCTGCGCCACAGAAACGCAGATCAAAGGGCGGCCAAGTACCTATGAAATCCGGTCAGTCTCGAGCGGCAGCGCGGCGCAATAGGGCGTCAAATCGTCCTGTGTTGGCTGAAGGCCCGGGAGGCGCCGTGCCTGCGGCTCACTTCGTCACGGTCGCCGTTTCTTCCTGCTTCTGGAACTGGCTCATGTAGAGGTCGTAGTAGAAGAGGCGCTTCTCCATCAGCTCCGCGTGGCGCCCGCGCTCGATGATGCGCCCGTCGTCGAGCACCAGGATCTGATCGGCGTTGATGATCGTGGAGAGGCGGTGTGCGATGACGATGGATGTGCGGCCCCGAAGGAGTTGATCGAAGGCCTTCTGGATCAGGCGCTCCGTGCGCGTGTCGACGGAGGAGGTGGCTTCGTCCAGGATGAGGATGCGGGGATCTGCCAGGGCGGCGCGCGCGATGGATAGCAGCTGCCTCTGTCCCTGCGAGAGGCCGGAGCCGCGCTCCCCCAGCACGGTCTCGTACTGCCCAGGCAGACGCTCGATGAACGAGTCGGCGTTAGCAATGCGAATGGCGGCCTTGACCTCTTCGTCGGTCGCCTCGGGCCGGCCGAAGCGGACGTTCTCCATCACGCTGGTGCTGAACAGAAACGTGTCCTGCAGCACAATGCCCACCTGGCGCCGGATGGATTCCAGTTTGACGTCGCGTACGTCAACGCCATCGATGCGGATGGCGCCCATGGCCACATCATAGAAGCGCGGCAGCAGGTTGATGATGGTCGTCTTTCCGGCGCCCGTGGGGCCGACGATGGCGACGGTCTGCCCTGGATCGGCAGTGAACGAAACGTCTCGCAGGACGGGCACGCCGTCCTCGTAGTGGTGCGAGACCTGGTCGAATTCAACCTTGCCCAGTATGCGAGGCAGGTCTTTGGCTCCCGGGCGGTCCTGGACTCCCGGAACCTGGTCCAGCAGGCCGAAGATGCGCTCCGCGCCGGCGATGGCGTTCTGGATATTGGTCCACATGATGGCGATCTGCTGGATGGGCTGATTGAAGCGCTGGACGTATGCCAGAAAGGTCACGACCAGGCCAAAGGTCACGGTGGTGCCGAGCATCGTCTGCCCGGTGAGCATGTACCATCCGCCGATTCCTGCGACGGCCGCCAGGGCTACATAGCCAAGAGCCTCGAGTGCGGGCGAGAGAGCGGACGTGAACGTGACCGCGCGGATGTTCGCATCCCGATTAGCGGCATTGACTTCCTTGAACTGCTCGATGTTCTCCTCGGCGCGGCTGAAGGCCTGGACTTCGCGCACCGCGGCGATGCTTTCCTGCAGCTCGGCGTTGACGTTGCCGATCTCCCGCCGGCTGCGGCGGAACGCCTTGCGCGCCTGCGCCGAGAAGTACACGGTGGCGAGGAACATGAGCGGGGTGGCGGCCAGCGCCAGCACCGCAAAGGCAGCACTGAGGGTCAGCATGTTGTAGGCCACGCCGATCAGCAGCAGGGCGCCACTGAAGACGTTGACCAGGGCGAAGGAGATCGCCTGCTCGATGGCGCTGGTGTCATTGGTGATGCGGCTCATCAGGTCGCCGGCTTCGTTGGCGGCGTAGTAGCTGAGCGAGAGCTGATGCAGCCGGTCGAAGACGTCGGTGCGCAGCGCGCGCAGGACATGCTGCCCCGCCCAGGCCATGGCGAAGAACGTCAATCCTGTGACGATGGCGCCGAGGAAGTACAGGCCAATCACGATGCCGATGAGGCGCGCCAGGCCTGCGATGCGATCAGCAGAGGTCATGGACTGCAGGGCGGGCGCGGCGAAGCCGCCGGCGTGGTATGCCCGCGCGATGATCCAGCGACTGCCGGTGAGACCGGCGGGGTCACTCACAAGCCAGCACGTGGCGGCCGAGTTGGCCGCCTGGCTCTGCATGAAGGCGCTGGAGAGGCCGCTGAATTCGCCGGCTCCCAACGGTACGAGGAAGCAATCGGTGGCCTGGCCGGTCAACTCCGGGACCGTCACCTGCGTCCACGTGGCGATGAGCACGAAAAGGACGGCGACAATCAGGCCGGGCCAGAAGCGGCCAAAATAGCCGCCAAGCCTGAGCAGCGTACTGGTGAGGCTGCGCGGCTTGAGGGTCTCCTGATTCAGGATGTCGCCGAAGCGACCGGGACCACCCATCATAGGCTAGTGCACCTCGGGGGCATGCTCATGCTCGTAGGCAAGGATCTGTGAGTTGTAGATCTCGGCGTAAAGGGGCTCGTTCTCCATCAGTTCGGCGTGCCTGCCCTGCGCCACAACCTGACCGCGGTCCAGCACCAGGATCTTGTCTGCGGACATGACGGTGCCGATGCGCTGGGCGATGACGAAGGATGTGCGGCCGCGCATCAGGTTGTCCAAGGCGGCCTGGATGAGCGATTCGGTGGCGAGGTCGACACTGGAGGTCGAGTCGTCGAGGATCAGGATGCGCGGATCCAGGAGCAGGGCGCGGGCGATGGCAATGCGCTGCTTCTGCCCGCCGCTGAGCGTCATGCCGCGTTCGCCGACGTGCGCCTGGTAACCATCCGGGAACGACAGGATGAAATTGTGCGCCTGAGCGGCTGTGGCCGCGGCGATCACGTCATGGTCAGACGCGTCGGGCCGTCCAAAGGCGATGTTCTCGCGAATGGTGCCGCTGAAGAGCGTGGTCTCCTGCAGGACGATGCCGATCTGGCGGCGCAGGGAGTCGACCTTCAAGTCGCGCAGGTCGTGGCCGTCGATGGTGATGCGACCCTCGGTCGGATCATAGAAGCGCGGCAGCAGGTTGATGATGGTGCTCTTGCCGGAGCCGGTAGCCCCGAGCAAGGCTATGCGCTGACCCGGGTGGGCCTCGAAGCTGACGTCCTTGAGCACCGGCTCGCCGCGGCCGAAATAGCGGAAGCTGACACGCTCAAACCTGAGCTCGCCTTTGACGGACGGCAGGGAAATCGCGTCCTGTCGATCCAGGATGTCCGAGTGCGCATCCAGGATCTCAAAGATGCGGTCGGCCGAGGCAGCCGCCTGCCCGTACTGGGTGATGATGAACCCCAGATGGGCGATGGGGAAGAACAGGTAGACCAGGTAGAGCGAGAACTCCTGCCACTCGCCCAGTGACAGCAAGCCGCCGATGATCTGCCGGCCGCCGACATACAGGATGGCTGCCTGACCCAGGTTGGCCACGAGGAAGATGATCGGAAACAGGAACGTGAAGAGTCTGGACACCGAGATGGCCTGACTCATGAGGTCGTCGGCCGCATGACGGAATTTCTTCTGTTGGTGGCGCTCGCGCGTGAAGGCCTGGATGACCTTGATGCCAGCGAGGTTCTCCTGCAGAATGGTGTTCAAGGCGGAAAGCTTGATCTGCAGCAGGCGGAATTTGGGCTGCGCAATCGAGCCGAAGACGGCGAAGAGCGCCATCGCCACGGGCAGGATCGGCATGGCGGTCCAGGCCAGCGTGGTGTTGGTGGCGAAGAGAATGATGACCGTGCCGACCAGCAGCAGGAGGGCGCCGACCAATTGAAGCAGGCCCTGCCCGATGAACAGGCGCACCTTTTCAACATCGTCGGTGGCGCGGATCATCAGCTGGCCGGTTTGAGTCCGGTCATGGTACGAGAACGAGAGGCGCTGGATCTTGGCATACAGGTCATTGCGCAGGTCGTAGGCAACGGTCTGCGAGTTCTTCTCCGCCCAATAGGCCTGCAGAAAGGCGAAGACGCCGCGCACGACGGCGAAGAGGAGGACAGCGACGACCCCAGTGATGAGAGCCCGGGGGGCGCCGGTAATGATGGCGTTCAGCTGAGAGGCGAGTTGCTCGGCCGTCCACGCCGCGGGATAGCCGAGGGCTGCCAGGATGCGCGGCAGTGCCGCCTGCACCGCCTGGGACGGCATCTGGTCCAGGCTGGCGAACACCTGGTTGGCGATGTAGCCGCCCGTAACCGCGTCGATAATGCGCCGGATCATGGCTGGAACGGCCAGCTGCGCCAGGGTCGCGATTAGGAGGAAGGCATAAGGGAGCGCCGCCTGCCGGCGATAGCGCGTCAGGTATTGGACCGCGCGCCGCAGTGAACGTGAGCCGGAAGCCGGCAGGGAGGCACTGCCTGCCATGCGTTGAGCCATGCCGGTGTGCATGCGTTATCCGTTCCCCTTGATCGATTCAATGGATGTTGCGGCCGGAGCGGCGGAGGAGCCCAGGGGCGAAGCAAGCCGCCTCATGGGTGCTCCAACTTGCGCGCGGCCTCGGTGAGGACTACGAGGGCGGCGGAGATCTTTTCGCGGTCCTTCTCATCGAGCGACTCGGCCAGCCTATCCATCCACTGGTGGCGTTCGCTGATGCCCTTCTCGATCAGGCCGCGACCCTTGTGCGTGAGTTCGATCTGCCTGAGGCGGCGGTCCTCGAGCACCTCGGTGCGCTCGAGCAGGCCGGCCTGCACGAGCTTCTCGACGAGCTGGCTGGCGGCCGCGGCGGTGACATCGAAGCGCTCGCTGATCTCCGAGATGCCGCAGTGGCCGCCGTGGTGCAACTGCATGAGGATGCTGAACTGCGGCATGGAGAGCCCCGAAGCCTTGGCGTGATGCGCCCACCCGCGCATCGAGCGGTGGATGGCGAGATCCATCCAGGCGTGCAGAGTCTGCTTGAGGTTGAGGTGTCTGCCCATAGTTAAGTCCGCTTGGTAGTTAAGCGGGCTTAACTTTATAGCCAGGGAGGCTCGTTGTCAAGGGAGGCTGCATATGAGCGGCGTTAGAAGACCAGCGTGCCCGCCTCACTGCGCTGTGCTGCCGCCGTCGACCAGGAGCAGGTGGCCGGTCATGAAGGAGGATTCGTCGGAGGCCAGGAACAACACCGCCCGGGCGATCTCCTCCGGCCGACCGTAGCGGCCGAGCGGTATGTGCCCGGCTGATTCCTTCAGGGCCTCTTCCATTTTTACGGGCCCGGAGCCCTCGAAGTAGCCCTCTTCCAGCCATCTTTCGACGATCGTGTCTCCGGGGCAGACGGCATTGACGCGGATGTTGTCGCGGGCGTGGTCCAGCGCCATGGCCTTGGTCATCATGCCAACGGCGCCTTTGCTGGTGATATAGGAAAAAGCATCCTGGCCGCCCACCACGGACCAATCCGAGCCGTTGTTGACGATGACGCCGCCGCCCTGTTTCTTCATGTGGGGCAGGACCAATTTACTCATACGCCAGACGGCGGTCACATTGATGGCGAGTGTCTGATCCCAGACCTCGTCGGTCGTCGTTTCGGCGGTGCCGCTGGTGACTATGCCGGCGTTGTTGAAAAGGATATCGATGCGGCCGAACTCCCTGAGGGCTGCCTCGACGACACGCTGGCAATCGGCGGGCACGGTGTGATCGGCTTCCATGTACTGGCCGCGCGCGCCGGTTGTGACGATCTGGCGCTCGAGTGCGCTGCCGAGGCTGGCCCGGCGGCCGGTCAACACCAGTGAAGCGCCTTCTTCCGCGAACACCAGGGCTGTGGCTTTGCCTATCCCCGAGGTCGCGCCGGTGATGATGGCCGTCTTGCCGGCAAGCCGTCCGGTCATATCTTTATCCCTCCGTTCTCTTTGCCGTTCATCAGCCCATCGCCGCGGCGGCCGATCAGAGCGTGAACAGGACGATGGCGACGAGCGCCGCGCCGATCCCGAACCACTGCGTCTTTGAGAGGCGTTCCTTCAGGATGAACCACGCCAGGATCACGGTCGCTCCCGGATAGAGCGAGCTCAACACCGCTGAGACATCCAGGCGGCCAGTGTGCCCGGCCAGGATGTAGAAAGCATTGCCTCCGACATCGAGGATGCCGTTCAGGGCGATGATGGGCCAGACGCTGCGGGGCAGGCGAACCGAATCCCGGCGAAGCAGCATGAAGAGCGCAATGACGGTGAGGCCCGCGCCGCGCGAGGCCACCATGGGCCAAAAGGTGCTGTCGCGCGCGGCCGAATGCATCAGCACGAAATAGCACCCAAAACCGACGCCCGCGAAGAGCGGAAGGCGCAGATCCGAGAGGTGCGCCAGGAGGTTCGGAGGTCCCTCCTGGTTCTGCGAGACGAACCACACTGCCATCAGGGCGAGGGCGAAGCCCATCAGCGTGAGCCCGCCGGGAATGCCCTCGGTGAAAGAACCCACGACCACCGGCAGGATGACGGCCATCAGTGCCGATACCGGCGCGGCAATGCTCATAGTGCCGATCGCCAGCGCGTGGTACAGGAGCAGCAGCCCGAGGGTGCCGAGCGCCCCCGCCACGGCGGCTTGTATCCAGGAGGCGGCATTCGGCACCGTGTCGCCGACCGCCAGCGCAACGGGTACAAGCATCAGCAAGCCGACGAGCTCTCCGAATAACACGACCCTGAAGGCGCCGGTCTTGCGGCTGGCGATGCCTCCGGTGAAGTCCGCCGCGCCCCAAACGAGGGCAGAAAGGAGCCCGAACGCGATGGAGAGCACGTTAGAGTCCCCTGCCGAGGCGCCTCAGAAAGATGGCGTCGCGCACTCGGTCCGGCAAGCGCCGAAAGATATCCACGATCTTGACCTGGAAGCCGACCTCGTAACGCGTCCTGGGCCGATCCGCCATCAGCGCGTGTGCCACGGCCCCGGCAACATGCATCGCCGAGATCCCGTGGGGCTTCAGGCCACCCAGCAAAGAATAGACGACCGGGCCGTACAACTCCGCAAGCTCCGTCGGCGCGCCCTCGAGGATCTTATCGGCCGTGTCTCGTCCCTTCGCCCAGATGGGGGTATCTATGGCACCGGGTCGGACGACGGAGACCTGGATGCCCCAGGGATGCAGCTCCACCCGCAGGGCATCTGAGAGAGCCTCCAATGCCCACTTGCTGGTCGTGTACGGGCTGAGGAACGGCGAGGCAACCATACCGCTGACGGAACTCATGTTGACGAGGCGTCCGCGGCCCGCGCGCAGCAACGGAAGGAAGGCCTGCGTAACGGCGATGACGCCGAAGAAGTTGACC